>DASSIN010000190.1:0-12170 GCA_035691845.1 Candidatus Eiseniibacteriota bacterium | reverse complement strand
GCTGACGGGCAGCCGGATCGTCGTCGAGACGCAAGGCGCCACAGGGGAGTGGGTCGCAGCCGGCACGATCGTGCCACGCGTCCAGTTCGATCAGCAGGTGGTCGACTCCGTCCCGGCGGGGGCTTTCCGGCTGCGGTTCCTTGACCCCTGCAACGTGCGGCTGGCAGCCCGGCTCGTATCCAGTGTTCAGGTTCCGACCGAGCAATGGTGCACGCCGTCCGCTGCCGCGGCGGCGAACGGCAGCGACGTGCGCGAGGCGCTGTCGGCGCGTGATTCGGTCTCGGCGGTGTTGAGCGGCGCGGACACACTGTCGCTGGCGTTTGCGGCGCCTGGTCAGGCGGCCGGCACGACCCGCGATCTGTTCCTGCTGGTCGACGGCACGCCGCTCACCGCCAGCGTGGCGGCGAGAGCGAAGCAGACCGCCGAGGCCAGCCCGCTTCCGCGCAGCTTCGCGCTGCGGCAGAATCAGCCGAACCCGTTCCACGGTGCAACCACGATCCATTTCGATTTGCCGGTGGGGCAGATGGTGCGGCTCGAGATCTTCGATGCGCAGGGAAGGCGGGTGAGGACGCTGGCGAACCGCTTCTATCCGGCCGGATCGCACGTGGCGAGCTGGGATCAGCGCGATGACGGTGGGGTCGCGCTCCGGCCGGGGCTGTGCTTCTATCGGGTCGAGACGCAGGTGTTCCGCGACCGCAAGAAGATGGTGATCCTGCCGTAGTGAGCTCGCAGCGCGTGGCGGAGGCGAGGTCCGCGCGCCTCCGCTCCGCGTTTTTGACACCGGAGAGCGGCGGCATCCGTTAGCGAGCACTCGTTCGCCAGCCTCGAGGTATGGAATCGGTGAGCCAATTGGGGACCCCATTGAATCCGCGCGCGGCGTTGCAGGACATGATGATGGCGCTGGAGCAGTACTGGGCGTCGCGCGGGTGCGTGATCCAGCAGCCGTATCCGTCCGAGGTGGGGGCGGGCACGTTCAACCCGGCTTCGTTCCTGCGCGCGCTGGGGCCCGAGCCGTGGAACGTGGCGTACGTGGAGCCGTCGCGGCGGCCGAAGGACGGGCGCTATGGCGAGAATCCCAATCGCTTCCAGCAGTTCTACCAGTACCAGGTGCTGCTGAAGCCGGCGCCGTTCGACGTGGTGGATGCGTACTTCGACTCGCTGCGCGCGATCGGGATCGAGCCGCGCGAGCACGACCTGCGGCTGGTGGAGGACGACTGGGAGTCGCCCACGCTGGGCGCGGCCGGGCTCGGCTGGCAGGTGTGGATGGATGGCACCGAGATCTCGCAGTTCACCTACTTCCAGCAGTGCGGCGGATTCGAGCTGCCGGTGGTGTCGGCCGAGCTGACCTACGGTCTCGACCGCATCGGGATGATGCTGCAGCAGCAGGACCGCGTGCAGGACCTGACGTGGGCGCCGGGCATCACCTGGGGCGACCTGTGGCTCAAGAACGAGGTGGAGTGGTCGCACTACAACTTCGAGCAGGCCGACGTGGCGGCGCACGTGGAGATGTTCCGGCAGTGGGAGAGCGAGTCCGAGCGGCTGCTGGGCCTCGGGCTGGTGATGCCGGGCTACGACGCCGTGATCAAGTGCTCGCACCTGTTCAACGTGCTGGATGCGCGCGGCGCGATCTCGGTGAGCGAGCGCGTCGGCTACATCGGGCGCGTGCGCAAGCTGGCGCGGCGCGCGGCGCAGGCGTGGGTGGCGCAGCGCGAGGCGATGGGCTGGCCGCTGCTCCGCGACCCTGAACAGCGCGCGCGGTGGGTGAAGCCGGCCGAGGCCGAGGCGGCGGAGGCCGCACCGACGGCCGCGCCGGCGGGAGGCGCGTGAGCCGCGAGCTGCTGTTCGAGATCGGTTGCGAGGAGATCCCGCCCTCGTACATCGCGCCCGCGCTGGAGCAGCTCGCGCAGGGCGCGCGCGATGGGCTGGCACAGCTGCGGCTGACGTTCGATGCCGTCGAGACGCTGGGCACGCCGCGGCGGCTGGCGCTCGCCGTGCACGGGCTCGCCGCGCGTCAGCCGGATCGCGACGAGGAGGTGCTCGGGCCCTCCGCCAAGGCGGCGTTCGGCGCGGACGGCGCGCCCACGCGCGCGCTGCTCGGGTTCTGCCAGGGGCGCGGCGTGGATCCCGCCGACGTGCGCCGCGTGGCCAGCCCCAAGGGCGAGTACGTGGCCGTCACCGTGCACCACGCCGGGCGGCCGGCCGAGGGCGTGCTGCCGGAGTTCCTGGCCGCGCTCGCCACGCGGCTCCAGTTCCCGAAGACGATGCGCTGGCTGGAGGACGACACACGCTTCGCGCGGCCGGTGCGCTGGCTCGTGGCGCTGCTCGATTCCGACGTGCTGCCGGTGCGCGCGTTCGGGCTCGAGGCCGACCGCGCCACGCGCGGCCATCGCTTCCTCTCGCCCGCCGCGGTGCCGATCGCGCACGCGCGCGACTACCGCGCGCGACTGGCGGCCGCGCACGTGCTGGTGGCGCCGGGCGAGCGGCGCGCGTCGCTGCGCGAACAGTCGGAGCAGCTGGCCGCGGAGCTGGGCGGCCGCATCGCCGAGGACGCGGAGCTGGTGGACATCAACACGTTCCTGCTGGAACAGCCGTGCGGGTTCGCGGGGCGGTTCGATGCCAAGTACCTCGACCTGCCGCGCGAGGTGATCGTGATGGCGCTGCGCGAGCACCAGCGCTACTTCGCCGTGGAGGACGCGCGCGCCAACCTGCTGCCGGCGTTCGTGGCGCTGCGCGACGGCGATGCGCTCGGCATGGAGCGCGTGCGCAAGGGCAACGAGGACGTGCTGGTGGCGCGGCTCGAGGACGCGCGCTTCTACTGGCAGACCGATCTCGCGCATCCGCCGGCGTCGCGCGTGGAGGCGCTGGCGGGCGTGACGTGGATGGAGGGGCTGGGCTCGCTGCGCGACAAGGCGGCGCGGCTCGAGCGCCTGACGGGCTGGCTGGCGCAGCGGCTGGCCCCGGCGGCCGGGCAGGACGCGCAGCGCGCCGCGCTGCTCGCCAAGACCGACCTGTTGTCCGAGATGATCGGCAGCGGCAAGGAGTACGCGAGCCTGGAAGGCGTGATCGGCGGACACTACGCACGCCGCGCGGGCGAGAGCGAGGCGGCGGCGGCCGCGATCGCCGAGCACTACCGGCCGCGCGGACCGAGCGACGCGCTGCCCGCGACCGACGCGGGCGCGCTGCTGTCGCTGGCCGACAAGCTCGATCACGTGGCGGGCGCGTTCGTGCTGGGCAAGGTGCCGAGCGGCAGCGAGGATCCCTACGGCGTGCGCCGGGCGGGCAACGGCGTGGTGCGGATCCTGATCGAGCAGCAGCGCCACCTGGACCTGCGCGACGCCAGCGTCGAGAGCACGGCCGCGCTGTTCCACGCCGATCCGTCGCTGCCGCACGCCGAGATCATGAAGAAGCTGGGCGAGTTCTGGCGCGGCCGCGTGGCGGTGGCGCTGGACGAGAGCGGCGTCGCCTACGACGCGCGCGACGCCGCGCTCGAGGCGCGGCTGCCCGCGGCCGGCGGCCGCACGCGCCCGGGCTGGATCGACCCCGCCGACGCGCTGGACCGCGCGCGCGGACTCGAGGCGTTCCGCGGCGATCCGCGCTTCGTGCCACTCGTCGTCGTGTTCAAGCGCGTCGCCAACATCCTCGCCAAGGCCACCGAGCCGCTGCCGCCTTCGCTCGACCGCGCCCGGCTGGCCGAGCCCGCCGAGCAGACGTTGCTGGAGGCGCTCGAGCGCGCCCGTGCGGCCAGCGAGCCGCTGTGGGCACGGCGCGACTACGCCGCGATCCTGCCCGCGCTGCTGGCCATGGACACCGCGATCCACGGCTTCTTCGACGCCGTGATGGTGAACGTCGAAGACGCGCCCACGCGCCTCAACCGCCTGAAGCTGCTGGCCGAGGTGCGCGAGCTGTTCCTGCGCGGCTGGGATCTATCGAAGGTGGTCGTCGAGGGCGAGCGCGCCTGACGTCCCGGCCGTCACGGCCGCCGAGAGTGGCCCGGATGCAAGGCGCGAGGGAGAAGTTCCCGCAGACGTATCGTGAGACACGTCGAGGACAACTTCGACCGAGCAACGCAGCAGACGGGCCGCTATCGACGGCCGTTCAGTGCACCGGCGCGAGCAGCGTCCACTGCAGGCCCATGCGCCTCACGGCGAGCGCGAACTGGCCGAAGTCGGTGGGCTTGACGATGTAGGAGTTGGCGCCGAGCGCCATGCACTCGCGGAAGTCGCGATCCTCGGTCGATGACGTGAACACGATCACCGGCACCGCCGCCGTGCGCGATTCGCCCCGGATGCGCGCCAGCACCTCCTTGCCACTCACCTTGGGCAGCCGCAGGTCGAGCAGCACCAGATCCGGCGTGTGCAGGATCCGGCCGCCGAACAGGAACTGCAGCGCCTCCTCGCCGTCGCGCGCCACGTGGATCGTGTTGGTGAGGTGGTGCACCTGGAACGCGCGTAACGTCAGCTCGAGATCGCTCGGGTTGTCCTCCACGAGCAGGATCTCGATCGGACGGGTGGCGACGTCGGTCATGCTCACGAGTGATTGGATTGCGCGGAGGTCGCAGCGGTGCACGCGCCGGACGGGCGTTGCAGTCCGCGCCCGCCCCGCCGCGCGACGCCGGCTTGCCGGGCGGATGCGGCGCCGCTATCGTGCCGGGCCGCACCGCGGGCCGCGCGCCGGCCAGGCCGTCCGCCCGCCCGCCGGCCCTCGACCGGAGACCCGATGGCGCTCAAGGAAAAAGCGGAGATCGTCGACGCGGACGGGCTGCGGCGCGTGATCACGCGCATCGCGCACGAGATCGTCGAGCGCAACAAGGGCGTGGACGACCTCGTGCTGGTCGGCATCCGGCGTCGCGGCGTGCCGATCGCGTCCCGCATGGCGGCCAAGATCCGCGAGTTCGAAGGCCGCGCGCCGGCCGAGGGCAGCCTCGACATCACGCTGTACCGCGACGACCTGTCCACCGTGGCGCACCAGCCGGTGGTGGGGACGAGCGAGATCCCGGTGGACATCAACGGCAAGGTGGTGGTGCTGGTGGACGACGTGCTCTACACCGGCCGCACCGTGCGCGCCGCCATGGACGCGTTGATCGACTTCGGCCGGCCGCGCACGATCCAGCTCGCGGTGGTGATCGACCGCGGCCACCGCGAGCTGCCGATCCGCGCCGACTACGTCGGCAAGAACGTGCCGACCTCGAAGAAGGAAGTGATCGGCGTCAAGCTCACCGAGATCGACGGCGTGGACAGCGTCGTGATCAAGGAGATCGAAGACTAGCGGGAGCGCGGGGCGCGCGCCCCTGTGCGCGCCTCGGACGGCAGGCCGCGCCTCCCGATTCCCCCGTTGCGGCGAGGGAGCGCCCGAGTGGAGGCCCCGTGCGGCCGCTGCGTCTCCTTCCCCTGGTCGTCCCGGCCGCGCTGATGGCGGCCATGCTGTGCGCGTCGCCGGCGCGCGCGCTGATCGTGGACGTGGATGCGCGCGAGGCGCCGCGCAAGATCCTGCACGCGCATCTGACGCTGCCGGTCACCGGTGGCCCGATCACGCTGGTCTATCCCAAGTGGCTGCCGGGCGAGCACGGCCCCGACGGCCCGATCGGCGACCTGGCCGGGCTCGAGTTCACGGCCGGCGGCCGGCGCGTGGACTGGCGCCGCGACGACGTCGAGATGTACGCGTTCCACGTGGACGTGCCCGCGGGCGCGCGCGCGCTGGACGTGGCGCTCGATTTCCTGCTGCCCGCCGCCGGCTCGTTCTCGGCCGGCGTGTCGTCCACCGAGCACCTGCTGGTGTTGAGCTGGAACGAGGTGGTGCTCTACCCGCAGGGCAGCGATCCCAACACGCTGCGCTGCGAGGCCAGCGTGCGGCTGCCGGCCGGCTGGCACTGGGCCAGCGCGCTCGAGGGCCACGAGGCCGCCGGCGTCACGCGGTTCGCGCCCGTGTCGCTGGTGCGGCTGATCGATTCGCCCGTGCTGGCCGGGCTCTACATGCGCGAGGTGCCGCTCACCACCGACGATCCGCGACCGGTGTTCCTGGACATGGCGTGCGACTCGCGCGCCGGGCTCGCGATCCCGGACGCCACGGTGGCGCACCTGCGCCGGCTGGTCACCGAGGCCGGCGCGCTGTTCGGCGCGCGCCACTACCAGCGCTACCATTTCCTGCTCACCCTGTCCGACCACACCGCGCACTTCGGGCTCGAGCACCACGAGTCGAGCGACGATCGCGTGGACGAGCGCACGTGGATCGATCCCGACAAGCGGCTCACGCGCTCGGGGCTGATGCCGCACGAGTACGTGCACTCGTGGAACGGCAAGTACCGCCGTCCGGCCGGGCTCGCCACCTACGATTATCAGCAGCCGATGAAGGGCGAGCTGCTGTGGGTGTACGAGGGCCTCACGCAGTACCTGGGCCACGTGCTCACCGCGCGCAGCGGGCTCGTGACGCCGGAGGAGTCGCGCGAGAACCTGGCCATGATCGCGGCCGGGCTCGAGGCGCGTCCCGGCCGCACGTGGCGGCCGCTCGAGGACACCGCGGTGGCGGCGCAGGTGCTGTACGGCTCGTCGCCGGCGTGGGCGTCGTGGCGGCGCGGCACCGACTTCTACAACGAGGGCCTGCTGATCTGGCTCGAGACCGACGTCGAGATCCGCCGGCTCACGCACGGCGAGCGATCGCTCGACGACTTCTGCCACCTGTTCCACGGCCCGCCGAGCGGCCCGCCCGAGGTGCGCCCGTACACGTTCGACGACGTGGTGCACACGCTGAATGCGGTCGCGCCGCACGACTGGGCCGCATTCCTGCACGAGCGCCTGCGCTCGACCGCCCCGCATGCCCCGCTGGGCGGCATCGAGAACGGCGGCTGGCGGCTGGTGTACCGCGACAGCATGCCGCCGGTGCTGCGCGCGGCCGGGATGGCGAACAAGCGGCTGGACCTCACCTATTCGCTCGGCTTCACGCTGGACGACAACGGCGCCGCGATCGACGTCATTCCAGGCTCGCCCGCGGCGCGCGCAGGCATCGGCCCCGGCATGAAGGTGGCCGCCGTCAACGGCGACAAATATTCGCACGAAGTGTTGATGGACGCGGTGAAGGCGAGCCGCACCGAGCCGATCGAGCTGCTGATGGACAACGGCGATTTCTATTCCACGCACCGGCTCGACTACCACGGCGGCCCGCGCTACCCGTGGCTCGAGCGCATCCCCGGCCGCGAGGACGTGCTGGCGCGCATCATCACGCCGCGCGTGGGAGCGGTCGACGGCCGGTGAGTTGCCGCGCGCCGCAAACTGGCGCGTGTTGAGCCTCAACGTGCTGTACGGGCCGTCGCCGCTGCAGCGCGACTGGCCGGCGCGGATGGCGCGCGTCGCGGCGCTGGTGCGCCGGCGCGCGCCGGACGTGGTGGCGTTGCAGGAGGTGAGCGAGGACGCCGCGGAGTTGCTGGCGCGCGAGCTGCCGGACTACGCGCTTGAGGCGGGGCCGCTGTCGGGCGCGAGCACGGGCCTGCGGGTGGCGTCGCTGGCGTGGAGCGCGGCCGTGGCGCTGCTCGCGCTCGCGGCCGCGCCCGGCGCGCGGGCTTGGCTCGTGGCGCTGGCGTTGCTGCCGTGGGTCGAGGTGGCGTGGATGCGGTTCCACCTCGGCCGCTTCGGATCGCGCGGCGCGCACGCCGCCCTGCTGTGGCGGCGGGAGCGGCTGGAGCGCGAAGGGGCGCAGGCGTGGTGGCTGTCGCGCACGCCCGATCGCCCGGGCAGCACGTTGCCGCTGACGCTCGGCCCCCGCATGGTCCACGGCGTCCGGCTGCGCGACCGCGCGAGTGGCCGACAACTGTTCGTGTGCGCGACGCATATCGGCCACGCGCCGTGGGCCGCGGCGGCCAGCGCGCGCATCGTGCTCGGGCGCCTGGCCGACGAGCGCACACCGGTGCAGCTGCTGTGCGGCGATTTCAACGCGACGCCGGCGAGCCCGCTGCTGCGCGCGCTGTGTGACGGGCGCAGTCTCGATCCGCCGCTGCGTGACGCGCGGGTCGAGGTCGCGCCGCGCGCGCCCGCGGCCGGCACGTGGCCGGCCGGCGCGCCGCGGCTCGCGCTCGATCACATCCTGGTGCGCGGGCCCGTGCGCATCGCGGCGTTCGAGACGCTCGGCGGCCCCGAGGACCTCGTCTCCGACCACCGCGCACTGGAAGTGGAACTGACCGCGGAATGACGCAGCACCGAAGGCGCAGTTCGGCCCATCGCACGCAGCGGGCTCATGACAATGGAGTCTGTTGCTTCACGACGCACAAACCGTCGGGGCAAACCAACGTAATTGATAGCGCAGCGGGGAGGGATCGGCTCGAAATGGGCGCCGCTCCGCGGCACTGAAGGATGCCCCTCGCGGCACAAGCTGTTCATTGCCCGATAGTCCTACCGGGTCTATGCTTCTTCTCGTTCCGGGCTCCCCGGGCGAGGTCTGCCACCATCGCCGAAGCGAGACTCTCGGGAATTCGCCAGTGACCCTCTTGCCCCGTCTCTCACAACTAACGCTCTACGCAGTGGGCCTTCTTGCCGCCTTCATGCCCGGCGGTGTCCTCGCGCAGGTCGCGGAGAGCGACAGCGTTGTTCTGCGAGAGGACTACCCGCAGAGCCAGCCGGACGTGGCCTTTTCCGGTGACGCGGGTGTGGCCGTGTGGGTCGGCGGGACGCATATTGCCGAATGGAGCTACAGCTTGGACCAAGGGCGGCAGTGGGCTCCCCCCACGGGATTCCCCCTGCTTTCTGCCACTTCCGACGGGGTCGCCTACCGTACTGTAGTCTGTTCGGACCGTGGCGCTACATTCTATGCCGCGGATGTCTACGAGCAGAACGCGAATGAGACGATCGCTGTCTACCAGATTCGTCCCTGGACAGCCTCGATTGGCCCCCCCTCTTTTATGGCGCCACTTAGGCCTGCTCATCCAATCCCCTATGACTCTCCGCGTATCGCATGCGAGCCGACTGGGGGAATGGTCTTCGTCTCATACACGAACGTGGTGCCATCAGGAAGCACGGCGAACGGAACCATTCAAGTCGCGCGATCGCGCGACGGCGGGCAGACGTGGTCGGCGCCGGTACAGTTGGGCGGGAGTAGCAGCAACGGCAGTTCGGTCGCCGTCGGCCCGGACGGCGAGGTGATAGTGTCGTGGGAGGACTTCGCGACGCACACCGTGCAAGCTGCGACGTCGCGCGACAGCGGCGCCAGTTTCACGACGCCGGTCACGGTAGCGCCGATTCTCGATGATCTCGGTGCGCCGTCACCCGGGTGGGCGGATGGCTCCGGGCGTTATGCGCCAGGGTACATTCAGACGACGATCGACGCGGATTTCCCAAGCGTGGCGATCGACACCAGCGCGGGTCCCCGCCGCGGCGCGATCTACCTGACCTGGGCGGACTACGCGGACGGGATGCTGGGCCCCTACACCGGAACGATCGATGAAGGCGAGCCGAACGACTTCTTCGCCCAGGCGAAGCCAATTCAGGTGGGGCAGGACGTGAACGGGGTCTCGTACTCGTACGAGTTCGCGGGCGGGGACGACTGCGACTACTTCTATTTCGACGGTGTGGCCGGTGAGATGGTCGAGATCCACGGGGTGGTGAACGCGACCTCCCCGGCGGCGCCATCCACGTGGACCGCGGGGATCTCGCTGTTCTGCGGTGCGGACACGAGCTCGCTGACACGGCTGGCGTTCAAGGACATGAAGCTGCCGGGGACGGGAGCGATCCCGATCGTGGTCGCGACGCTGCCGAAGATGGGCCGCTACTATCTGTTCACGGGGTGCTCGGACTACTACAGCTACGCCTACACGCTATCGTTGCGCGAGTGGGTGCCGAGCGGAGCGGAGGTGTCGCACGACAGCCGGGACGTGGTGCTGGTGCGATCAACCGACGGCGGGCAGAGCTGGTCCTCCAAGGTGCGGGTGAACGACAGCCCGGCGGGCGTGGACGATTGTTTGCCGCGGGTGGCGGTGGACGGCGCGGGGCGCGTGCACGTGGCGTGGTACGACCGGCGGGACGATCCCGGTTGCGGGAGCATTGCCAAGACCTACTGGACGCACTCGGACGATGGCGGGATCAGTTTCGCGCCGTCAGTGGCTTTGAGTTCCGTGGGCAGCAACTGGCTTGCGCTGGGCAGCAACTCCCTGGCCACCGTAGGGGACTTTCTCGGGCTGGCGGCAAGTGGCACCGGCGCGTACGTGGCATGGGTGGACGCGCGGGGGCCGGACCCCGACCTGTACCGCGCGATCATCACCGACCAGGCGACAGCAGCCTACGCCGCCCAGGTGTCGTGTCTGTGGACCGGTGCGGCCGTGATGCTCGACTACCGTCTGCCGGCCGGACTGCCTGCGGGGAGCGTTAGCGTGCAGCGCACGGGTGGTGCGGGCGCTCCGGTCGTGCTGACGAGCGGCCGCAGTCCGCTGGAAGGTGCGTACAGCCTGGAAGACCGCGATGTCGCGCCGGGCGCCAGCTACACCTATACAGTGCTGCTCGACCAGGGCTCGCCCGGAAAGCTGACGTTGGGCACTGCGACGATCACGATCCCTGGAGCCGTCACGAAGCTCGAGTTGGGCCGTCCCGAGCCCAATCCGTCGAGCGGCCAGGTCAAGGTAAGGCTCGGGCTGCCGGACGATCGCGTGGCGACGGTGAGCCTCTACAACGTGGCAGGCCAGCGGGTGCGGCGGCTGGTGAGCGGCGCGCTGCACGCAGGCGCCCAGGACCTGTTGTGGGATGGCCGCGACGACGCCGGCCGCCCGCTACCCTCCGGCGTCTATTTCGTACGCGTGCAGGCGGGCCGGGAGCAGCTCTCGCGCGAGGTACTCCGCATGCAATGATCCCAGGCGGCGCCCGCGTCCGACACGTCCCAGCCCTCGACAGGAGGTCGCCCATGGAGAGGAAGGCTGGAGCTGCACCCTCGAGACGCGCAGTCTGTGGCACCGCGTTGTTCGTGATCGCTGCGGGTGCTCTTATCCCCTGCCCGTCGAACGCTACTCTCAGCACCACCGGGCGGTGGCGTTCCGGTGGCTCGATCGGGGTCGTGGGAACGCACGTAGCCGTGCTGCACGACACCCTGACCGACTCGACGCGGGTGCTGTTCTGGGGCGGGTCTGGCCGTCCCAACATCGCCGGCTGGAGCTTCATCCCGAGCGACAGCGCGTCGTTTCCAGCGGACACGGACCAGGCCAGCACCAAAGCCCACCTGCTGTCGGTGCCGAACCCGCATCGGGCTCCCGAGCGCCCAGCGGACATCTTCTGCTCGGGCCACGCCATGCTTCCCGATGGCAGCCTGCTCGTGGTCGGGGGCGAGTACTTCGGCGACATGGGCACGCCGTGGGCGTTCAAGTTCAACCCGAGCGGCCCGGACAGCTTTCCGTGGGACAACTCGATCGCCACCATGGCCCAGGACCGCTGGTACCCGACGGCGACCGAGGTGGCATCGGGAAAGATCCTGGCCACGACCGGCGGCAGCCACCAGCACATGATGGTATTCGGCGGCCTGAACGCGTCGGGCACGGTGCAGGGGACGCCTTATCCGTTTGCGGTGAGTGGAGTGTCATTCTGGGACAACAACTCGCTCGGCCAGTACAGCCAGTCACCGCCATCGGCGCGCGAGGGCCAGGCGGCAGACTTCGACGCCTACTGGAACCGCGTGACGTTCTTCGGCGGCGACGAGCACGTGGCCAACGGGCGCGTGAACGAGGTGTGGGGGCTGCCGGCCTCGCCCGACGACACCACGTACGAGTGGCGGCAGAGCACGCCCGCAGGCCCGGACGGGCCGCCGGTGGGGCGGACACGCGCGACGATGGTGTTCGTGCACAAGACGGGCGTGCCCGACACGGCCTACGTGTTCGGAGGGCTCGACAACAATGGCAACGCGCTGGGCGACCTGTGGAAGGGCTGGCGTCCGGCTGCGTCGGACACCGATTCGACGCTGTTCTGGCATTGGGTGCAGTTGGGCTCCACCGGAGGCCCAGGGCCGCGCTATGGGCACGCAGCGGTGGTCGACGACGTGGATGGTCTGGGCTCCCACTTCGCCATGTTGATCTATGGCGGGAAGACGGACGGCTCGAGCTGGGCCGACAACAGCGTATGGGCGCTGACGCACCTGTGCGAGGGGGATCCCAAGCTCACGTGGGTTCAGTTCACCCCGTCCGGAACGGGCCCCGGGCCGTGCCAGGGCCACGCGAT
>DASSIN010000189.1:0-4885 GCA_035691845.1 Candidatus Eiseniibacteriota bacterium | reverse complement strand
CCGTCCCCCGCCGCCATGGCGGCCGCGAACCGCACCAGCGGCCGGCTGCCGGCGGGGGCCGCGCGAGGCGCGCGCGCCGGACGCGCGCGATCGGGAGCGCTTGACGCTGTCACGGGGCGTTGCACACTATCGGCGCCCCTGCCGACCGGCAAGCCCGTGCGCCGCGATCGTCGCGGCGCGGCGCACCCCGGGCTCGACCCGCCGCCCTCGCCACCTGGAGCCCCTCGCTCGCGCATGAATCTCACGCCGTCGCCCGCCGACGTCCCCCGCGCGGCGTGGAGCGCGCTGTGGACGTTCCCCGCCATGCTGATGAGCGCGTTCGTCGTGGCGTGGGGCGCGGAGGCGGCGCAGTTCTACGTGTCGCAGGGCCTGGCCCTGGCGCTGCTGGCGTGGATCCAGGTGCTGCCGGAGTTCGCGGTCGAGGCGGTGATCGCGTGGCACCGCGACGTGCCGCTGATGACCGCCAACTTCACCGGCGCGGTGCGGCTGCTGACGGGCCTCGGGTGGCCGGTGATCTGGGGCGTGCACGCCGTCACCGCGCACCGCCGCGGCGAGCGCGGCGAGTGGCACGTGGTGCGGCTCGACCGCGAGCACGCGGTCGAGGTCGTGGGGCTGGTGCCGCCGCTGCTGCTGTTCGTGTGGATCGTGATCAAGGGCCGCCTCGGCCTGCTCGACGCCGGGCTGCTGCTGGCGCTGTACGCCGCCTACCTGATCGCGCTGCAGCGCGTGCCGCCGCGCGAGCACGAAGAGGAGGAGGAGCTGTCGGCGCCGGCGCGCGCCGTGCTCGGGCGCCCGGAGCCGTTGCGCGCGCTCGGCACGCTGGCGCTGTTCCTCGCCGGCGCGGCGCTGCTGTACGTGACCTCCGCCCCGTTCCTGTCCAGCATGCTCGGCCTGGCGACGCTGATCGGCGTGTCCCAGTTCGTGTTCGTGCAGTGGATGGCGCCGTTCCTGTCGGAGTTCCCGGAGTTCACCAGCACCACCTATTGGGCGCGCCGCCGCGGGCGCGCCGGGATGGCGCTGATGAACCTGGCGTCGTCGAACATCAACCAGTGGACCGTGCTGGCCGCGATGATCCCGATCGCATACTCGCTGTCGCTCGGCCGCATCGCCGCCGTGCCGCTCGCCAGCCATCGGCTGGAGCTGACGCTCACGCTGCTGCAGAGCGCGCTCGGCTGCGTGCTGCTGTCCAACTTCCGGCTCGACGCCTACGAGGCGGTGGGCATGTTCGTGCTGTGGCTGCTGCAGTTCCTGCAGCCGGAATGGCGGCTGCAGATCACGTGGTGCTACGGCGCGTGGCTCGCGCTCGAGCTGGGATCCGCGCCGTGGCGCCACGGCCGGCTGGCGGCGTTCGCGGTGTTCCCGCGGCTGTGGGCGCACCAGGCGCGCGTGGCGGGGCCGCCCGCCACCTGAACCGCGCGCGCCGGCGCGCCGGAGACGGGTGCGCGCGCCGCCGAACCCGTGGCGTCAGCGTCCGAACCGGCGCGCGAGCCCGCGCGCCAGCTCGTGCACGGCGTGCAGCTCCTCCACCCGCATCACGCGCATCGCCACCCAGCCGACGCCGACCGCGATCACGAACCCCGCGCCCACCGCCAGCCCCTCGCGCGCGAACCCGTGGTGCCAGCGATTGCCCAGCACGTCCAGCAACGCCCAGCACGCGGCCGCGATCAGCCCCGAGGCGATCAGCACCCGCAGCAGCGTGGACAGGATGCGTCGCCCCTCCAGCAGCCCGACGCGGCGGCGCAGGTAGAACCCGAGCTGGAACAGGTTGCCGAACGCCGTCACCGAGGTCGCCAGCGCGAGCCCGGTGTGGCCCAGGCCCAGGAACTTGAGCGGGCCGATGAACAGCAGGTTGAGGGTGATGTTGACCGCCACCGACACGAAGCTCGCCATCACCGGCACGCGCGTGTCGCCGAGCGCGTAGAACGTGCGCGTGAACACGCCCACCGCCGCGAACGCCGGCAGCCCGATGCAGTACATCACCAGCGCGTCCGCCGTGTGGCGCGTGGAATCGGCGTGGAAGTGGCCGTGCTCGAACAGCACCGCGATCACCGGCTGCGCCATCACCGCCAGCCACACCGCGGCCGGCACGGTGAGCATGAACACCAGCCGCACGGTGGCCGACAGCGTGCGCTTGAGCAGCGGCATGTCCTCGGCCACCGCGGCGCGCGCCAGCTCGGTCATGCTCACGGTGGCGAGCGCCACGCCGAACACGCCGATCGGGAGCTGCATCAGCCGGAACGCGAAATACAGCCACGACACGCTGCCCTGCTCGAGGTGGCTCGCGATCACCGTGCTCACGAACTGGTTCACCTGCGTGCCGGCCAGCCCGACGATCGCCGGCAGCATCAGCCGGCCCACCCGCCACACCCCTGCGTGCGCGCGCGGCATCTCCAGCCGCAGCCGGAACCCGAGCCTGTAGAGCGACGGAAGCTGGCAGCCGAACTGCAGCAGCCCGCCGAACACCACGCCCACCGCCATGGCCACGATCGCAGGCTGGCCGATCGCATGCATCGCCGGGATCAGCGCGAGCCCGCCCGCCACCATTCCGACGTTGAGCAGCGTGGGCGCCAGCGCCGGCACCCCGAACCGCCCGCGCGCGTTCAGCATGCCCATCGCCGCCGCGGCCAGCGCCACCGTGGGCAGGAACGGCAGCATGATGCGCGTGAGCTGGTTCGTGACCTCGAGCTTGCCGGGGATGCGCGCGAACCCGCCCGCGAACAGCCGCACCAGCTGGGGGGTGAAGATCCAGCCCAGCGTGCAGATCACGAGCAGCAGCAGCAGCAGCCACACCATCAGCTGCCGGCCCAGCGCCCACGCCTCCTCCTCGCCGCGCTTGACGTGGTACTCGGTGAACGTCGGGACGAACGCCGACGACATCGCGCCCTCGGCGAACAGATCGCGCAGCAGGTTGGGGATGCGGAACGCCACGTTGAACGCGTCGGTCGCGAATCCGGCGCCGAACAGCGTCGCCATCACCTGGTCGCGCATCAGCCCCGCCACGCGCGACAGCAGCGTGGCGGCGCCCACCAGGCCCGCGCTCTTCGCGACGCGGGCCTCGGTGCTGGCCTGGGCGACGGGCGCCTGCGGAACGGGTGCGTCGTTCGTTGTCATGCGTCGGATCGCATGCTAGCGTGCCGCGCCATGCTGGCGATTGCCACCGCCGCTTCGCTCGCCGACACCGTGCTCACGCCCGCGCGCGCCGCAACGCTCGGCGCGGTGCAGGGGCTGACCGAGTTCCTGCCGGTGTCGAGCAGCGCGCATCTGTTCATCGTCCCCACCCTGCTCGGCTGGCGGTACTCCGGGGTGGCGTTCGACGTGGCGTTGCACGGCGGCACGCTGCTCGCGCTGCTGCTCGCGTTCTGGCGCGACTGGCTGTACCTGCTGCGGCGCGCGCTGGGCGGATCGGACGCCGCCACCGCGCGGCGGATGTGGGTGTGGCTGGTGGTGGCCACGATCCCGGGCGCGGTGGCCGGGAAGCTGCTGGAGGAGGCGGCCGACACCAAGTTGCGCTCGCTGCCGCTGCAGGCGGCGATGCTGTTCGCGTTCGGGCTGCTGCTGTGGGGCGTCGACCGGCTGGCCGGACGCGGGCGCGACGAGCACAACCGCCCGGGGTGGGGACTGGCCGCGCTGATGGGGTGCGCCCAGGCGCTGGCGCTGATTCCGGGCGTGTCGCGCTCCGGCGTGACCATCACCGCGGGCCGCGCGGGGGGCGCCTCGCGCGTGTCGTCGGCGCGGCTCTCGTTCATGATGGCCACGCCCATCACGTTCGGCGCCGTGCTGCTCAAGGCGCGCCACATGCCCCACGCGGTGGCGCCCGGCACGCTCGCGATCGGTGTCGCGGTGTCGGCGATCGTCGGCATGTTCGCCATCCGTGGCCTCATGCGGTTCCTGCGCCACGCCGGGCTCGGCGTGTTCTTCGTGTACCGCGCCGCGATCGCGGCGCTGCTCGTGGCGTACGTGCTGCTGCACCACTGATTCCGGCCACGCGCTCCTAGCGCTTCCCGCGCCGGTCCCGCTTCGTCATCTTGTCTG
Organism: Candidatus Eiseniibacteriota bacterium; assembly: GCA_035691845.1. Lineage (GTDB taxonomy): Bacteria > Eisenbacteria > RBG-16-71-46 > RBG-16-71-46 > RBG-16-71-46 > DASSIN01. The sequence continues at coordinate 853 of DASSIN010000189.1, read as the reverse complement.
CGAAATAGCGATTGAGCCGCTCGCGCAGGATCACGCGCGCGCGGTGCAGGCGTGACTTCACCGCCGCCACCGACAGGTCGAGGATCTCCGCCACCTCGGTGTTGGACATCCCTTCCAGGTCGCGGTGGACGAACACCACCTTGAGCTCCTCCGGCAGCCGGTCGATCCCCTCCTGCATCACCTCGCGCGTCTCGGCGTTCAGCAGGTCCGTGACCGGCTGCGTCGACCAGTCCGGAAGCTGCAGCGTCTCGGCGTCCTCGTTCGCGCTCTGCGACTGCTCGAGCGAGATGTGGTGGTCGCGGCGCTTGCGGTACTTCATCAGGCTGGCGTTGGTGGCGATGCGATACAGCCACGTCGAGAACGTGGACTCGACCTTGAAGTTCCTGAGCCCGCGGTAGGCCGACAGGAACGCGTCCTGCAATGCCTCGGCCGCATCGTCCTCGTGGCGCAGGATCTTGTAGGACAGGCGGTACACCTTGTCCTGGTAGCGCCTGACCAGCTCGTCGAACGCGCGCGTGTCGCCGGCCTGCGCGAGCCGCACCAGATCCTCATCGCCCTGGTCGCGGAAGAACGCCAGGTCCTGGGCCGGGTGCGGACCGGCCCCGCCCGCCGGATCGCCTCCGGGCGGACCGCCTCCGGGCGGAGCGCCTGCGGCGGCGCGGCGGTCGTCGGTTGGATGCGTGCCGCTCACGCGACGCTCCCCACCGCTTCGCGCGCGGCCCCCTCGTGCACGACCTCGCCCGCCAGCACGGTGACGCGCGCGTACGCTTCGTGCAGCCGCGCCGGCGGGAGCGCGTGCAGATCGTGCGACCACACCACCAGGTCCGCGGCCGCGCCGGCGCCCAGCCGCCCC
>DASSIN010000188.1:0-4610 GCA_035691845.1 Candidatus Eiseniibacteriota bacterium | reverse complement strand
AAGCGATGCGCGTGCGCCCGATCGGCGTGCGCCGGCTCGGGCACGGCTACCGGCGCGAGGTGCCGATGCCGGTGTGGCACGTGGCGCGCGCCCCGGGTGGCTGGCAGCCGCGGCGGCTCGAGGCGGTGGAGATCGTGCGCGGCGCCCCACCGCGCGCGATCTGGGCCGGGCCGGCGGCGGGGGAACCGTGAGCGCGCGCGAACCGCGCGATGCCGCGGATGCGCCCGGGCGCCCGCCGGCCCCGCGCTCCGAGCCGCTGCTGATCTTCGCCAACCGATCGGCGGGCAGTGTGCTGCGCGGGGGTGAGCCGCCGCTGGTGCGCTTCGCGCGCGCCGCCGGGCTCGAGGCGCAGGTGATCCCCGCGCGCAGCGCGGCCGATCTGCAACGCCAGCTGCGGGCGCGGGCGCTCGGGCGGCTGTCGCGCGTGGCGATCGCGGGCGGCGACGGCACGCTGCACGCCGCGGTGCAGGTGCTGGCCGGCAGCGACGTGACGCTCGGGATCCTGCCGCAGGGCACGGCCAACAACTTCGCCACGGCGTTGCACATCCCGCGCGACCTGCCCTCGGCGTTCCGCGTGATCGCCGAAGGGGAGGAGCGACGCGTGGACCTGGGGCTGGCGGGGGGCGAGTACTTCACCGAGGCCGCCGGGGTCGGCGTGTTCGCCGACCTGCTGGCGTTCACGGGCGCAGGCCACAACCTACGTCACACGCTGCGGGGGCTCGAGGTGCTGGCGCGCGCGGTGCTGTTCGACCGGCCCCAGCGCGTGACGCTGGAGGTGGACGGCGAGCGCAGCGTGGAGGAGGTGCTGAACGTCACCGTTGCCAACACGTTCGCCGTCGGCTACAACCTGCCGATCGCGCCCGGCGCCCGCGCCACCGACGCGCGCCTGGACGTGATCGTGATCGGCTCGCTCACGCGCCGCGAGATGCCGCTCTACTGGCGCGCGCTGCGGCGCCAGGAGCACCTCGACCTCCCCAAGGTGCACGCGATGCGCGCGCGGCGCGTCACGCTGTCCGCGCGCCACCGGCTGCTGGTGCACGTCGACGACCGCGTGATCCGGCGCACGCCGCTCGAACTCCAGGTCGCGCCCGCCGCGCTCAAGGTGATGGTGGACCGCCTGTGAGGCGCGGGGGCGGCGGCCGGATCCACTGCTACGGGTGCATCTCCGCCTTCTCGTTCAGCGACAGCCAGTAGAGCTGGAGCGAGCGCACCAGGTTCAGCAGCGCCTCGGAGCCGAGCGGCTTCACCAGGTAGGAGTTGGCGCCGTAGTCGTAGGCGAGGTTCACGTCGTTGGGCTCGCGCGAGGACGTCAGCACCACCACCGGCAGGCGCTTGAGCGACGGCTGCTGGCGCAGCCACTGCAGCACCTCGATGCCGTTCTTGCGCGGCAGCTTCAGGTCCAGCAGCACCAGCACCGGCAGCGGGTACTGCCCGCGGTCGGCGAACCGGCCGCTGCCGCTCAGGTAGTCCACGGCCTCGTCGCCGTCGCCGACCACCTGCAGCGGGTTGGGCACCTCGGCCTTCTTGAGCGCGCGCTGCATCAGGAACACGTCGTTGGCATCGTCCTCGATCAGCAGAATGGTGCCGTGCGCATTCACGTTGCGGTCTCCACGCGTGGCGGGTGCCGCCCCGGCGAGCGGGGGTCCGGGCGGTCCGGCGGCCATCGTCGGCCCGCCGGGCCCGGCCACCATACCGCGATCGGCTCCCGTCCTCATCTAGGCCGGGGCGGCACGCGGGCCGCCAGGTCGGTTGCGGCCGGGGGTTCGGGTGCGCCGCCGCGCGGGATGGAGCGGCGTGCGGGGACCCGCAGCCCCCGGACCGCGGACGAGGTCATGCCGCCGACGGGTGCAGATCGGGGGTGCGCGCCGCCCCCAGATCGGCGCGCTCGTTGTGCTCGAGCCACCACGCCGCGATCTGCGTCACCATCTTCTGCAGCGCGTCCGAGCCCATGGGCTTCAGCAGCAGGGAATTGGCCCCCAGGTCGTATGCGCGCGCGACGTCGGCGGGCTCGCACGCGGACGTCAGCACCACGATCGGCAGCCGCTTCAACCCCGGGCGGGTGCGCACCCGCTCCAGCACCTCGAGGCCCGAGCAGCGCGGCAGCCGCAGGTCGAGCAGCGCGAGCACCGGCAACGGCCACGTCCCGCGGTCCGCGTACGGCCCGCGACCCTCCAGGTATTCGAGCGCCCGCTCGCCGTCCTGCACCACGTGCAGCGGATTGGGAACGCCGGCCCGGCGGAACGCGCGCTCCAGCAGGAACGCGTCATCCGGGCTGTCCTCCATCAGGAGGATCCACTCGTGGGATGGAATCATCCGTGATCTCCCAGAACGTTCCGGCGCCATGGGATCGGCGTGGCGGAATCGGGGACTGGTATCGCCGCCGGAGCAACCCGGCGCGGGGCGGAGTTCGGCGCGGCCGTCGAGCCCGCTGGCCTGCGATGCGCCTCGCCGAGCCCAAATGCCCGCTGCCGTTCCTCGTTCGAGGATACGCGGAACCCGTCACGGCGCAACACCGTTTCTCGCATGCGCCACGCCACGCGTCCGAATCCCGGCCACGCCACGACGCGGGCGCCACGACGCCGCGCGTGTATCCTGCCGCGATGCTGACCCCGATCGATCACCTGCTGTTCCTCGTGCTCGCCGTGCTGTTCCCGATCCGCGCCGCGACGTTCGGCTTTCGCCGCCTGCAACGCGCGGCCGAGTCCGAGCTGCCGCGCGTGCGGCGCCAGGTCTACGGCCAGGCGATCGCGATCCAATGGTCGCTCACGGTCGTGGTGCTCGCGATGTGGATCGTGCTGCAGCGTCCGTTCGGCGCACCCGGGCACGAGGTCGGCGAAGGCCTGGGGCTCGTGCCGCGGCTGTCCGGCGGGCTCATCGGCATTCTCGCCGGCGTGCTGATCGTGGGCGGCATGATCGCGCGCCAGCGCGGCGCCGCGCTCCAGGACGACGCGGCGCTCGAGCGGCTGCGGGTGCGGTTCCGGCGCGTGGAGCGCATGCTGCCTACCACCCGCGGCGAGCTGGGCGCGTTCTACCTGCTGTCGCTGACGGCCGGATGGTGCGAGGAGCTGCTCTACCGCGGCTACGTGATCTGGTACCTCGAGCGTGTGCTGGGCGGTGGGTTCCTGTTCTCGGCCGCGCTGTGTTCGGTGCTGTTCGGGTTCGGGCACCTGTACCAGGGCCCGCGCGGCATGCTGCTGACCGGCCTGGTGGGCGCGTTCCTGGCCGCGCTCTACTGGGTGTCGGGCTCGCTGATCGGGCCGATGGTGGTGCACGCGCTGATGGACGCGCACTCGGGCAACGTGCTGTTTCACGCGCTCGCGCGCGAGCGGGAGCGCGTGGCCGGGTCCGACCCGGGCGGCCGCGACGCGGACGCGCCGGCGGCGGAGGAATCCGCCCGATCGCCCGCGGCGGAATCGTCCGGATCGGCGCCGACATGAGCCGCACCGCCGACCTGGTCGTCGCCGGCATGGGCGCGCTCGGCGGCGCGGTGGCGCTGGCCGCGGCGCGCCGCGGCCTGTCCGTGGTGGCGCTCGATCCGCACCTCCCGCCGCACACGCTCGGCAGCTCGCACGGCGGCACGCGCATCATCCGCGAGGCCTACTTCGAGGATCCGCTGTACGTGCCGCTGGTGCAGCGCGCGTGGCGACAGTGGGAGGAGCTGGGGGAGCGCCGCGGGGAGATGCTGTTGCGCGCGACCGGTGGCGTGATGATCGGCCCGCCGGACGGAGTGCTGGTGTCGGGCGCGCTGCTGAGCGCGCGCACGCACGGCCTGCCGCACGAGCGGCTGCAGGCCGCCGCGGCGCGCGCGCGGTTCCCCGCGCTGCGGTTGGCGGACGGCGAGGTCGCCGTGTGGGAGCCGCGCGCGGGCGTGCTGTTCCCCGAGGCGTGCGTCGCGGCGCAGCTGGCGGATGCGCGCGAGGCCGGCGCCGCGCTCGAGCCCGGTGTCGCGCTGCTCGGCTGGCAGGCGGATGGCGCGGGCGTGCGCGTGCGCACGGCGCGTGGCGAGATCGCCGCCGGCGCGCTCGTGCTGGCGTGCGGCGCGTGGCTGCCGCAGCTGCTGCCCGCGGTGCGCGACCTGCTTCAGGTCGAGCGCGTGGTGCAGGCGTGGTGGGCGCCGGACGATGCCGCCGCATACGATCCCGCGCGGTTCCCGATCTGGATCTGGGAGTTCGCGCCCGGGCCGAACCCCGGCGAGACGCGGTTCGTGTACGGGTTCCCGCGCTTCGAAGGCCGCATCAAGGCGGCGCGGCATCACGCCGGCACGATTGCATCGCCCGACACCGTGGCGCGCGAGGTGTCGGAGGCGGAGCGGGCGGCGCTGCACGCCGATCTCGCGCCGCGGCTGACGGGGCTCCGGGCGGGACCGGTGCGCGCGTGCGTGTGCCTGTACACCAACACGCCCGACGGGCACTTCCTGCTGGACACGCTGCCGGAGGCGCCGCGCGTGTTCGTGGCCAGCGCGTGCTCGGGGCACGGCTTCAAGTTCGCGCCGGCGCTGGGCGAGGCGATCGCGGCGTGGGCGGCCACGGACGCGCACCCGGCCGCGCTGGCGCGGTTCCGCTGGCGCGCGGGGGTTCAGCCGGCCTGACGCCGGTCGCGCGCGGGCTCGG
>DASSIN010000187.1:0-11881 GCA_035691845.1 Candidatus Eiseniibacteriota bacterium | reverse complement strand
CATTCGCCCGGCTGGGGGCGCGAATACGCGCTGGCCGTGGCGCGCGCCGGCGCCGGCCTCCGCCGCTGGCCCCAACCCGCGACCTCGGGCGGCAGCCGCTTCAACGATGAGTCCGCTTCGAGCGGACTCGTCGCGCTAGTGCCAGCCTCGCGTCACCGCCTCGACCTGCCGCCGCGCCTCGTCGCGCGTCAGCGAATAGCGCGTGCGCAACGTCTCCACCAGCCGGTCGCGATCGCCCGCGATCTGCTGCCACTCCTGGTCCGAGATCCGCCCCCACTGCGCGTGCAGTCTGGGCTGGATCTCGTTCCAGTGGTCGTGCAGCGGATCGTGCTCGGGCACGCCCGGGGTTTCGCGGCCCTGCCGGTTGCCGGGATCCAGACTCATGTCGCCCTCACAGGTAGTCCCGGCCCTCCATGGCCCGGTCGGTCACACGCCGGCCGCGGCGTTCCGATTCGAGACGGTCCTCCAGCTCGCGCCGCCGGCGCCGCTCCTCGTCGAGCCGGAACTGCAGATCGCGCAGGCGCTGGTCGTAGCGTTCGCGCTGGGAGTCCTCGCGCCGGCTGCCCTCGCCACCCCCGAAGAACGCGCGGTCGCGTTCGTCGTCGGTGCGCCCGTGCCAGCTGCGCGGCTCGCGGTCGCGCTCCCGCAGCCCGCGCTCGTGCCGGTCGCGCTCCTCGCGGTCGCGCAGCTCCCGCTCGCGCCGCCAGCCCTCCCGCTCGTCGTGGTCGCGGAACTCCCGCTCGCGCCAGTCCCGGTCGCGGGGATCGCCCCACCGGCCGCGCCCCGGCTCGTCCATGGCGCGCGGATCGCGCTCCCACGCGTGCGGATCGCGCTCCCACGGGCGTGGATCGCCGCGCGTCTCGAGCCAGCGGTCGCGGAACTCGTCCGCCTCGCGCTCCGCCTCGCCGCGCGAATAGCCGTAGCGTTCCTGCAGCCGGCCCACCAGCTGCTCGCGCCGGCCCTGGATGACGTCGAGATCGTGATCGGTCAGCCGTCCCCAGTGCTCGCGCAGCCTGCCGCGGATCTGACGCCAGTGTCCGGTCAACACGTCCTGGTTCATGGAGCCTCCTCGCGTTCGGCCTCTCCCGGATTCGACTCCGCCAGCGCGCCCGCGGTGCGGGCGTGGCGGCGTGGGCGGGGGGCGAACCGGCCGACGCCGGTGGCGCATCCAACACGCCCTCGCCGATTGCGGCGCGGGAAGGCAGCGACTTAGACTCTGCGCCACACCCCCGCCCACACCTCCAGGAGATCTGATGACACGCCCCCGCACCTTTGCCGAACTCCAGGCGTCCGGGTACGAGCCGCGCTCCGTCAAGGACGAGATGCGCGCCAACCTCATCCGCCGCCTGCGCGCCGGCGACCAGCTGTTCCCCGGCATCGTCGGTTACGAGCACACGGTCGAGCCGCAGATCGTGAACGCGATCCTGTCGCGCCACGACTTCATCCTGCTCGGGCTGCGCGGCCAGGCCAAGACCCGGCTGCTGCGCTCGCTGGTCCGGTTCCTGGACGAATGGATCCCGGCGGTCGAGGGCTGTCCGCTCAACAGCGACCCGTTCCAGCCGCTGACCCATCACGCCAAGAGCCTGATCGAGCGCTGCGGCGGCGCCACGCCGATCGCGTGGCTGCACCGCGACCAGCGCTACCAGGAGAAGCTGGCCACGCCCGACGTGACGATCGCCGACCTGATCGGCGACATCGATCCCATCAAGGCGGCGACGCTCAAGCTCGACTACTCGGACGAGCGCGTCATCCACTACGGGATCATCCCGCACACGCATCGCGGGATCTTCGCCATCAACGAGCTGCCCGACCTGCAGCCGCGCATCCAGGTCGGCCTGCTGAACATCCTGGAAGAGAAGGATTTCCAGATCCGCGGGTTCCCGGTGCGGATTCCGCTCGACGTGGTGATGGTGTTCTCGGCCAATCCCGAGGACTACACCAACCGCGGCAACATCATCACGCCGCTGCGCGACCGCATCAATTCGCAGATCATCACGCACTATCCGACGGTGCGCGAGCAGGGCATGGCGATCACCGAGCAGGAGTCGTGGGTGAGCCGCGACGGCGGCGTCGAGGTGGCGGTGCCGACGTTCATGCGCGAGCTGGTCGAGGAGGTCGCGATCCAGGCGCGCAAGAGCGAGTACGTCGACCAGAACTCCGGCGTGTCGGCGCGGCTGCCGATCGCGCTGATCGAGAACCTGGTGTCGAACGCCGAGCGCCGCGGACTCGTGACCGGCGAGGCGCGCGTGGTGACGCGCATCTGCGACCTGCAGAACGCCGCATCCGCGGTGAGCGGCAAGGTGGAGCTGGTGCTGGAGGGCGAGCAGGAGGGCGCGCTCAACGTGGCCAGGGCGCTGCTCGGACGCGGCGTGAAGGCGCTGTTCTCGCAGCGCTTCCCCGACGCCTACAAGCCGCGCCGCACGCGCGGCTCGGCCGCGGCGGCCGCCACCGACAGCGACAGCACCGCCTCGGAATACCGCCCGATCCTCGAGTGGTTCTCGTCCGGCAACAACGTGAGCGTGTCCGACGACATGCCGCAGCCCGAGTACCTGAAGGCGCTGTCCGCGGTGAAGGGGCTGCCGCAGCTGGCCGCCAAGTACCTGGAGCCGAAGAACGCCGACGAGGCCGGCGTGGCGATGGAGCTGGTGCTCGAGGGCCTGCACCAGAACTCGATGCTGTCGCGCGAGCGCGTGGACGGCGCCCACACCGCCTACAAGGACATGCTGAAGAGCATGCTCTCGGGGCTGGGCGACTAGGCGGAGCCCGGCATGCGGTTCGACTACGGCAAGTGGCAGGGCCCGCGGCCCGAGGACATGAAGTTCCTCGAGCAGCTGATGGACATCTATCGCAACCTGCTGCTGCAGACCGGCGGCGACGTGGACGAGGCGCTGCGCTGGATGGAGCACTTCGGCGAGCAGTACGGGTTCTTCAACGACAGCTTCGGCATCGAGCAGTTCAAGAAGCTGCTGGAGCAGTCGGGCGAGGCCGAGCGCACCGCGCAGGGCTTCCAGGTCACGCCCAAGGGCGAACGCCGCATCCGCCAGGACTCGCTGAACGAGATCTTCTCCACGTTGCAGGCCGGCGCCGCCGGCGACCACCGCGTGCCGACCGCGGGCAAGGGCGGGGAGCGGCTGTCGGAAACGCGCGCCTACCAGTTCGGCGACAACCTGTCCGACCTGGATCCGCTCGGCTCGATCGGCAACGCCGTCAAGAACCACGGCATCGACGAGCTGACGCTGACCGAGGAAGACCTGGCGGTGTACGAGACCGAACACCTGTCGGCGTGCGCCACGGTGCTGATGGTGGACATCAGCCACAGCATGATCCTGTACGGCGAGGACCGCATCACGCCCGCCAAGAAGATCGCGCTGGCGCTGGCGCAGCTGATCCAGACGCGCTACCCCAAGGACACGCTGGACGTGGTGCTGTTCGGCGACGACGCCGTGCAGGTGCCGCTGCGCGACCTGATGAAGATCCAGGCCGGCCCGTTTCACACCAACACCAAGGCCGGGCTGCAGCTGGCGCAGCGCATCCTGGCCACGCGCAAGGGCGTCAACAAGCAGATCTTCATGGTGACCGACGGCAAGCCGTCCGCGATCCGCGAGTTCGGCAAGCTGTACAAGAACCCGTTCGGGCTCGATCCCAAGATCGTGAACAAGACGCTGGAGGAGGCGAGCTACTGCCGCAAGAAGCGCATCACCGTGACCACGTTCATGCTCGCCACCGACCAGCCGCTGCTCGAGTTCGTGCGCAAGCTGACCGCGCTGAACCACGGCCGCATCTACGAGACCGACCCCAACAACCTCGGCGCCTACGTGTTCCGCGACTTCGTCCGCAACCGTCGGAAACGCCTGCACTGACGTCGGCCGGCGGCCCCGGCGCGGCGATGGTGGGAACGAAGGGGTGCGGCGGGGTCCGCACCCCTTCGCCTTTGCTCACCGCACCAGCACGACGCGCGCGATGGCGTTCGTCGCGCCCTGTCGCAGGCGCAGCATGTACACCCCGGAGGGCAGGGCGCGCGCTTCCTCGACCGGGAAGGTGTGCACGCCCGCGATCGCCGGCAGCGTGCTCGTGACCACGCGGCGGCCGGCGACGTCGAACAGCTCGAGCCGCACCGGCAGGTTCGTGGGCAGCGAGGCCAGCACCCGCAGCGCCCCGCGCGCCGGGTTGGCGGCGGGAGCGATTCCGAGCTCGAGCGGGGGACCGTCGCGCGGGGCTGACGCCTGGATCGGCGCCGCAGTCGGCCGCACGGGAACGGCGGCCGTGGTGGCGTGCTCCTCCCAGCGGCTCACGTACCAGTGCCGCCGGAGGCTCTCGCCCCGCGGCACCACCACGAACTCGTCGCGGGCGGTGTCGGTCGCGATGCCGCTGCCGTCCTCGAACGCGATCGACAGCGCCACGCCGGTGGCGGTCACGCGCAGCGCTCCGGCCGCGGCCGAATCGCCGGCCGCCGCTGGCGCGGCTTCGATCGAGGAGATCGTCACGCGGATCTCGTCCGCCGCCGGCAGTCGGCGCCCCTGCTTCACCACGCCCGCGAACAGGTGCGCGGCGCTCGACGCTTCATCCTCGGCGCCGAACCCCTGCGGGGCGTCGGCCATGAACTCCGGATCGTCCGAGACGTAGCGGAACTCGGGCGCGAGGCAGGCCGTGAAGCCGTCCAGGTCGCGCTGCGTGTAGCACCACAGCATGCGCAGCACCGCGCACGCGGCGGCGCGGCCGTCGGCCCCGAGGTCGTGCAGGTCGCGATACTGGAACGCCGGCGCGAGCACGATGGACGGATGAAATCCCGGCGCCGGCGCAGGCGCGGATGGGAGCTTGACCATCATCGTCGACGCGATGTGCCGCATGGGCTTCCCGACGATGGTCATGCTCCCGTGCGGGAGCGCGGCACGACCAATCGGGACTGCCATCGGCTTCACGATGCGGTCCGACGCGGGCGCGGCGATGGACGCGCCGGCCAGCAGCGCGATGGCGAGAAATGGAGTGACGAGGCGCATGAGGTCTCCGAACCCGGTGCGGGTCGTGCCCGGCCTGTCGGAGGGGCGCCTCGCCCGCGCCGGCACGCATCGAACGTGCCGTGGCGCGCGACTGGATCGAGCCCGCGTATCCCCGCGCGAAATCGCGCGTCGGCGCCCGCGCGATCGCGTCCGGGTGTCACCTCTGACCCCTTGTCGTGTCACCGGGGTGACAGCTTGCCGACGCACCAGCGCTGGCCTAGCCTTTCCCGATTCGCCGCATCTGCGCACCGTCCGCCCCGGAGCCGCCATGCCCGCCACCGCCCCGAACACACAGAAGACCTCCGCGCTCGAGCGCTTCCTGCGCTATGTCGCCGTGGATACCCAGTCCGATCCCAACTCCCGCACCTACCCGAGCACGGCGAAGCAGCTCGTGCTGCTCGACCAGCTGGCGGCCGAGCTGAAGGCGCTCGGCCTCGCCGACGTCACGCGCGACGAGCACGGTTACGTGTTCGCGACGATTCCGGCCACGACGAAGAAGTCGAACGTGCCGGTGGTCGGGTTCGTGGCGCACGTCGACACCTCGCCCGAGACCAGCGGCACGAACGTCAGGCCGATCGTGCACCGCGACTACGCGGGCGGCGACATCGTGCTGCCCGACGATCCGGCCGCCGTGATCCGCGTGGCCGAGGACCCGGAGCTGGCGGCGAAGAAGGGCGAGGACATCGTGACGGCCTCGGGCGCCACGCTGCTCGGCGCCGACGACAAGGCCGGCGTGGCCGAGATCATGGCGGCGGCCGAGTATCTGGTGCAGCACCCCGACATCCCGCACGGCGCGATCCGCATCGGGTTCACGCCCGACGAGGAGGTGGGCGGCGGCACGACGTATTTCGACATCGCGCGCTTCGGCGCCGCGTGCGCCTACACGCTGGACGGCACTTCGCTCGGCTCGCTCGATGCCGAGACGTTCTCGGCCGACGCCATGACGGTGACGTTCCAGGGCTTCAACACGCACCCCGGCTACGCCCGGGCGAAGATGATCAACGCGATCAAGATCGCGGCCGAGTTCATCGCCAGGCTGCCCAGGGACCGCATCTCGCCCGAGACCACGGATGGGCGCGAGGGTTTCGTGCACCCGAACGACGTGGTCGCGTCGGTGGATCGCACCAGCGTCAAGTTCATCGTGCGCGACTTCGCCACCGCGGGCCTGGCGGTGAAGGAGGCGCTGATCGAGACGCTGGCGCGCGAAACGGTGGCGCAGTGGCCGGGGTCGTCGGTGAGCTTCGAGGTGAAGAACAGCTACCGCAACATGAAGGACGTGCTCGACCGCCACCCGGCGATCGTCGAGAACGCGCGCGAGGCGATCCGGCGCGCCGGCGTGAAGCCGATCGAGAGCGCCGTGCGCGGCGGCACCGACGGCTCGCGCCTGACCGAGATGGGCCTGCCCACGCCCAACATCTTCGCCGGCGGCCACAACTTCCACTCGCGGCTCGAGTGGGTGTCCGCCCAGGACATGGAGAAAGCAGTGGAGGTCGTCGTCCAGCTGGCCCGCGTGTGGGAGGAGCGCAGCTGATGTCAGACGACGTCTATCCCGTTCCCGAATGGATCCGCGAGCGGGCGCACGTGCGCTCGTTCGAGCAGTACCAGCGGCTGTACCGGCAGTCGCTCGAGCAGCCCGAGACGTTCTGGGGCGAGCAGGCGAACATCCTGACCTGGTTCCATCCGTGGCAGACGGTGTTCGACGCCGACTGGAAGGAAGTGGATTTCTCCTGGTACTCGGGCGGCCGGCTGAACGCGTGCTTCAACTGCGTGGACCGGCACCTCGAGGCGCGCGGCGACCAGACCGCGATCATCTGGGCGGCCGACGAGCCGGGGCACTACCGGCACATCAGCTACCGCGAGCTGAAGCACGAGGTCTGCCGGCTCGCGAACGTGCTGCTCGCGCACGGCGTCAGGAAGGGCGACCGCGTGTGCATCTACATGCCGATGATCCCCGAGACCGCCTACGCGATGCTGGCGTGCGCGCGCATCGGCGCGGTGCACTCGGTGGTGTTCGGCGGGTTCAGCGCGGATTCGCTGCGCGAGCGCATCCTGGACGCCGGCTGCCGCGTGCTGATCACGGCCAACGAGGGGATGCGCGGCGGCAAGGCGATTCCGCTGAAGACGATCGCGGACCGCGCGGTGGAGGGGCTGTCGATCGTGCAGACGGTGCTGGTCGCGCGCCGCACCGATCGGGACGCGCCGATGCAGGAGGGGCGCGATCTGTGGCTCGACGACGAGATGGCGAAGCAGCGCTCGACCTGCACGGTGGAGTGGATGGGCGCCGAGGATCCGCTGTTCATCCTGTACACCTCGGGCAGCACCGGGCGGCCGAAGGGGGTGCTGCACACGACCGGCGGCTACCTCGTGTACGCGGCGCTCACGCACAAGCTGGTGTTCGACTACCAGCCGGGCGAGGTGTATTGCTGCGCGGCCGACGTGGGCTGGATCACGGGCCACAGCTACATCGTGTACGGCCCGCTCGCCAACGGCGCCACCTCGGTGATGTTCGAGTCGATCCCGACCTACCCGGACGCGGGGCGCTATTGGCGCATGGTGGACGACCTCGGCATCCACATCTTCTACACCGCGCCCACCGCGCTGCGCGCCATCGCGCAGGCGGGCGACGCGCCGGTCAAGCAGTCGAAGCGCACGTCGCTGCGCGTGCTGGGCTCGGTGGGCGAGCCGATCAACCCCGAGATCTGGCGCTGGTATCACGACGTGGTGGGCGAGGGGCGCTGCGCGGTGGTGGACACGTGGTGGCAGACCGAGACCGGCGGCATCCTGATCACGCCGCTGCCTGGCGCGATCCCCACCAAGCCGGGCTCGGCCACGCTGCCGTTCTTCGGCGTGCTGCCGGTGATCGTGGATCCGGAGAGCGGGCGCGCGATCGAGGGCAACGAGGTGTCGGGCGCGCTGTGCCTAGCCTCGCCGTGGCCGGGGCAGGCGCGCACGATCTGGGGCGATCACCAGCGCTTCAAGCAGAACTACTTCAGCACCTACCACGGGCTGTACTTCACCGGCGACGGCTGCCGGCGCGACGCCGACGGCTACTACTGGATCACGGGCCGCATCGACGACGTGCTGAACGTGTCGGGCCATCGCCTCGGCACGGCCGAGATCGAGAGCGCGCTGGTGGCGCACGAAGCGGTGGCCGAGGCGGCGGTGGTGGGATTCCCGCACGCCATCAAGGGCACCGGGATCTACGCCTACGTGGTGCTCACCGCCGATCGCGCGGGCGCGCAGGACGGCGACATGGAGGGCGCGCTCAAGGAGCAGGTGCGGCACGCGATCGGCGGCTTCGCCGCGCCCGACGTGGTGCACATCGCGCACGGGCTGCCGAAGACGCGCAGCGGAAAGATCATGCGCCGCATCCTGCGCAAGATCGCGGGCGGCGAGTACACCGGCTTGGGCGACACCACCACCCTCGCCGACCCCGACGTGGTCGACCGCCTGGTGAAGGAACACCAGGCAGCCACCGCCGGCCGCATCGGCTGACGACGCGTAGGCACGCGAACGGGCGGCCGGCGTTGCACCGGCCGCCCGTCGGCGTTGTGCGGACTGCGCGCTACCGCATCAGCGTCATGCGGCGGGCGAGGCTCGCGCCGTCCGAGGTCAGGCGGACGAAGTAGTTGCCGGCGGCCACGGCGTGGCCGGCGTCGTCGCGGCCGTCCCACGCGCGCGATTGCGCGCCCGCCGTCATCCGTCCGCTGGCGAGCGTGCGCACGCGCCGGCCCTGGCCGTCGTAGATCTCGAGCCGCACCGCCGCCTCGCGCGCCAGCGAGAAGGCGATGCGCGCGTGGCCGGGCGCCGGGTTCGGCGCGACGCCGCGCAGCGCGAACTGCAGCGCGGTTCCCGGCCGCACGGCCGAGTCGTCGACGTCGCTGAAGATGTCGTACTGGCCGGACGACGAGCCGGCGATCGGCCCCTGGGCGATGTACACGTCGGGCGGCGCCTTCTCGCGCAGGTAGACGGTGTTGCTCTCGAGCACGTCGAGCACGGTGAAGCCGAACTGCGTGAAGTCGGCGCTGGTCATGCCCTTGTGCGACGGCGCGCCCACCACGGAGTCGCCGTCCGAGATCAGCCACGCGATCGCCGGGCCGCCGGCAGGATCCTGCTGGAAGTAGACGACGTCGCTCCACTTGGTGCTGTCCTCGGGCGAGGTGAACTGCGTGCTGTCTTCCAGCAGCACCACGAACCCGGGCTGCACCATGGTCGGCAGCGACACCGAGGTGATCTCGCCCTGCCCCTCGGGCAGCTCGCGCAGCGACGCCTGGAACGACGGGCCCGACAGCGGCGTGCCCGGCGGCAGCGTGTCCCAGTCGCTGTACACGCGGTAGTCGCCCACCGCGCCGCTCGAGCTGTTGGCGGCGGTGTAGTGCGTGAACGGCACGCGCTCGCGCAGGTACACGGTGTTGCCGTTGACCACGTCGGCGGTCGAGAACCCGTACGCGGCGAAGTCGGCGTCGGTGAACGGCCGCTCGACCGGATCGGACACCAGCATCGCGCGCGGGCCGCTGGCGGGGCCCGACAGCGGGAACACCACCACGTCGCTCCAGCGCGAGGGGTCGGTCACGGGGCCGTTGGAGTCGTCGAGCGCCACCACGAACCCGGTCTGCACGAACGTCGGCAGGCCGAGTGAGATCGCCGGCTCGCCGCCCAACGCGGCGTGCGCGGGCGGGTACACGAAGTTCTCGCGCAGCGTCGAGACGAATCCGGCGCCCGCCAACGGCGTGCCGGGCGGCGTGCCGTTGGCGACGCCGGCCAGCGCCCCGCCGGCGTTGACGCGCTGCACGTAGATGTCGGTCGCGGTCGAGGCGTTGCGCTGGTCGTTCCACGCCAGGATCACGCCGCCCAACCCGTCGCTCGTCAGCTGCTGCCCGGTCTGCGGCTGCGCCGCCGTGCTCACCGCCACGCCGTTCGGCGTCCACGCGGGCGAGCCGCTCGCGAACATGCGCTGCACGTAGACGTCCGCGTTGGTGGCGCCGCTGCGGATGTCGGTCCACGCGACGAACGCGCCGCCCAGGCCGTCGGCCAGCACGTCGTAGATCACGTCGCTCTGATCCAGCGCGGCGTTGCACACCGGCACGCCCACCGCGCCCCATTGCTGGAGGCCGAAGCCGTTCAGGTGCTGGGCGTAGATGTCGGCGTCGGCGTTGCGATGATCCTCCCAGCCGATGATGGCGCCGTTGCCGCCGTCCGAGCACAGCCCGGGCGTGGCCTGGTTGGCCGCGATCGGCGCCACCTGCACGCCGTTCGGCGCCCACAGCGGGGCTCCGCCCGCGTTCACGCGCTGGGCGTAGATCGCGGTCGCCGGCACGCGCGCGTCGGTCCACGCGATGATCGCGCCGTTGGCGTTGTCGCTCGTGAGCTCGGGCAGCGTCTGGTCGCCGGCCGCGGTGCAGATCGCGACGCCATTCGGCGTCCACAGCGACGCGCCGGTGGCGTCGATGCGCTCGGCGAAGATGTCGCGGCCGCTCGCGGTGCGCTGGTCCACCCAGCAGATGATGGCGCCGCCCGCGCCGTCCGCGATCATGCAGTGGTGCGAAGCCAGCGTCAGCTCCTGCGGGTACGGCCACACGCACACCGGCACGCCGTTCGCCGCCCAGGTGGTGATGCCGCTGGGATCGAGGTGCTGCGCGTAGATGTCGGGGCGGTAGTCCACGTTGCCGCGATAGTCGATCCACGCCACGATCGCGCCGCCCAGGCCGTCGCTCACGATCGCCACCGAGCGCTGATCGCCGGTCGCGATGCACACTGGCGCGCCGCCCGGCGGCCAGGTCGGGTCCACCGCTCCGCTCGCCAGCAGGTGCTGGGCGAAGATGTCGTAGTCGGTCGGATTCCTGTGATCGCTCCACGCGATGAACGCCCCGCCCGAGCCGTCCGGGATCATCGCCGGCAGGATCTGGTCGCCGGGCTGCGTGCACACCGGTTCGCCGTCCGCGCTCCACAGCGGGTTGCCGTTCGCGTCCACGCGGCGCGCGAAGATGTCGTAGTCCAGACCGTTGCGATGATCCATCCACGTGACGATGGCGCCGCCGGCGCCATCCTGCACGATGTCGCCGTTCAACTGGTCCTGCGGCGCGGTGCACAGCGGAACGTTGACCGTGGGATCGTTGGGCCACACGGCATGCGCGGCCCGCACGCCGCCGGCGAGCATGGCGAGCGCGAGCAGGGTGCCGCGCAGGTAGGGGGATGACATGGAACACCTCCGGACAGGGGATCTGCCCGTGCGCGCCTGAACGCCGGGACGGCCCCGCCGGCATGCGGCGCATGCGGGCGGACCTGCCGGGGTAATGCCCGCCGCCGCCGAAAGCGCACGCGCACCGCGCGCGACGACCGGGCGCGGCGGCGGGCGGGGCGCCGGCGTCAGCGACCGGCCGCGTCAGCGCCAGTCGCCGAGCGCGACGAACGCGGCCCAGTGGAACGGATGCGTGGACTGGCCGCGGGCGCGGCGCGCGCGCAGGCTCTCGAGCGTGGCGGCCCGCACCGCGGCGCAGGTCGTGGCCTTGTGCAGCAGCCGGTGGCGGTAGAGCGCCGCCATCCAGGCGCGCGCGCCCTGGTCGCCCACCGACCACAGGCTCGTCACCACCGAGCGCGCGCCGGCGAGCAGGAACGCGCGCCGCAGGCCGAGCACGCCCTCGCCGGCCACGACTTCGCCGACGCCCGTGCGGCACGCCGACAGCACCGCCCAGTCCACGCCGTCCAGGTCGAGCGTGGCGATCTCCTGCGCGGTGAGGATGCCGTCGCCGGCCCCGGGCGCCGCGCGCGCGCGCAGGTTGGCGCCGGCCAGCGCGAGCCCGGAGAACAGCAGCGGGTTCTCGCCCGGGGCGGCCAGCTCCTCGGGCACGGCGCGCGCGGCCGCGGGCGCCAGGCCGCCGATCCCG
>DASSIN010000186.1:0-2929 GCA_035691845.1 Candidatus Eiseniibacteriota bacterium | reverse complement strand
GCGCGGCGTTCCACGTGCCCGCGGGGCTCGCCCACCCGCTCGGGCTCGGCGCCGCGCTGCTGGCCGCGGCACTCGTGCACGCGCCCGCCGTGCGCACGTTCTTCGCGCAGGACGACGCCACGTTCCTGTCGCGCGCGGCCGGGATCGAGGGGACGCCATGGTCGTTCGCGCGCCCGCTGTCGGAGGCGATCACGTGGCGCGCGCTGTATGCGGCGTTCGGGCTCCACCCGCTCCCCTACCACGTGTTCCTGCTCGCGCTGCACCTGACCGCGACCGCGCTCGTGTGGTGGATCGGGCTCGCGCTGCTCGGCGGGCCGGGCGCGGCCACCGCCGCCGCCACGTTGTTCGGCGCCTCGTCGATCGCGTTCACGCCGCTGCACTGGACCTCGGGCCTGGTCGAGCTGGAATCCACGACGCTCGCGCTCGCCTGCTTCGCGCTGTGGCTCGGCGCGCGCCGGCGCGGCTCCGCATCGTGGATGGCGGGCGCCGCGCTGGCGATGCTGGCGGCGGTGCTCGCCAAGGAGAGCGTGCTGCTGCTGCCGCTGGTGCTGCTCGCGGCCGAGCGCGTGCGCGCCTCCGGCGCGCCCGACGCGCCCCGCGCGCGCGCGGTGTGGCCGGTGGCCGCGGCGGTGCTGGTGTGGGGCGCGGCGTTCACGGCCACGATCGGGCGCGTGAAGTACCTGGGCGTCGGCGCCTACACGATGACCGCCGATCCCGGATTCCTCGCCACCAACGTCGCCACCTACCTCGAGTGGCTGCTGCGCGTGGACGTGCCGATCCGCGACATCGTGGCGACCGCGGATTCCGCGGCGTGGGGCGCGGCGGCCGCGATGGCGGCGCTGATCGCGCTCGCCGTGTGGCTCGACCGGCGGGAACCGCGCCGGCCCGCGTGGGTCGGGCTCGCGTGGTTCGGCGCGCTGCTGCTGCCGGTGGTGCCGCTGTCGCAGCACACCTACCTCTACTACCTGTATGCGCCGTGGGCGGGCATGAGCTGGCTGCTGGCCTCGCTCGGTCAGCGGCTGGCGCGCGCCGGGCGGCTGGCGGCGCGCGCCGCGCTCGTGCTGGTGGTGGCGTTCGTCGCGCTCGAGGCGCGCCAGGTGCGCGAGCGCGAGCGCGCGATGAGCGGCGACTTCGCCGCCGACCGCACGGTGCGCGAGAGCACGCTGCTGCGGAACGCGATGAAGTCGCTGGCCGCGAGCGGCGCGGCCACGCTGCCGGCCGGCACGCCGGTGGCGTTCGTGACCCCCGCGCCCGTGCGCACGTCGATGTTCTCGCCGGCCGGCGCGGGCGAGCATCACGTGTACGTGCCGCTCGAGGCCGCGCTGCGCGGCGGCGAGACGCTGCGGCTGTTCCATCCCAACCTGCGCATGCTCGGGTTCGCCGACAGCCTGCCGCCCGCGTGGGAGTCGGCCGAGGTCTATCAGTTCGACAACGACGGCACGCTGCGCGATCAGGGGCGCGGCGCCCGGGCGCTGGCGAACCTCGGCTACTTCGCGCTCCGGCAGCAGCGGCTGGAGCAGGCGGACGCGATGTTCCGCCGCTCGCGCGCGCTGGGCGACACGCTGCCCGACGCCACGTTCGGGCTGATCATCACCAACAGCGCCCGCAAGGACGATCGCGCCGCGCGCGCGGTGGCGGCGGAGTTCCTGCGCCGCTGGCCGAACGATCCGCGCGCCGCGACCGTGCGCCAGGGCCTGGCGCACGACACCACCGCCGCACGCTGACCGCGCCGCGGCGGCGCCTGCGTGTCGGGGGCGTCGCGGCGACGGAAGGCGCGGCGCCCGCCTCCGCGGCGGGCGCCATCCCGGGCGATAGCCGGTCGCCACGTCATGATTCGTTCAATTCAACTCGCGCTGGCGCGAGTTCGGCTGACACTTCCAGGAACTGCGCGCGCAGCAGCCTTTCCCGGGCGGTGCGCGTCAGCGCAGCTTCGGCAGGCGTTGCCGCAGCGCGCGCATTCCGCGCCACGGATCGCGCGCCACGCGCGCACCGGCGTTGGCGATCGTCCACGCCGCGGCGTCGCGCGTCGTCTCGAGCTCGCTCCAGCGCAACGGCATCGCCACCGGGAGCCGTGCGCGGCGGCGCGGCGACCACGCCACCACCCACGTCGCGCCGCGGCCGTTGCGCAGCCAGTCGACGAGGATGCGCCCCCGCCCCCGCTCGCGCGCCAGCGTGGCCACGTAGCGCGACGGATCGTCGCGCACGAGCGACTGCGCGATCGTGCGGCTGAAGTCCTTGACCTCGTCCCAGCCATGCCGGCGCGCGATCGGCACCTCGACGTGCAGACCCTTGCCGCCCGTGGTCTTGACGAACGAATCGAGCTCGAGCGCTGCCAGCCGCTCGCGCAACGTCTGCGCGCCTTCGACGACGCGCGCCCACGGCACGCCTTCGTCCGGATCGAGGTCGAACACCACCCGATCGGGCCGCTCGATCGCGTCCGCGCGCGCGCCCCACACGTGGAACTCCATCGCGCCGAGCTGCGCCAGGGTGACGAGTCCCGCCACGTCGTCCACGGCCAGGTAGGGCGCCAGGCCGGCGCGCTCGCGCACCACCACGCGATGCACCGCGGCCGGCAGGCCGCCGCGCACGTGCTTCTGCCAGTAGCACGGACCCGCCAGTCCGTGCTGGCAGCGCGCCACCATCATCGGGCGCCCGGCGAGCTGTTCGAGCAGCCGTGGCGCGGCGGTGGCGACGTAGCGGGCGAGCGCCAGCTTGGTGAGCCCGCTCGACGGATCGACCACGCGCGACGGATGGGTGATCGCGACGCCGGCGACCTCGACCGGGGGCTCGTCGCGATCGACGGGCAGCGCGCCCGCCATCGGCACGTGCGCGCGGATGGTCGAGTGCGTGACGCGCGCCGCGGGCGGATCGGCCAAGGTGCGGCGCCTGGGCGCCGTCGCGGGCGCGGGCGTGGCACGCGCGTGCGCCG
>DASSIN010000185.1:0-7445 GCA_035691845.1 Candidatus Eiseniibacteriota bacterium | reverse complement strand
CAGCGCGAGCCACGCCGGCCCCGGCGCGCCGCGCGTGAGCTGGGCATGGTGGCGGCTGCCGGCGGCCGCGCCGCCGAGCAGCGCGAGCGCCAGCAGCGTGACGGCGGCGAGCCCCGCGGCGGCCCACGGTCCGACGTTGCGCGCCACGTGGTCGAGCGGCAGGCGCGTCTGCCAGTACACGAACCCGGCGACCAGCGCGCCGATCAGCGCCAGCTCGAGCGCGAGCAGCCGGTCGAGCGCGGTCAGGCGGCGGCGCAGCAGCGCGCGCTCGAGCGTGGCGAAGGCGCGATCGACGGGGGCGGAGGAAGGCATCGGGAACGATGATTCTACCGGAGCGGCGGGCCCATCGCAGCACCGCTCCCGGACGCGCGCAGCGCGCGCAGCGCTCCGGCCCGGCGAGGCGCCCGCGCGCCCCGGCTGCCGGCCAACGCCCGCGCCCGCTTTCCGCCACGCCGCGCATCTGACAGCATGACCTCGCCATGACGTCCGACGCCGGGCTGCCCGGTCCTTCGCCGATCGCCCGCCCGCGCGCGCCGGTCGTGTACTCGCCCGACTACGAGTGCGACATCGGGCCGCACGTGTTCCCGACCCGCAAGTACCGGCTCGTGCTCGAGCGCATGATCGAGGACGGCGACATCGCGGCCTCCGAGGTGCTGGCGCCGCCTGCTCCCACGCGCGGCCAGCTCGAACGGGTGCACCGCCCCGAGTACCTGCGCGACCTGGCCGAGCTGCGCGATTCGCCGGGCACGCGCATGTCCGAGCTGCCGCTCACGCGCGAGATCGTGCACGCCTACGCGCTGGCGTGCGGCGGCACCCTGCTCGCGGCGCGCGCGGCGCTGCGCGTCGGCGCGGCCGTGCATCTGGGCGGCGGATTCCACCACGCGTATGCGGACCACGCCGAAGGATTCTGCTACCTCAACGATCTCGCGGTCGCGGTCCGCGTGCTGCAGGGCGAGGGTGCGATCCACCGCGCGGCGGTGGTGGACCTCGACGTCCACCAGGGCAACGGCACGGCCAGCATCTTCGCGCACGACCCGGACGTGTTCACGCTGTCCATGCACCAGGAGCAGCTGTATCCGGTGCCCAAGGAGCACAGCTCGCTCGACGTCGGGCTCGAGGTCGGCACCGGCGATCGCGAGTACCTGGCGCAGCTGGACGAGGCGCTGCCGCACGTATGGGCGCACGCGCCGGAGCTGGTGCTCTACCAGGCCGGCGCCGATCCGTACGTTGGCGACATGCTGGGCGCGCTGGCGCTCACGCTCGACGGACTGGCCGCGCGCGACACGCGCGTGCTGGAAGGCTGCGTGTCGCGCGGCATCCCGGTGGTGGTGACGCTCGGCGGCGGATACGCGCGCGAGGTCGCGGATACGGTGCGCATCCACCACCGCACCGCGCGCATCGCGATGGAGCTCGCCACCCGCACGCGTGTGTGAACGCCGCGGCTCGGCGTCGGTGCGCGTCGGGCGAGGGGGTGGGAGCCGCGAAAACCAGCGGGCGCGTCTTCGGGGAGCCCCGTGGGCTGGGATGGACGACGCGCCCTGCAGCCCCCTCACCGCCGGGTCGCGGCTGGAGCCCGATCGCAGGCTCCATTCACGGCCCGGTCCATGACCACCCGACGGGTCCCCTCGCTCGCAGCGGAGGTCGTCGCCATGGCTCCGGAAATCGGCGCGCAGCGAGCGCCGATTCGGCTCGGGACCGAAAGCTCCCTGCCAAGGAGTTCTTTCTGCCCGGCTGCATTGGAGAGTCTGTGACCGGCCCCCGATGCCGTCAAGACCCGACGCGCACGTGGCGCGCAACTTTCGCCGGGCGCGGCGCGTCGACGGGAGGGCGGCGGCAGAATCCTCCGATCGCGGGCGCGCGAGGCGGCGGTTCCGCGACCGTCGGGCGCATCAGGGTTTGACGACGGCCTTGGTCGCGGGCTTGGCCTCGGCCGTGCCGGCCGGGCCCAGCACCTCGAAGTCGCAGTCGTCGAAGTGCACAACGCCGGCCGCGGGCGCGTTGTACATCCACCACGCCCACACCTCGTAGGTGTCGGGCGGCAGATCCATCTCCACCGACGATGGCGTCCAGTCGTGCGTCGAGGAGAACAGCTCCGCGGGCGTGTCGCTCTGCACCATGCCGTGCAGCGTGTGCGCGTAGATCTTGAGGAACGCGGTGCTCTTCAGCGAGTCGGTCTTGAACCAGCCCGCGATCCGCACGTGCTTGCCGGCGAGCGCGCGGTCGCTGAAGTTCTGGCACACGCCGGTGCGCACCTGCATGAAGCCCGCCATGTTGCCGCTGGCCGCGATCGACGCGCGGCCGCCGTGCGCGAGCGTGGTGTCGCGCTCGACGCGCATGCCGTCGTATGGCGGCATCGCGTACTCCCAGCCGTTGCCGTCGCCCTCGAAGCCGGGATCGGCGAGCAGATTCGCGCGCAGCGCCGGCTCGACCGGCGGCTGCGCCGGCTCGAGCGTGAGCGAGGCGTCGTCGAAGATCACCTGGCCCGTGCCGAACAATCCGCAGCGCACGTACAGCACGTTCACGCTGGGCGGCACGAACACGCGCACCGTGCGCTTGATCCAGTTGTCCTCGCTGGTCGAGAAGTACTCGCGTTTCCAGCCGAGATCGAGGATCGGGTCGTCCACCTTGTTGATCTGCAGCTTGCGCGCCGCCACGTCGCGGTCCATGTGCCACAGTCGCGCCATCTTCCCGACGCTGTCGCGATACGCCTGCAGCAGTACGTAGGCGCGGCCCTGCAGGCCGTTGGCCCGGGTCCACACCGAGAACACGGCGTCCTTGCCCCACGCATCGGGGCCCACCAGCACCTGCTGGCTCCAGTTGTGCCACACCGGAATCACCGTGCTGGTGTTGGCCACGTTGACCGCGTACTGCCCGCCGTGCACGGCGAACGTGTCGCGCCCGAAGAACACCGTGGGGAGGCCGCTGTCGGATGTGTCCCAGTTGGCCGGCATCCACGGATGCCCGGCGAGCGGCTTCTCGAAGCCCGGGTTGTCGAGCAGGTTGATCCCCATCCTGCGCGCCGGAATCGCGGCCGTCGGGGTGGCCGCGCGCGCCGCGCGCGCGCGCTTCGCGGTCGCGGGAGCCGTCGCGCCCGCGGGAGCGGCGTGGGCGGCCGTGAAACCGAGCGAAACGGCGATGGCGACGGCGGGCAGCAGGCGCGCGCGGACGCGGACAATGCGGAGCATGGAGTTCCTTTCGGGCGGAAGCGGAGCGGTCAAAGAGCGTGAAAGTATACGGAACGCGGGCTTCCGCCGGTCAAGCGGATTCGCGCTCCGGCGCGCGCGCACCGCCGCCCGGCGAATGCGTCAGGGAATCGTGAGGCTCGTGGTCGGGAGGGACCGCGCGAGGCCGCGGGCCCGGCCGCGGCCACGCCCGCGGCATCGCATCGCGGCGCGGCGGGGCCCAAGGTGCGCGGGCGGCGCGCACCGCATAGGCTCGCGCCATGGCGGACTGGTTGTTCACCTCCGACCTGCACGGGCAGACCGCGCTCTACGAGCAGGCGCTGGCGCTGGCGGCCGCGCGCGCGCCGCGCGCGCTGCTGCTGGGCGGCGACCTGGCGCCGCACGGCGCCGGGCTCGAGGGGCTCGCGCGCCAACGCCTGTTCTTCGCCGGCTTCTTCGTCGAGTTCGCGCGCCGGCTG
Organism: Candidatus Eiseniibacteriota bacterium; assembly: GCA_035691845.1. GTDB lineage: Bacteria > Eisenbacteria > RBG-16-71-46 > RBG-16-71-46 > RBG-16-71-46 > DASSIN01. The sequence continues at coordinate 3,805 of DASSIN010000185.1, read as the reverse complement.
CGCGAGGCCTCGCCCGGAACGCAGATGTTCGTGCTGATGGGCAACGACGACTGGGCCGACAACTTCGCGCTGCTCGAGCGCGAGCACGGGGGGCTCTGGCACGTGATGCACGAGCGCGTCACCGAGCTGGACGGCTGGCAGATCGCGGGCTGCTCGTGGGTGCCGATCACGCCGTTCACGATGAAGGACTGGGAGCGCTGGGAGGACGGCGGCGAGGAGCATCCGGCGCGGCTGGAGGGCCTGCGCAGCCGCGCCGGGACGCTCGAGCCGTGCCGGTTCGATCCCGCGCACCGCGCGCCCACGATCGCCGAGTCGCTGCACGCGCTGGGCGCCCGGCTCGAGCCCGCGCGCTGCGTGCTGGTGTCGCACTCCCCGCCACGCGACACGCACTGCGACGTCACCATGATGCGACAGCACGTGGGCTCGCGCGCGCTGCGCGCGTTCGTGGCCGCGCGCCAGCCGGCGCTGGTGTTGAGCGGGCACATCCACGAATCGGCGCGGCAGAGCAACGCGTGGCACGATCGGATCGGCGCCACGCCGGTGGTCAATCCCGGGCAGTTCGGCAGCTCGCGGCTGTGCGCGGTGTGGTTCGACCCCGGGCGGATCGGCGACACGCTGCGTCACACCGTCCACGATTGACGCGGCCGGATCGTGCATGTTGCCGCGCGCCCCGCGGCGGTCCGACACGTCACGGATCGGGCAAGTCGTTGCGGCCGGGCGCCGCGCGCGGGCCGCGCCGGCGGGACTCGCTCGGGATTGGGAGCGAGCACGGCCCATGCTAGACTCGATGGCGTTCGCCCCCCGCCCGCCGGCCGCAACTCCCGAGGCACCTCCATGAAGATGGCAATCCGGATCGCGCTCCCCGTGCTCGTCGCGATCGCCGCCGCTGCTCCCGCACGCGCGGCCGAGACCGGCGGCTGGCGCGCGTGGGACGAGGGCCTGCACCAGGCGGGCGCTTCCGGGCGGCCGGTGCTGGTGGACGTGTACACGGACTGGTGCGGGTGGTGTAAGCGCATGGATCGCGACGTGTACGCGCGGCCCGAGGTGAAGAGCTATCTCGGCCGCAAGTTCGTGATCGTGCGGCTCAACGCCGAAGCCGCGGACGCCGCGCAGTACGAGGGCAAGGCGTACACCGAGCGCTCGCTCGCCGCGCGGTTCCGCGTGACCGGCTATCCGACCACGATCTTCCTCACCTCGGCGGGCGAGCATCTCGCCAACGTGCCCGGCTACGTGCCGGCCGACCGGTTCCTGCTGCTGCTGCACTACATCGGCGACGGCTGGCTCGACAAGGGCGTCACGTTCGACGACTACGTCAAGAAGACCGCCGACGGCGCGGAGCCGGACGAGCACTGATTTCGCGCGCCCGTCGCGGCGCGCCTCCAAACCGCCATCGCCACGGAGCGAAGCATGCCGCTGCTCGCCGGCGCGCGTCTGGCCGTGCTCGACACCGAGACCACGGGATTCGATCCCGCGCGCGGCCACGAGCTGATCGAGGTCGCGATCGTGGACGTGGTGGACGGCGCGATCGGCGGGACGTGGTCCAGCTTCGTGCGTCCGATGCGGCCGATTCCCGCGGGCGCGGCGGCGGTGCACGGCATCACCGCGGCGATGGTGGCGGACGCGCCCGAGCCGAACGCGGTCGCGCGCGAGCTGGCGTCGCGCTGCCAGGGCGCGGTGCTGGTGTTCCACCACGCGGCGTTCGACCTGCCGTTCCTGCAGCAGCTGCTGCGCGGCGCCGGGCTGCCGCCGCTGGTCCAGCCGGTGCTCGACACGTTCGGGCTCGCGAAGCTGGTGAAGCCGAAGAGCCACGGACTCTCGGCGCTGGCGCTCGAGCTGGGGCTGCCGCCCGAGCCGCCGCACCGCGCGCTCGGCGACGCGCTCACGACGGCGCGGCTGCTGCTGGTGCTGGCGCCGCGCTGGGAGGCGGAGCGCCGCATCCGCTCGCTGGCCGAGCTGGCGGCCGAGAGCCAGGACGCGCTGCGCTCGCGGCGCGAGCGGCGCAGCGAGACGCCGGTCCCGGCGTGATGGCGCCTGGGCGCGCAGGCGCTGGCCGCGGCCGGAGCGCCCGTTGCGCGCGGGCCTCCGCTGACGCAAGATGCGCGGCCCTTGGGCGGCGGGCGGGCCGCCGCCACGCACGCGCGGAGGACGATCTGAGCACGCTCCAAGTCGGAATGCCGGCGCCGCCGTTCACGCTCAAGGGCGCGGCCGGCCAGCCCGTGAGCCTGGCGGACTATCGCGGGAAGCAGAACGTGGTGATCGCGTTCTATCCGCTCGCGTTCTCGCCCGTGTGCTCGCACCAGTTGCCGGAGCTCGAGGCGGTGCGCCCGCGCATCGAGGCGCTGGACGGCGTGCTGCTCGGCGTGAGCGTGGACTCGTGGTACGCGAACGAGGCGTTCGCGCGGCGGCTGGGCGTCGGGTTCCAGCTGCTGTCCGACTTCTTCCACGAGGCGAGCCGCGCGTACGGCGTGTTCCTGGAAGCCAGGAACTACAGCGCGCGCGCGCTGTTCGTGGTGGACAAGCAGGGCCAGCTCGCGCACGTCGAGGTCACGCCACGGCTGGACGACGTGCCGAGCGAGGAAGCGGTGATCGCCGTGCTCGAGCGCCTGCAGTCGCAGCGTTGAGTCCGCGCACCCCGGCTGCGGGCGCTGCGGGGGCGACGGTGATCGGGCGCTCGCGCGCGATGGCGCGCGTGGCGGAGCAGGTGCACGCCGTCGCCGGCGCGCGCTCGAGCGTGCTGATCGAAGGCGAATCGGGCACCGGCCGCACCCACGTCGCGCACGCGATCCACGCGCTGTCCCCGCGCCACGCCGCGCCGTGCGTGACGGTGAGCTGCTCGGCGGTGACGGGCGAGCTGCTCGAGGCGGAGCTGTTCGGGCGCGACGCGGGCGCGGGCGATCCCGGGCATCCGGGCGCGATCGAGCGCGCCGAGCACGGCACGCTGGTGCTGGACGACGTGGGCGCGCTGCCGCCGCCGCTGCAGGCCCGGCTGGTGCGCGTGATCCAGGAGCGCACGTTCGAGCGCCTGGGCGACGGCCGCACGCGCCACGCCGACGTGCGCATCGCGAGCACCACCGAGCGCGACCTCGAGCCCGACGTGCGGGGCGGGCGGTTCCGCGAGGATCTGTGGTACCGGCTGTCGGTGGTGCGAATCGCGCTGCCGCCGCTGCGCGAGCGGCGCGAGGACATTCCGCTGCTGGCCGAGGCGTTCCTGCGCCAGGCTCGCCGCGATCACGGCCGGCGCGTCACCGGCATGACGCGCGGCGCGCTGGAGCGGCTCGTGCGCCACGACTGGCCCGGCAACGTGCGCGAGCTGCGCGCCGCGCTCGAAGGCATGGTGGTGTTCGCCGAGGGCCAGCGCGCGCTCGATCTGTCCGATCTGCCGCCCGCGCTGCGCGGGGGCGAGGACGACGGCGGGCGGCTCGACATCCGCGTGGGCGCGACCATGGACGAGGCCGAGCACCTGCTGATCGCGGCCACGCTGCGTCACACGGGCGGCGACAAGACGCGGGCCGCCGCGATGCTCGGCATCGGGCTGCGCACGCTTTACCGCAAGATCCGGAAGTACGGCATCGGCTGACGCCTGCCACGGCCCGTGCGGCGCGGCGGCGGAATTGCGCTCAACCGGATCGCGCGCGCTGCCGATAACGGGCCGTCAGGAGGAGGCTCGACCGTGGCCGAACCACAGCCCACCGATCCCAACGAGCAGCACCCGGACGATCCGTCGCGACCCGCGCGGCCGGACTGGCTGCGCGGCGCCGAGCCCGATTTCGAGCTCGAGAAGCCCGAGGTCCGCGCTCCCAGGATC
>DASSIN010000184.1:0-17419 GCA_035691845.1 Candidatus Eiseniibacteriota bacterium | reverse complement strand
GGTGGCCGAAGAGGCGCTCGTCACCGCGCGCACGCTCGGCAGCCGCGCCGAGCTGGTGGCCGACGTGGGCGTGGCCGGCCTGCACCGGCTGCTGGCGCACCGCCGCGCGCTGCGCGCGGCGCGGGTGGTGGTGGTGGTGGCCGGGCTCGAGGGCGCGCTGCCGAGCGTGGTGGGCGGGCTCGTGGACCGGCCGGTGATCGCGGTGCCGACGGGCGTGGGGTACGGTGCCCACTTCGACGGGCTGGCGCCGCTGCTGGCGATGCTGAACGCGTGCGCGCCCGGGATCGTGGTGGTGAACGTGGACAACGGCTTCGGCGCGGGCTACGCCGCCCACCTGGTGAACACGGCCGGCGCGCGGCGCTGACATATACGACGGCCGGCGGAGGAGCGTTCGTTGCGGATCGCGTGGTTCGACACGTTCTCCGGGATCAGCGGTGACATGTGCCTGGGCGCGCTGGTGGGCGCCGGGTGGCCCGCGGCCGAGGTGGAGGCGCTGCCGGCGCGGCTCGCGCTCGAGGGCGTTCGTGTGCGCGTCGGCGCGGCGCGCCGCGGGCCGTTCGCGGCGGTGCGCGTCGAGGTGGCGGTGGACGAGGCGCGGCAGCCGCACCGGCACCTGCGACATGTCGAGCAGATGATCGACGTCGCCGAGGCGAGCGAGTCGGTGCGGACCCGCGCGCGCGAGGTGTTCCGGCGGCTGGCCGAGGCCGAGGCCGAAGTGCACGGCGCGACGGTCGAGACGGTGCACTTCCACGAGGTGGGCGCGGCCGACGCGATCGTGGACGTGCTCGGCACGCTGATCGGGCTCGAGGCGCTCGGCGTCGAGCGCGTGTGGGCGGCGCCGCCCCGGCTGGGACGCGGGCGCGTGGATTCGCAACACGGCCAGATCCCGGTGCCGGCGCCGGCCACGACGCTGCTGCTGCGCGGCGCGCCGGTCGAGATCGGCGACACGCCGTTCGAGCTCGTGACCCCGACCGGCGCCGCGCTGCTGGCGACGCTGGTGCGCGACTGGGGCGCGGCGCCCGCGATGCGGCTGGAAGCGGTGGGCACCGGCGCCGGCGCGCGGGACCTCGCGTCCCACGCCAACGTGCTGCGCGTGCTGGTGGGAGAGGCGCTGGCGGCGGGCGCGCCGCGCGGCCGCGTGGTGGTGCTGGAGACGGCGATCGACGACGAGAACCCGCAGTTCGTGGCGACGCTTCCCCAGCGACTGCTGGCGGCGGGCGCGCTGGACGCGATGATCGCGCCCGTCACGATGAAGAAGGGCCGCCCCGGGTTCTGGCTCGTGGTGGTGGCGCCGCCCGAGCGCCAGCAGGCGCTGGCCGAGCTGCTGCTGACCGCCACCACCACGCTCGGGGTGCGGGTGCGGGCCGAGGAGCGCTACGAGCTGCCGCGGCGCACGCTCGAGGTGCCGACCGCGTTCGGCGCGATCGCGCTCAAGGTGGCGCAGCTGCCGGACGGCGGCGAGCGCGCGGTGCCGGAGTTCGAGTCGGTGCGCTCGGCGGCCGAACGGACCGGGCGGTCGCTGCGCGAGATCTCCGAGGCGGCGCTGGACGCCTGGCGCTCCGGCGCGGCCGCGGGTCCGGCCGCTCCGGCCCGCTGACCGCGCGTTCCAGGACCGCGCATGCTCGTCGCCTCGGAGCTCTCGGTGGCGCCGGCCGGCGCGCGCGCGCCGGTGGTCCAGGGCATCTCGCTCGCGCTCGCGCCGGGCGAATGCCTGGCGATCCTGGGCCCGAACGGCAGCGGCAAGTCAACACTCGCGCTCGCGCTCGCCGGCCTGCTGGCGGCGCGCGCCGGGCGGGTGACGTTCGAGGGCCTGGCGATCGGCCCGCACGAGCCGCCCGCGCGCCGCGCCGGCATCGCCGCGCTGCTGCAGGATCCATCGCATCAGCTGCTGCAGCCGACGGTGGCCGAGGAGGCGGCGTTCGCGGCGCGCAATCTCGGGGCCCCCGATGCCGATGCCCATGGGCTCGCCTGGCTCGAGCGGCTCGGCATCGCCGCGCTCGCCTGGCGCGATCCGCGGCTGCTGTCGGCGGGCCAGCAACAGCTCGTGCTGCTCGCCGCCGCGCTCGCCGCCCGCCCGCGACTGCTGGTCGCCGACGAGCCGCTCTCGCACGTGGACGCCGGCCGGCGCACGCTGGCGCTCGCGGCGCTGGAGGAGCGCCGTCGCGCCGGACTCGCGATCGTGTGGGTGGGCGGGCACGAGGCGGCGACGCACACGCTGGCGCTGGGGCGTGACACCGCGCCCGGGCCCCCGCGCGCCGCCCGGACGGAAGGAACTGCCGCCGCACTGGTGCTGCGCGTATCGCCGGCCCGCGCGGCCGGCGACAGCTGCGGGCCGCACGTGGCGACGGACGAGAGTCTGGAGATCGAGATCGCCGAGCGCGGCGTCACCGCGCTGCTCGGACCGAACGGCTCCGGCAAGAGCGTGCTGCTGTCTTGCGCCGCCGGGCTCGTTTCGATCCCGCAGGTCGAGGTGCGGTGGGTGGGATCGCCCGTACAGCCGCCCGTGCTGTCGCCGCAGTACCCGGAAGAGCAGATCTTCGAGGAGCGGGCGGGAGACGAGCTGGTTTACGGGGCGATCGCGCGCGGCGTCCCGCGTGGGAGGGCGGAGGCGCAGGCGCATGACACGCTGTCGGCCGCGGGTCTCGCACCTGAGACATGGGACCGTCGCACGTGGACGCTCTCCGGCGGCGAGAAGCGCTGGCTGGCCGCGGCGGCCACGCTGCTGACACCCGCGGGCCTCGTGCTGCTCGACGAGCCAACGGCCGGCCTCGATCCCGCCCGGCGCGAGGCGCTCGCCGGCCTCATCTTGCGATTCTGCAGCGAGGTACCGGTTGTGATCGCGACCCAGGACCGCGCCTTCGCGGAGCGGTTGGGGGCCCGCTGCCGCGAGCTTCCGGGACGTTCGATAATCGTCCCGGGAACGCCAAGTCCCAGCAAAAAAACGGATTGACATCCCCGTGTCGTAGGACCTAGCCTTCTCTGCGCTGGGGAGGCGGTGCCCTTAGAAAAACCCCCAGGTGCACCTCAAGTTCCGCGGTTGGCGTGGGTTGACCGAGGTTGGCAGCGACCCCGGGCGCCACGCCTGCTCGATGAGATCGCGCGCATAAGAAGTGTCGTCGTCCGTCCGAACTGCCTAAGGACTGTCGGCGGCAGCGGAAAGGGGGGATCGGACACACATACTGCGGCTATCAGCCGTCGGATCCGCTTGCCATTCTGTCGCGGAGCCGCCGGCCGATGTGTTTCAAGCGACACCTCGCTCGCAATCCGTTTTGGAAGACTTCGCATTGCCCATGCATTGCGACGATGGAGGTAGTCACATGAGAAAGTCGTTCGTCGCGCTGCTCCTCATCGGAGCGGCCGCTTTCCTGACGAACGTGGCGTTCGGGCAGACCGAGGACAACTCGGGCTACAAGCTCGTCAACGCCAAGTCGATCAAGGAGCGGCTCTCGCGCGTCTCGCGTCTCGGATCCTCGGCGGCTCCGGGCGTCGACACGACTTACGTCGGGCACAAGCCCAGCGCCTTCAACTCGCTCACGAATCCGTGGGCCCTTGGCACTGGTCCTTATCAGCCCAGCGTGAGCGCAGACGGCGTCTGGGATTGGGATCACTTCGGCGCGGGCGAGAATGATTCGCTCCAGGGCTGGTGGCCGATCCGCCGCAACTACAACATCACGGGCGGCCTCACGCTCCCGGACAAGAGCCGTCCCTGGTGGGGTATCGATTACGGCAACCAGGTGAACTACGTGCTCAACTCGCGCCATCAGAACCGGACGTTCGGTGTGATCGGCGTATGGCACGTGGACGGCGGCAGCACCGTTCCCGGACCGAACCTGTCGGCGAGCCCCACGTGGGCCCCGCTGAACGGCGCCGGCTCCGTGTGGTGCGGTCTGCGCGCCCACGCTGACAACAACTACACCGACCCCCAGACGGGCAATCCGTTCAACGCCGACGTGGCCCAGTACAACCTGGTCAATGGCGGCGGCACGGGCACCAGCAAGAACTACCCGGGCTACGGCAGCCAGTGGGACCAGCTGCTGTACCGCGACGTGCGCGTGGCGGACGGCGCCTCGATCACGGTGTCGTTCAAGTATGCGACGTCCATGTCCACCGGCGCGGATCTGAACGCCGCCACCCGCGTGGGCTGGTTCGACAAGGACCCGACGGCCGTCACGACTGGAAACTTCATCTCCAGCACGGACGCCGGCGCGAACGCTCCGGTCGACTCGTTCATGGTGTACGTCGGCGTTCCGTCGAACCCGACCGCGACGAAGCACGCGGACGGGCTGCCGGCGGCTCCGATCTTCGACCTGAAGCGCCGCTGGTTCTCGGAAGTCATCGACATCAACTCGCCCTACAGCGAGATCCTGACGGTGGCCGGCAACAACAACGCCACCGCGTCCGTGACGCTGAACAACGCCGTCATCCAGCCGATGCTGAATTCGGCCAACGCGGCCGAAGGCGGCAGCGGCGTCCCGGGTGGCGTCATCCGCGTCGTGTTCCGGGTCAAGACCAACTCGTCGTTCTCGGACGAAGGCACCGCCTACTCGTCCGGTACGGCGGGCGCGGCGATGGTGGACGACGTGAGCATCACGGGCGGCGCTTCGGCGATCTCGAGCCCGTTCGACTCGCCGTCCGAGATCAACAACGCCATCGAAGGTCCGAACTCGAGTCTGCCCGGACCGGCCATCGGTCAGGGCTACGCGCTGGGTTCGTGGAAGTCCACCGGCAAGCCGCCGGGCATCTTCCACCACACCCACCCGATTGCCGGCGCCGACATCGGCGGTGGCAACTTCTACGCGCCGCTCGTCTACAACGAGCTGTGCGGTCCGTTCGATTCGCCGGCCCGTCAGTGCAACATCGACGGCGTGGTGATTTCGTCGGGTGACCACGACAAGGGCGAGGCGGCCGGCGGCTCGTTGAACAGCGCCGAGCAGGAGCGCCTGGACGGGTTCATCTCGCCGACCATCAACCTCGTGACCGCCGGCGGCAGCAACAACACGATCGGTGCGGGCATCAACGGCGTCGGTCTGGACAACGACGACATCGTTCCCACCGACGACTACTACGTCTGGTACGACCTGTACGCCGGCATCTACAACCTGTTCTTCACCGGCAACGCGTGGGTCTATTGCGCGCAGTCGTATCCGGCGAACCAGATCAACCACCCGCAGCAGAGCTGGGGCGAGATTCGTACGCCTCCGTTCCAGATCTTCAATCCGGATCCGCAGTGCTTCATCGACTTCGAGCCGTTGTTCGGCGTGGGCCTCGTTGCCACCTCGAACGCGTCGGGGATCCCGGATTCGATCCGCATCTTCATGGGCAAGAACCAGCAGTGCTTCCGCTTCGCGGTGTCGCTGGGTTGCTCGCCCACGGGTGGGTCGTACTTCGACAACATCGCGCTGGCGTTCGTGGACCTGCACGGCACGCTGGCTTCCAACAGCTCCCAGGCTCTGGGCAGCATCAGCGGCCAGATCTGGGACTTCTACAACGACGCGTTCCCGAAGAACGCGACGCCTGGCCTGCCCGGCACCTCGGCGTTCGATACCACCGCTGCGATCCTGCAGACCGGTATCAACAACGCCGCGAACACCGGCGACCAGCTGCGTCCGGACATTCCGGGTGACTCGTCGGCCGTCACCGCGACCGGCGCGGGCGTGCGGGTGGACCTGGTGTTCCGCATCTACCCCGGCGCAGGCAACTACGTGACGGTTGGCAACAAGTCCAGCGGTCTCCGCAGCGTGCCTTCGAACCCGGCGGGTCACACGGCCACGGACTTCTGGGGCACGTACATCAACAACAACGGCGTGTTCGGGTCGACCAACCACCACGGCACCGCGGTGGGCGGTTGGGACGTCAACACCTGGAACTCGGCGCGTTGTGACTCCGTCGGCAGCCTGCTGTTCCCCACCCAGGCGCGTGGTATCGGCGTTCCGAACACCGCGGGGACGTGGGCGACCGAGCTGTACGACGGCAGCGACGACGCCGAGGCGGTCTCGAGGCTGAGCAACTACGGCATCCTCAAGAACCGCTGCTTCCTGATCGACACCGCCGGCGCGACCAACAGCACCAACATCACCTGCGGCACGGGAACGTTCCCGCCGACGTGGGTGACCACCGTGCCGTCTTCGCGTACGGGCTGGGATGGCACCAGCCAGACCAAGAGCTTCACGAAGATCATCCCGGACGGTCAGCTCACGCCCGGTTCGCACGTTGAGTACTTCTTCCGCAAGTCGCTGCTGTCGGATCCCGCCACGTTCGTGGCCTGCCCCGACACGCAGCTGATCTCTCCGCAGGGTTCCGAAGGTTCGACCGACGGTCACCGGTGGCAGGAGTTCTCGGTGCTGCCCGATGCGTGGAAATTCACGCAGTACGGCGGTCTCGGTGGCGCCTGCATGCTGTTCGTCGACAACAATGACCGCCGCGGCAACGAGCGCGCGTTCATGGGCGTCGCGGACTCCGTGGGTCTGACCCGTACGGCCAAGTTCGGCGCGCACAACGGCTGGCACGCCAGCTCCGCCTACAACAACGGTGGAGCTCACGCCAACACGATGGATTACTCCAACCTGCAGGTTGGCGGCGATCCGACGATCGCGGTGTGGGCGCATGGTGGCCAGGCCGGTACCGCGTTCGACATGTACGGTGTGAAGGCGTCCGAGTCGCTCACCACGAGCGGCGGATCCTTCGGCTCGCGCCTGTCCGTCCAGGGCGCGGGTTATCTCACCGGTAAGGATGCGAAGCTCGGGCCGACGCCGGAAATGCTGAGGACGTACTACCGTCAGATCCTGATCGTGACGGGCGACCTCAACTCCGGAAACCTCGGTCCGTTCGTGAACCGTTCGCAGGATGACGTGACCCTGCTCGAGGACTTCATGGCGAACACCTCGGGCAGCCCGGGACCGCGTGGCGTGTGGGCGATGGGCGACGGCTTTGCCCAGTCCGAAGCGGCCACCGGTGGTGTCAACCCGACGCACAACACCCTGCTGAACACGTACCTGGCGACCACGCTGCGCGATGGTTCGTACCAGTCGGTGTCTGCGAACCTGAACAGCGTTGCGGATGTCATCCCGACCAGCGTCGTCACCGGCGCGCGGCCTGGCGACATCATGGGCGTCCAGAACACCTGCCTCTGGTCGAACGACCTGCTGGCTGTCAACCACGCGGTGAGTGGTGCGGCGGAGGCTTCGTTCTATCAGAACGTGGGCGCCAACGGCCCGTACGTCTCGGGCGTGTGGGCTCCCAGCAGCGGCACGCGTCCGTGGATCTCGCTGGTGGACGGCTGGGACATCGAGCATCTCCACAGCCGCTTCGACGAGAATTCGTTCGGACGCATCGTGTACTTCCTCGACGTGCTGGCGAACGTCTTCGCCGGTCAGTGCTCCAACTGGGGCACCCCGACGGTGGACGTGCCGAACATGCCGACGCGTCAGGTGCTGAACTACATGAACCTCGCGAACAACCCGCTGCGTAGCGGCCAGGCGCTGGTCAACTTCGGCATCACGAAGGCTGACCACGTGCAGATCGACGTCTACGACGTCTCTGGTCGTCACGTGCGCAACCTCGCGGATCGCGTGTTCACTCCGGGCCAGTACAAGCTGACCTGGGATGGCACGAACGACGCGGGCGTGCAGGTTTCGCGTGGCGTGTACTTCACGCAGGTGAAGTACGTGAACAGCCGCTTCGTGGACTCGAAGAAGCTGACGGTCCTGAAGTAAGCCCGAAGGCCCTCCCGCAAGGGAGGGCCCGAAGGTGGCAACGAGACGGGCGGGGAGCGATCCCCGCCCGTCTTCGCGTTTCAAGCGGCCGCCGCCCCTGGCGCCAAACCCCCCTGCGCCCGGCGCGGGCGTTGGCCGGCAACCCGTTCCGGGCGCGGAAACGGCCCAATTCGCTTGAAAACGGCCGGAAATGGGCTTGACGGTCGCTGGACTACCTTGTTAGCCTGCCATTACTTCCCTCTGACAAGACTGGGCGTTCTGGAGGGCGCGAATGCGCTTGGGTGTTCGGGCTGTTCTTTGCCTTTTGGCCATCATTTTCATCGGGTCCGGTTGCCGGAAGGCGCTGACGCCCAACATCGACAGGAACCAGGCTCCGGAGACCTGGATCACCGCCGCCCCGTTCGACACGCTCACGATTCGCGGTCCGGACGGTCGCCCGCAGTTCCCGCCCATCAACATCGCCGACCACACCATCCCCGTCCGCTTCCATCTCTACTGGGCCGGCGCGGACAAGGACGGCGCGGTGGCGGGCTTCTACTGGGCGGTGACCGAGACCACGGTGGCGCCGATCGGCGGCGACTTTCCGCCGCTGCCCGGTCCCAAGCCGCAGGACTATCACTTCACCACCAAGACCGACAGCTTCTTCATCTTCGACGTGGCGCAGAACGTGCGCGATCGGCTGCACGCGTTCTACATCTACGCAGTGGACGACAAGGGCAAGGCCGATCCCACGCCCGCGCACTTCACGTTCATCTCGCTCGACAACTATCCGCCGCAGCCGGTGGTCACGCTGGCGACCGGCACCGACACCATCTTCCACACGGATCTGAACGGGACCATCACGCCCGAGGTGATCACCGTTCCGATCAACGACACCCTGCCGCCGCCGGCGCGCACCTATCCGCCCACCGACACGATCCCCGCGCGCAGCGTGCTCAATTTCCACTGGATCTCGAGCCTGCGGATCGCCGGGTCCAACGTGCTCGGCTACAACTACAAGCTCGACGAGCCGTCGTTCGTGAGCGTGGACTCCTCGGTGCACGCGGTCACGTACAACTCCGGCGTGCCCGACCCCGTCACGCACCGTCTGAACGGGCCGATCGCCCCCGGCACCAAGGTGTTCACGCTGCAGGCCATCGATCAGGCCGGCGGCGCCGGCCTCACCACGCGACGGTTCGTCATGAACTACAGCCCCGACACGTGGTGGTCGGGACCGGATCCATCGCTGCCGTCGTTCATCCCCTACTCCGATCCCGTGATCACGAGCTGGCACGACGGCAAGGCGGTGCAGGTCGCGAACTACGCCGGCTGGCCGGGCATCCCCGGCACGTGGATGTCGAGCGATTCGGTCACCTACCGGCCGCCGCAGCGCCCCGTGCGCAAGACGTTCCTCGAGATCTGGAAGGATCGCGTGTGGGTGCGCAGCGAGGGCGACACCGTGCACATGAACTCGTGGGTGGCGCTGTGGAACGGCGGCTACGACAAGGATTCGCCGTACAAGGTGCGCACCGACCCGCTGGACCCGAGCCTGCCGAACCCGCTCGGTGCCGTGCTCACCGCCACCGGCCGCATCGGCTCGCCGATCGGGTTCCGCGCGATCGTGATCGTGCGCACCGATCCCGCGGGTTCGCCCACCTCGCCACCGCAGAGCGGGCTGTATCCCATCTACGAGCCGGCGTCGGTGTTCCGGGCGCCGCGGCTCGCGGGCTACTGGGTGATGAACTTCTCGGGCAAGGCCTACGCGCTGGTGCAGGCCGAGGACGCCGACGGCGGGCGCGACAAGTCCGTGGCCGATCCGCTCAAGGTGGCCGACGACGTGGACAACAACGTCGGCACGCCCGCAGAGATCACGCTGCGGCCGAAGATCCTGACGTTCTACGTGAACAAGGCGCCGGTGTTCAATTCCGCGGCCGGCATGAAGCCGCGGCCGGACAACGCCGTCTCGCACCTGTCGCCGGACGCGTTCACGACCTGCGCGTGGAACATGAACCTGCCCGCGTACGACAGCGATCCGCTCAACAAGTCGCTGAACCCGGGTCCGGGCGGGCCCACGCAGGGGATGATCTTGAGCCTGTCGCTCGATTTCCGGGCGCCGACCCTGGCGGGCCCCGACACCACCTGGCACGTCGACGTCGCCACCTACAGCTTCTCGTCCACCAGCTTCATCATCAACGCGCCGCCCAACGTGGCGTCCGGCACCGTGACGATGGTGCAGACGCTGTGCGACTGCGTGCAGTGCGCCGACAATCCGGGATCCGGCCGCTGTGTGCCCTACACCGTCCATTTCACCTACACGCGCCCCGCCGCCGGCTGCTTCACGCCGGAGGGTGTTTCGGAGAGCACGTCCACCCGACCGGGGACGGGATCACCGTTCAGGAGCAACCGATGAATCACTCGCGACTCGCCACGCTGCTGCTGCTGGCGACGGCGGCACTGTCCGGGATGACCCTGGCCGGCTGCAGCAAGAAGAAGAACCCGATCGCGGTGGCGGACATTCCCCCCAGCGTGCGGCTCACCAACGCCCCGGTGGACACCACCCAGGCGTACTTCTACTCGTACAAGCTCAACTGGATCGGCTTCGATCCCGATGGGCGCGTCGACCACTACGACTACGCCATCGATCCCACCGATCGCGACACGGCGTGGGTGCGCACCACCAAGAACGAGCAGACCATCTTCTTCCGCGCCACCAGGCCGGAGTCGCTGAACACGCCGATCCCCGAGGGCCAGGACTTCCACGTGTTCGTGCTGCGCGCCGTGGACAATCAGGGCGTGCACTCGGCGGTGGTGTCGCGCGCGTTCTTCTCGTACACCGTGGCGCCGACCGTCGCGATCCTGCGGCCGCGGCCTTCGAGTCTGCTCGAGGCGCGCGTCACGCCCACCGTCACCATCAGCTGGGAAGGCCACGATCCGGACGGCGTGTTCACGCAGAAGCCGGTGAAGTACAAGTTCAGACTGTTCAAGTACGGCGAGGACCCGCGTATCGACACGTGGATCACGCACCCCGATTCGCTGCGGATCGCGTACGCGCCGACGTTCGCGGGCTGGGATTCGTCCACCGCCGACACCACGTTCCGCAAGTACACGAACCTGACGCCGGACAGCCGATACCTGTTCGTGGTGATCGCCATCGACGAGGCTGGTGCGTATTCGCCGATCTTCTCGCTCGACACCAACATGCTGCGCCTGCAGGTGGGATTCGCAGGCCAGCTCGGCCCGGTGATCACGATGTTCAACAGCTTCTTCTCGTTCACGTACCCGAGCGGCGGCTTCACGCTCGATCCGTCGCGCGTCGTGCCGCTCGACGTGCCCGCGGCCGACCCGCTCCACGACCTGCCGCTCACCATCAACTGGATCGCGTTCCCGCCGGACGAGAACGGCGGCGACGTCGAGGCCTACCGCTGGACGATGGACATCGACGACGTGGACGACGAGACGGCACGGTCGAGCGAGCGCACCGATCTCGTGCACTGGTCGCAGTGGGACGGCACCAGCATCAGCGCCCAGCTCGGCACGTTCGACGCGCAGGGCAAGATCCACGGGTTCAAGGGCATTCCGCCTGCGGGCCAGGATTTCGAGTCGCACAACTTCTACATCGAGGCGCGCGACGTGAACGGGTTCGTGAGCCTCGGCATCATTCACTTCCGCGTCATCCCGGCGAAGTTCGACTCGCTCGGTCACGACGGCCTCGGCAAGGTGCTGATCGTCAACGACACGCGGCTGAACACCGATCAGACGTTGCGCGGGCATCCCGATTCGCTGCAGGTGCCGACCGGGGCATGGCCGGACGCGGCGGAGCTGGACACGTTCCTGTTCGCGCGTGGCGGGGTGCGCTGGCGCATGACGCCGAACGGCACCGTGAGCCGGCCCGGCCTGTTCAGCGGCTTCAACTTCGACACGCTCGGCACGCGCAACGGCAAGGAGAACCCGACCGTGCCGTTGAGCCTGTTGAGCCACTACAGGTTCCTGATCTGGTTCGTGGACGGCACCGCCTCGCAGTACGCGCCCGACGAGATCGGCGAGGGGCCGACCGGCGTGCGATTCCCGGAGACGACGCTGCGCTACATGTCGTCGCCCAACAAGCAGAACACGCTGGCGAGCTGGGTGTCGCAGGGCGGGTATCTGTGGCTGTGCGGCGGTGGCGACGGGTACGCGTCGATGGCGGAATGGAACAACCGCACCAACGACCAGGGGGTGAAGGTGTTCCGCAGCGACGGCACCAAGCCCGATCTCGTGCCCGGGCGGTTCATGTACGACGTCAGTCACTGGACGTCGGAGTTCCGCGACGTGCAGATTCCGACCCAGATCGCCCGCGTGGATCAGGGTGACGACGTCCTGTTCAACGGCAACAGCTATCCCGGCATTCCGCTGCGCTCGACGCACCCCGAATACCAGGAGCTGCCGGCGCAGTTCCTGTTCAAGACGCCGGACACCGATCCGATCTACCCGTATCGCACGTTCAGCGACTTCTACAGCAACAACGTCTACGTCGAGTACCTGGCGCAGCCGAACATCATCCAGCAGACGGTGTCGGTGCTGGGGCCGAACGGTGCGCCCCACGACAGCACCTACAACGTCATGGACACGCTGTACGTGGCGTGGAACCCGACGTTCCCGTACTTCAACAACTGGGCGGCGGATCAGAGCTACCAGACCAACCCGATCCTCACCGTGTACCGCGGGGCGGACTTCCCGAACCCCGTGATCTTCCAGGGCTTCGACATCTGGAAGTACCAGTTCCCGCAGCTCCAGTCGCTGGTGGACGTGGTGCTGGATCAGATGTGGCACGTGAGCCACTATTCGCCCCAGATGGTGCCGCGCGCCACGGTGGCTCCGGCGCTGGCGCAACCGGCGGGGACGCGCATCGTTCGAGCGCCCGCGCGCGCGCCCGCGCGGTCCCCGGCGGCGCGGCCGTGGACGGACCTCTTCCGCCGCCGTTAGTCGGCCCCCACTCGGAGCGAAACGCATGAAGCGTGGTGGGATGATCGTGTGCAGCATCGTCGCGGCGCTGGCGGTGACCGGATGGGCCGGCGCCGCCGCGGCGCAGTCGGGGTCGGGCTACGCCTTTCCCCGCCTGCACGTGTGGGCGTATCCGGGCGCGTTCCAGGACAGCACGACGTTCTTCCCGCGCCTGTGCGTGGGCAGCCTCGGCGTTCGACCCGACAGCATCCGCCAGCAGCCGCGCACGATCACGGTGCGGTTCCTGCGTGATCGTGGGGCCGAGCTGCGCCCGGATTTCGGCGGCTATCGCGTGTACCGGATGGAGGGCGCGCCCGACACGACCCGCGCGGTGCTGATCCGCCGGTTCTCGGTGAACGCCGGCGACGAGGCGCTGTGGCACTACTCGCGCGTGGACTCCGCCACCCGGCAGTACATGTGCAATGGCGGGGTGGTGAACGACAGCATCATCACGTTCGTGGATCCCGACTCCACCGGCCGGTTCGAGAAGGTGTGCCGCCGGGTGGACCAGTTCGGGCGCTGCGTCTCGATCGGCGACTCGGTGTTCAAGCTGGTCGCGCCGCCCGGCCCGCACGACGGCTTCCGGCTGTGGTACTCGGTCACCTACGAGGCGCTGAACACCACCGACAACAACGACATCGACCTGTTCGTGCCGGACTCCACCAACCAGCTCGGGCTGGGGCCGTGCGGCGCGCCCGGCGACCGCTCGACGTGCCCGAACCTCAACAACAAGGCCTACAACGTGACCTCGGCGGCGGTGGAGCCCACGTCGGGTCCGAGCACGAACCTGGAGAGCGTGGCGGTGGTGCCGAACCCCTACCGCGCCACCGAGGCCTGGGACCTGCCGGGCGGACACGAAATCCACTTCATCCACCTGCCCTCGGTCGCCGAGATCCAGATCTACACGCTGTCCGGCGGGCTGGTGCGCGAGCTGCACCACGCCGACACCGTGCGCGACTTCGAGCGCTGGGACCTGAAGAACGGCCGCGGCCAGGACGTGGCATCCGGGATCTACATGTACCGGGTGACCGCCCCCCACCTGGAGTTCCAGAACCGCTTCATCGTGATCCGCTGACGGCCGGCCCGGATGCGGTATGCTTGAGGGGCCCATGACCCGCTTGAGCATCCTCGTCCGCGTGGTGCGCGGCCCGATCGTCGAATCCTGGCATCGCTTCCAGCTCGCCGCCGTCACGCCCGACGGGGCCCTGGAAGCCGCCACCGACAGCCCCGACGTGGTCACCACCTTCCGCTCGGCCGCCAAGCCGTTCCAGCTGCTGCCGTTCGTCGAGCGCGGCCACGCCGAGCGCTTCGGCTTCGACGACGAGGCGGTGGCGGTGATGAGCGCCTCGCACACCGGCAGCGCGCGTCACCTGGAGTTGGTGCGCGGCATCCTCGAGCGCATCGGCCAGCCGGCCGACGCGTTGCGGTGCGGGTTCCACGAGCCGCTCGATCCTTCGAGCCTGGCCGAGCTGCGTGCCAACCCGAGTCTGCGCTCGCCGCTCTACAACAACTGCTCCGGCAAGCATGCGGGCATGCTGGCGATGTGCGTGGCCGAGGGCTGGCCCGTGGCGGGCTACACCTCGCCATCGCATCCGCTGCAGCAGCTCATCCGCCGCACGATGGGCGAGGTCACGGGCCGCGATCCGGCCTCGCTGCTGCTGGCGGTGGACGGCTGCAGCGTCCCGGTGTTCGGGCTGCCGCTGTCGGGCATGGCGCGCGCCTACGCGCGGCTCGCCGCCGCGCGGCCGGCCGGCGATGCGCGCGAGCGCGCGCTGGCGCGCATCCGCGAAGCGATGATGCGGTTCCCGGCCGCCACCGGCGGTGCGGGCCGGTTCAGCACCGCGCTGATGGAGGCCACACCGGGCCGGCTCGTGGCCAAGGGCGGGGCCGAGGGACTCGAGTGCGTGGGCGTGCCCGCGAATGCGCTCGGGCTCGCGATCAAGTGCGAGGACGGCGCCGCGCGCGGGGTGGGCCCCGCCACGGTGGCGGCGCTCGAAGCGCTCGGGCTGCTGCGCGCGGCCGAGCGGACGGCGCTCGAGACGTTCGCGCGGCCGGTGGTGACCAACCACGCCGGGCTCGAGGTGGGTGCGATCGAAGCCGCCGTATCGGTGGCGGCCGGAGCGGCGCGATGACGCGCGTGCCTCGCCTGGCGGCGGCCGTGGCCCTCGCGCTCGCGGTCGCGACCGGCGCGCGCGCGGCCACGATCCCGCCCGCGCCCCCAGACCTCACGCGGCTCGATCCCAGGCTGTGGTCGAGCGCGCTGTCGGGCTCGCCCGACACGGTCGCGGTGATGGTGCGGTTCGCGGACAAGGGCGAGGCGGGCCCGGCCGATCTGGCCGCCAGGCTCGCCGCCGCCCAGGCCACGCTCGACCCGCACGCCCGCGCCCGCCGGCTGCGCTCGCACGTGACGCCGCTCGTCGACTACCTCGACCTGCCCGTGCACGCGCCATACGTCGAGGCGCTGCGCGCGCGCGGGTTCGCGCCGGCCGGGGCCTCGCGCTGGCTGAACGCGGCCGTGGTGCGCGTGCCGGGCGCGCGGCTCGCCGAGCTCACGCGGCTGGCGTTCGTGGCCGCGGTGGAGCACGTGCCGCACGTGCGGTTGAGCCGCGATCCGGCGGCGCCGGCGCCCGCGCCGCCCGCCCCGCGCGCGGGCGAAGCCCGGCTCGAGCAGGCCGCCTCCGTCGGCTACGGGCAGACGATCGGGCCCTTGAAGCAGCTCGACGTCCCGGCCGTTCACGATTCCGGCTACATCGGCACCGGCGTGCGCGTGGCGGTGCTGGACGACGGCTTCAATCGCTACCGCACCCACGACGCGCTGAAGACCATCACCGTGCTCGGCACGCGTGACTTCGTGGACGGCGACGCCAACGTGACCGACACCACGCAGACCACCGCGTTCGTCTACACGCACGGCAGCGCCACGCTCGGCTGCGCCGGCGGCAACAAGCCGGGCGTGTACGTGGGCTCGGGCTACGGCGCCAGCTTCCTGCTGGCGCGCACCGAGAACGACTTCTCCGAGCAGGGGATCGAGATGGTGTTCTGGGGCGAGGGGGCCGAGTGGGCCGACAGCGCCGGGGCCGACATCATCACCAGCTCGCTCGGCTACACCACGTTCGACAATCCCGACACCGACGCCACCTACGCCGACATGGACGGCCACACCACGATCGTGAGCCGCGCCGCCGAGATCGCGGCCAGCAAGGGGATCCTGGTGGTGAACTCGGCCGGCAACGACAACGGCTACTGGCGCGGCATGGTGGCTCCGGCGGACGTGAACGGCGACAGCCTGATCGCCGCGGCCGCGGTGGACACGAACGGCGTCGTGACCGGCTTCTCGTCGCGCGGCCCCACGCCCGACGGTCGCACCAAGCCCGACTTCGCCGCCCGCGGCCTCAACGTGCCGATCGTGGCCGCGTGGGCGGGCACGCAGGCGTACACGACCGCGTCCGGCACGTCGTTCTCGGCGCCGCTGCTGGCCGGGTTGTGCGCGTGCCTGATGCAGGCGCGTCCGGCGTGGACGCCGCAGCAGCTGATCTTCGCGCTGCGCAACAGCGCCTCGCGCGCCGGCAATCCCGACACGCTGATCGGGTTCGGGGTTCCGAGCGGGCTGAAGGCGCTGCAGTCGGACACCGTCAACGTGCCGGGCGGCCTCGGCCCGTTCGGATTCGAGCTGCTGGGGCCCAATCCGTTCAGCACGGAGGTGCGGCTGCGCCTGGCGCCGGGCGAGGCCGCCACCGCGCGCGTGCGGGTGCTCGACCTGCAGGGCCGCACCGTGCGCACGCTGGCGCCCGGCAGCGACGGCATCGTGCGCTGGGACGGCTCGACCGGCGCCGGCCGCGCCCACCCCGGCGTCTACTTCGTGCGCCTCGATGCCGGCGGCCGCCACGCGACCGCGCGCGTCGTGCTCGTGAGGTAAGCTCTCCCGCCGTCCGCACGCTCCCGATCGCCATGCCTGAAGGATCCCGCCTCCCATGAGACGTCTGCTGTGCTGCGCGCCCGCCGCGCTCGCGCTCGCGCTCGCGTGTCCGCATCCCGCGGCCGCCCAGACGCTCGCGCCCCCGCGCGTGGTCACGCTGCGCAACGGGCTCCAGCTGCTGCTCGCGCCCGACTCCAGCGCCCAGGCGGTGGACGTGGCGGTGTGGTATCCGACCGGCAGCGCGGCCGAGCCCGCCGGGCAGAGCGGCATCACGCACCTGTTCGAGCGCATGCTGTTCCGCGGCTCGGCCCACGTGCCGGACGGCGACCACGTGCGCCGCGTGCTGGCCGAGGGCGGCACCGCCAACGCGCGCACCACCGCCGACTACACCTGCCGCTGGCAGACCCTGCCGCCCGCCGCGCTCGGGCTGGCGTTCGAGCTGGAGGCGGATCGCATCGCGGCGCTCGCGCTCACCGATGCGAACCTGGCGGCCGAGAAGCGCGCGATCGCCGACGGGCGGCGCGCGCAGCAGAACCCGGTGACGCTCGCGCTCGAGCGGCTGTACGCCACCGCGTGGCGCGATCGTCCCTACGGCCGCCCGGTCACCGGCCTGCCCGGCGACCTCGATCGCATCACGCTCGCCGACTGCCAGGCGTGGCAGCGCGCCCATTTCGGCCCCGAGCGCGCGACCGTGAGCGTGGTCGGGCGGTTCGACCCGGCCGAGGCGGTGCGGCTCGCGCGGCGCTGGCTCGAGCCGATCGCGCCAACGGGTCACGCGCGCGAGCGCGCGCCGGAACCGCCTGCAGCCGCGCCGGCGGCGGCGCGCGCCGTC
>DASSIN010000183.1:0-5451 GCA_035691845.1 Candidatus Eiseniibacteriota bacterium | reverse complement strand
GCTGACACTGTCGAACTCGGTCACCAACTGGCCGCCCGAGCCCAACAACACCGTGAACGCGCTGGTGACGGTCGGCAACGTGGTGTGGGCGGGGGGATCGTTCACCGCCGTGGCCGGGCTGCCGCAGGCGCACCTGGCGCGGTTGATTCCGGTGTCGGGCGTCGCTGCGCCCGGGCCGGCGCCCGCGGCATCGTCCGATATCGCGCTCGAGATCGGCCCGAACCCGACCCACGGCGCGCTGCACGTGCGCTACGCGCTGGCGTCCGCGGCGCGCGTGCGCATCGGCGTGTACGACGTGCTGGGCCGGCGGCTCGGCGCGGAGATCGAGCAGCTCGCGGCGCCGGGCGCGCACGACATCACCTGGGCGGGCGTGGATGGCCGCGGCCACGCCCCGGCCGGGCTCTACTTCGTGCGCCTCGAGGCCGCCGGGCGGCAGGCGACGCGCCGATTCGTCGTGGTGCGGTGATGGCCGCATCACCTCGCCCGGTGGACGCCGCCCGCTTCGCCCCGTATACTCCCCGGTCGCTCTTGACCCGCGCGGAGCGCCGGGAGCCATCGGGGCAGCCACGTTCCCGGGAACGCCGCGCGATGGACGTTGTACGGAGGTTGTCATGAAGGCAGGGATTCACCCGGTCTACCGGGAGCGCACGTTCAAGTGCTACGGGTGCGGCAGCGAGTGGACCACGCGCACCACGATCGAGCCGACCACCGCGGACGGCAAGGTGCACCTCGACATCTGCTCCAATTGCCACCCGTTCTTCACCGGCAAGCAGAAACTGGTGGACAAGGCGGGGCGCGTCGAGCGCTTCCGCAGGCGCTACGCCGGCAAGTCGGAGCCCGCGACCGAACCGGCCGAGCCCGCCGAGTCCGAGTCGAAGAACTCCTAGCGGCCCGTCACCGGCTCCCGCCCGCGCGGTACGCGCGTGCCCGGGAGCCGTTTTCATCCGGAGATCGCGTGCCGTTCCTTCCCGTCGGTGGCCAGGCCGTGATCGAGGGCGTGATGATGCGTTCGCCCTCGTGCATGGCGGTGTCCGTGCGCCGTCCGGACGGCACGCTGGCGTTCCTCGAGCGGCCGTTCCGCTCGATCACGCAGCGCGTGAAGCCGCTCGGCTGGCCGGTCGTGCGCGGCGCGATCTCGCTGTTCGAGACGCTCTACCTCGGCATGACCGCGCTCGGCTTCTCCGCCGACGAGGCGTCGCACGACGGACAGCCGAAACCCTCGGGCGCGAAGTCGGCGGCCGAGAGCGGCGGGCAGCTGCTGACGGTGGTGGTGTCGCTGGCGCTCGGGCTGGCGCTGTTCGTGGTGCTGCCGGCGCGGCTCACGGCGTGGCTCGGCATCACGGGCCGGCTGGCGTTCGGGCTCGTGGACGGGCTGTTCCGGCTGCTCGCGTTCGTCGGCTACCTGCTGCTCATCAGCCAGTGGAAGGAGATGCGGCGGGTGCTCGGCTATCACGGCGCCGAGCACAAGGCGATCCACGCGCTCGAGGCGCGCGCGCCGCTCACGCCCGAGAGCGTGCAGAGCTTCTCGCGCCTGCACCCGCGCTGCGGCACGTCGTTCCTGTTCCTGGTGGTGGTGGTCAGCATCGTCGTGTTCACGCTGATCGGCCGCCCGCACGGCATCGGCGACCACCTGCTGCGCATCGCATGCATGCCGCTGATCGCCGGCGTGGCGTTCGAGTTCATCCGGCTGTCCGGTCGCTACGCCGACCGGCCGGTGGTGCGCGCGCTGGTGTGGCCGGGGATGCAGTTCCAGCGGCTGACCACGCGCGAGCCGGATCTCGCCATGTGCGCCGTGGCGATCGCCGCGCTCGAGCGCGTGCGCGGCGACGAGACCGTGGTCGCGCTGGAGCGCGCCACGGTGCCGGTGCGCGCCGAGGTGGCGTTCATCCAGTGAGCGCGGCTCCCGCGCCGCGCCGCGTCCGCGCGCGAGCCATGCGGCGCGCGGAGGCCCGCTGATGGACGACCGCATGCGCGATGCGCTGGCGCGCGTCGAGGCGCGCTGGGCCGAGGTCAACACGCTGCTGGGCACGCCCGGGGTGGTGTCCGACCTGCGGCGGCTGCGCGAGCTGTCGAAGGAGCGCGCCCAGCTCGAGCCCACGATCGACACGCTCGCGAGGCAGCGCCGGCTCGCGGCCACCATCGCCGACGACGAGCAGGCGGCGGGCTCGGGCGATGCCGAGCTGGCGGAGTTCGCGCGCGCCGAGCTGCCGGCCCTGCGCGAGCAGTTCGCCGCGGTCGAGGCCGAGCTGCAGAAGCTGCTGCTGCCGCGCGACCCCGACGACGACAAGAACGTGATCGTGGAGATCCGAGCCGGCACCGGCGGCGACGAGGCCTCGCTGTTCGCGGGCGATCTGTACCGCATGTACTCCAAGCACGCCGAGCGCCGCGGATGGCGGCAGGAGGTGCTGTCCACGAGCGCGTCCGAGGTCGGCGGCGTGAAGGAGATCATCTTCCAGCTCGAGGGCGAGGGCGTGTACCGGGAGATGAAGTTCGAGAGCGGCGTGCACCGCGTGCAGCGCGTGCCGGCCACCGAGGCCTCGGGCCGCATCCACACCTCCGCCGCCACCGTCGCCGTGCTGCCCGAGGTCGAGGACGTGGACGTGGACGTGCAGGAAAAGGACCTGCGCGTGGACGTGTACCGCGCCGGCGGGCCGGGCGGACAGGGCGTCAACACCACCGACTCCGCGGTGCGCATCACGCATCTGCCCACCGGGCTCGTGGTGACGTGCCAGGACGAGCGCTCGCAGATCAAGAACCGCGCGAAGGCGATCAAGGTGCTGCGTGCGCGGCTCTACGACCTGAAGCTGCAGGAGCAGCAGGCCAAGCGTGCGGCGCAGCGGCGCTCGCAGGTCTCGACCGGCGATCGCGGCGCCAAGATCCGCACCTACAATTTTCCCCAGAGCCGCGTCACCGACCACCGCATCAACTTCACCACCCACAACCTCGCGCAGGTGATGGAGGGCGACCTCGACGCGCTGACGGAGGCCCTCACGGCCGCCGACACGGCCGAGCGCCTGGAGGCGATGGGGGCGGGGGCGGAGTGACGCGTCGCGGCCACCCGCGCCGCCCGGGCCACGCGCGCTGCGTGCGGCGCGCGCGTGCGCGCGCGACGTCCGCGTGAGCGCGCCCGGCATGGGCAGCCCGCCGCGGCGCATGCTCGCGCTCGGCGATTCGTACACCATCGGCGAAGCCGTGCCGCCGGCCGGGCGCTGGGTCGCCATGGTGGCGGCGGGGCTGCGCGCCGTCGGCATTTCGCTGGAGCCGCCCGAGATCGTGGCGCAGACGGGCTGGACCACGGACGAGCTGGAGGCCGCGATCGTCGCGGCCGGGACGAGCGGAAGCTTCGATCTCGTCACGCTGATGGTGGGAGTCAACGACCAGTTCCGCGGGCGCGATCTCGCGCGTTTCCGTGCGCGATACGCCGGCCTGCTCGAGCGCGCGGTCGGGTTCGCCGGCGGCGAGCCCGGGCACGTGCTGGCGATCTCGATCCCGGACTGGGGCGTTACGCCGTTCGCGCGCGCGCGCGCCGGCCTCGAGCTGGCGCGCACGGTCGACGACTTCAACGACGCGGCCGCATCCGAAGCGCTGTCGCGCGCGGTCCGGTGGGTCGACGTCACCCGGGCGTCGCGCGAGCTGTCCTTGCAGCCAGGGATGCTGGCCGGCGACGGGCTCCATCCGTCCGCCTCCCAGCACGCGGCGTGGGCGGCGATCATCCTGCCCGAGGCCCGGCGCGCGCTGGCGCCCTCGCGCGCGCATTCTTGACGAATGCGCCACACATCACGCATCCCACCCGCGCGGCGGCTCCGTACAATGGATGAGCGACCCCAATGGATGAACGACGCGGGCAGGTCGCCACGAAAGGAGTGCAGACGATGAAGTTCGTTCTCGCGTGCGCGATGCTCATGGGCCTGGCCACCCTCGCGTTCGGCGCCGGCCCGCACATCGATCCCCGCTACTCCCCGCCGGGAGGGAAGGTGAAGCCCGTGCACAAGACCGATGCGGAGTGGAAGAAGGAGCTGACCCCCGAGCAGTACCGCGTGCTGCGGCAGAAGGGCACCGAGACCGCGTTCACCGGCAGGTACTGGGACAACCACGCCGACGGCGTCTACACGTGCGCGGCGTGCGGGCTCGAGCTGTTCGATTCGAAGACCAAGTTCGAGTCCGGCACCGGATGGCCCAGCTTCTGGGCGCCGATCGCGCAGAGCCACGTGCAGGTGGCGGCCGATCACAGCCTGATGATGGAGCGCGACGAGGTGGAGTGCGCGCGCTGCGGCGGGCACCTGGGCCACGTGTTCGACGACGGTCCGGCGCCCACGCACCTGCGCTACTGCATGAACTCGGCCGCGCTGACGTTCGTGCCGCGCGCCAAATAGGCACCGGGCGCTCGAGCCTTCGATCCGGGTGCGCGCCACGCGCACCCGGATTTTTCGTGCGCGCGTGTGCACGGCGTGGTCGGGGCTGTGCGCGGCGTGCAGAGCGCGCGCGGCGTGCGCGGTGCGTCGGCACGCGAAATCGCCCGCGCCGCGCGCGCGACACCGCGCCCTCGCGTGCACGCGATCGCGCGCCGCCGCGTGGCACGAGGCGTGCGATACGTCCGGACGTCCGCCCCCGGCGGAGAGTCTCGATGCTCGCAGCCGTGCGCCCCGCGCCCCGTTTGCCGTGGCCCGCGCGCGCCGCCTGGGCGCCCGCGCTGCTCGCGGTGGTGGCGTGGGGATGGGGCCAGCTCGCGTGGCGTGAGTTCGCGCGCGCGCTCGGCGGACACCCGCACCTGCCGCCGTGGTCGCTGCCGGTCGCGGTCGCCGGCTTCGTCATGCTGCGGTTCGCGAGCTTCCTCGGCGAGGCGGCGTGCTACACGCTGCTGTGGCGGGCGCTCGGCTGGCGGATTCCGCTCGTCCGACTGGCGTGCTGGATCGCGGCCTGCTCGCTCGCCGACCTGCTCGCCGCCTCGCTCGCGCGCGTGGCGGCGCCGCATCCGCACGCGGCCTGGGCGTTCGCGATCCTGCTCGGCGCGCGCATCGCGTGGCGCGCCGATGGTCCGCTGATGCATGCGTTCGGCGGACTCGGGCTCGTCACCGCGCTGCGCATCGGGCTCACCGCCTGGGCGCAGGCGCGGGCGCTCGGCATGAAGCTCGCCGCACCGCTCGCGTTCACGGCGCTGCTGTGGGCGATCGCCCGGCTGATCGTCGGATTCGGCTTCGCGCTGCTGCGCGGGCCGGTGGGGGTCACGTGACCGCCGCCGGGGCGCGCGCGGCCGCCGTTGTGCTCGTGGCCGCCGCGCTGGCGACGGCCGGCGCACTGGTCGCGCTGTGGGCGCTCGCCGCGACGCACCGCGTGACGCCCGCGTTCGCGCCCGCGGCGTTCGTTCCGCTGTCCGGGCCGCCTCCCGCGCCCACGCACGAAACATGGCTCGTCGCCGTCAACCCGGCCTGCGGCCATTGCGCCATGCGCTGC
>DASSIN010000182.1:0-17435 GCA_035691845.1 Candidatus Eiseniibacteriota bacterium | reverse complement strand
GCCGCGCGGCCGATACCCAAGCTGGCGCAACCGGTTGGACGGTCGGGCCGGGCGGAGCGTGCCCTCGCGGGGGTCCTCGGAACATCCGCCCGCCCACGATCCAGATCACGCGAGTTTCGGCAACACGGGAGCCACGGTGTCCAAGATCCGCATCCTGATCGCCGAGGACGAGGCCAACCTGCGCGAGGTGCTGCGCATCCAGCTCGAGTTCGCGGGCTTCGACGTGATCGAGGCGCGCGATGGCGCCGAGGCCGTGGCACTCGCGACCCAGGAGCTGCCGGATCTCATCGTCTCCGACGTGATGATGCCGGAGATCGATGGCTACGGGGTGGTGAAGCGCCTGCGTGGCGCGTTCGCCACGCGCCACATCCCGATCATCATGCTCACCGCCAAGAGCGAGATGACGGACAAGATCCAGGGCCTGCAGGGCGGCGCCAACGACTACGTCACCAAGCCGTGGGAGCATCGCGAGCTGCTGCTGCGCATCCGCAACGTGCTGGACTGGAGCCAGCAGCAGCGCGCCGCGAGCCCGCTCACCGGGCTGCCGGGCAACCTGTCCATCAACGACGAGATCCACCGCCGGCTGGCGAGCGGCCAGCCGTTCGCGATGCTGCAGATCGACGTCGATTTCTTCAAGGCCTACAACGACCACTACGGCTACGCGCGCGGCGACGAGGCGATCAAGACGCTGTCGCGCATCCTCGTGGACTCCGCCCACCGGCTGGGTGGCGACGACAGCTTCGTTGGCCACATCGGTGGCGACGACTTCGTGATCCTGACCTCGCCCGGGTGCGCCGAGGCGATCGGGCAGAGCGTGATCGACCGCTTCAAAGACGCCGTGCGCGCGCTGTACGACGCGGAAGACCGCGAGCGCGGCTACGTCGAGGTGCCGAACCGCCGCCACGTGGTCGAGCGCTTCCCGCTGATGAGCATCACGCTCGCGCTCGTCAGCACCGACCGCACGCCGGTCACGCACCTGGCGCAGCTCGCCGACATCGCGCAGGAGCTGAAGGCGCACGGCAAGGGCATCCAGGGCAGCGTCATGGTGGGCGAGCGCCGGCGTCCGAACGAGCCGGGCGACGCCGAGCGCGCGGCATGAGGCGCGCGTGACGCCGAGAGGCTCCGACAAGGGTCCATCGCAGAGCGAGATCAAGCTGCGCAAGGACCTGGACGTGGCGCGCCGCGAGCTGGCGAAGCTGCGCAAGGCGGCGCCCGGCGGCAAGGACGGGCCGGGTGAGGGGGACTCCCCCGAGGCGGCCGAGCTGCATCGCCAGATCGTCGAGCTGACCGAGACGCGGAAGCGCCTCGCCAGGCTCTATTTCGGACAGGTGGAGGACAGCCGGCGCCGCAGCGAGCGGCTGGACCGCGTGCTCGATGCGCTGGCCGAGTTCCGCGCCGCCGACGCGGGCGACATCGCCGGCCGGCTGGCGGAGCTGGTGCGCGCGCACCTGGGGTTCAAGCGGGCGGTGGTGCGGGTGCGCGAAGGCGAGGCGTTCGTCGCGCGCGGGTTCGCGGGCGTTTCCGACGAGGCGCGCGCGCGGCTCGCGGCCGAGCCGGTCGCCTCGGACGCGGTGCAGGACTGGTGCCTCGAGGACTGCCGGATCGGGCGCTCGTGGCTCGTCCGCCACGACCACCCGCGGCGCGCGGCGCTGCCCGTCTGGCGCGACGTGTCGGGCGAGCCGCGCGACGGCTGGGACTGGCATCCGGGCGACGTGCTGCTGGTCGCGCTGCGCGATCAGGCCGGCGGCCTCGCCGGCATGGTGCGGCTGGGCGAGCCCGAGGACGGCGCGCTCCCCACCCGCGAGACGGTCGCGCTGATCGAGCTGGCGGCGGCGCAGGCGGCGGTGGCGCTCGACGCCGCCGAGGCGCGCCAGGCGGTGGAGGAGGGGCGCCGGCGGATGCGCGAGGCGGCCGAGCTCAAGAGCCAGTTCCTGGCCACGGTGTCGCACGAGCTGCGCACGCCGCTGGCCGCGATCCGCGCGTGCGTGGGCGCGCTGCGGCCGGCCGGCGAGCCGGTGGACGCGGCGCGGCTCGGGAAGGTGATCGCGGTGCTGGACGCCGAGAGCACGCGGCTCGCGAGCCTGATCGAGTCGGTGCTGGACCTGAACCGCCACGACACCGGCCGCGCCGAGCCCGCGCGGCAGACCGTGGATTTCGCCCAGATCGCCTCGGAGGTGTTGCAATTGCTGGCGCCCGTTGCGCGGGCGGGCGAGATCACCCTCAAGCTGCAGCGCGGCGATGCCGATACCCGCGTGGAAGGCGACCGGGACCAGCTCCGCCAGCTCGCGCTGCACCTGGGCGGCAACGCCGTCAAGTTCACGCCCGCCGGCGGCACGGTCACGATGCGCCTCGAGGCGAATGCCCGGGAGGTCACGCTGCGGGTGGAGGACACCGGCATCGGGATTCCCGAGCAGGCGCTGGGACGGATCTTCGAACGCTTCTACCAGGTCGATGCCACGGCGGTGCGGCGGCACTCCGGGAGCGGCCTGGGGCTCGCGATCTGCAAGTCGATCGTGGAGTCGCACGGCGGCCGGATTCGCGCGACCAGCGCGCTGGGCCGCGGTTCGTGCTTCACCGTCGTCGTGCCGCGCGGGCCGCACGTCAGGACCGACGTGCGGGCGCTGCCGGCCAGCCGTCCCCACGCGGACGATCTGATCCGGCTGTCGGTGGAGCTGATTGCCGAGGTGATGAATGCGCGAGTGGTGTCGGTGATGGCGCCGGGCTCCAACGGAGAGCTGTACGTGCGCGCCGCGCTCGGTCTGGAGGAGCGCGTGGTGCGCTCGGCGCGCGTGCGGCGCGGCGAGGCGGTCGCCGGCTGGGTGGCGGAGCAACGCCGCCCGCTGTGCGTGCGCGACGCCGCCGAGCCGGGCGACGCGCCGGCCTCGGGACGCGGCCACTACGCCACTGCCACCTACCTGTCGGTGCCGCTCGAAGGCGCCCAGGGCCTGCTCGGCGTGCTGAACGTGACCGATCCGCGCTCCGGCCGGCCGTTCGAGTCCGAGGACGCCCACCTGCTGCTGCACCTGGCGCGCACCGTGGCCGAGGCGTGGGACAAGATGTGGGAGACGCACAAGCCCGACGACGGCCTCGTGGACCGCGCCCAGGCGATGCGCTGGCTCACGCGCCACGTCGGCCGCACGCGCCGGAGCGTGCGCGCGCGCATGCGGCTGGCGCGCGAGATCGCGCGCGAGCTGGGTCTCGACGCGCCGTCGACCGCCGCGATAGCGTTCGCCGCGGTGGTGCACGACGTGGGCATGGAGGAGGCGGCGGGCGAGCTGCCCGACGCCGCGCGCGGCCTGAATTCCGCCGAGCGCCGGGCGATGCAGCGCCACATCGAGCTGGGCGAGCGCATGCTGGCGCCGATCGAGCAACTCGAGATCGTGCGCGGCGCGGTGCGCGGCCATCACGAGTGGTGGGACGGATCCGGCTACCCGCAGGGACTCGCGGGCGATGCCATTCCGCTCGGCGCCCGCATCCTGGCGCTGGTGGATGCATGGGAGAGCATGACCGCGGGGCGGCCGCATCGCGCGGCCCGCACCGTGGCGGAGGCCTGCGACGAGATTCGATCGCTCGCGGGCACGCAGTTCGACCCGGCCGTGATCGCGGCGTTCGAGCGGGTGCTCGGGCGCGGACACGGCAGCCACGGGGCCCAGGACGGGGACAAGCCGTCCGGGGCCATCGCAAGGAGGTGAGGAGCGTGGCCAAGGGCAGGATTCTGGTGGTCGACGACGAGATCTACATCGTGCACATCCTGGACTTCAGCCTCGGCATGGAAGGGTACGAGGTGCTGACCGCGCTCGACGGCGAGCAGGCGCTCGAGAAGGCGCGCGCCGAACACCCCGACCTGATCGTGCTCGACATCATGATGCCGAAGCTCGACGGCTACGAGACGTGCAAGCTGCTGAAAGCCGGCGACGACACCAAGGACATCCCCGTGATCCTGCTGTCGGCCAAGGGCCGCAACGTGGATCAGAAGGTCGGCTTCGAAGCGGGCGCGGACGACTACATCACCAAGCCGTTCAGCCCGCGCAAGCTGGTCGAGCGCATCAACGCGATCCTCGGGCACACGAACACGCAGCAACGCATGCAGGCTTAGTCGCCGGCCGCCGATCGCGGCCCATTCGCTGCGTTGCTCGGTCGAAGTCGTCCTCGACGTATCTCGCGATCCGTCTGCGCGAACTTCTCCCTCGCGCCTTGCGACTGGACCACGCTCGGCGGCCTCGTCGCCGTGCCGGCCGCCGATCGCGCGGCCACTCCGCGTCCGGGCGCTTGCGCGAGTGGACCGTGCGGCGCAAGCTGCGGCGATCCCCGCGCCGCTCCCCCCGCCCGGAACCGCATGCCCTTCGCCCACGTCGCGCTGCCGCTGCCGCTGCACCAGACGTTCGTGTACGCCGTGCCGGATGCGCTGGCGGGCGAGGCGCAGCCCGGCGCCCCGGTGGCGGTGCCGTTCCGCGGCCGCAGCGCGCGTGGCGTGGTGATGGCGGTGTCCGACGCGTGCGACGTGGATGCGCCGCGCGCGCTCGAGGCGGTGCTCGGGCCGCCGGTGCTCTCGGCCCATCTGCTGGCGCTCGCGCGCTGGATCGCCGACTACTACCTGGCGCCGCTGGGCGAGGTGGTGAGCGCGGCGCTGCCGGGCGGCCACGAGGGATTCGCCGGCAGCCGCGCGCGGCGCGCGGCGATCGAGGATCCGGTGGTGGACCTGCCGCTGGCGGGACCGTTCCGGCTGACACCGGCGCAGGCGCATGCGCTGGCCGAGCTCGAGCCGGCGATCGCGGCGAAGGCGTTCGCGCCGTTCCTGCTGCACGGCGTCACCGCCAGCGGCAAGACCGAGGTGTACCTGCGCGCGGCGCACGCGGCGCGCGAGGCGGGCGGACAGACGCTGGTGCTGGTGCCGGAGATCGCGCTCGGCACGCAGGTGGTGGCGGCGTTCCGGCGCCGGTTCGGCGGGCGCGTGGGCGTGCTGCACAGCTACCTCGCGACCGGCGAGCGGCGCCGCAACTGGGAGCTGGCGCGGCGCGGGGCGCTGGACGTCGTGGTGGGCGCGCGCTCGGCGGTGTTCGCGCCGCTGCCGGACCTGAAGCTGGTGGTGGTGGACGAGGAGCACGAGCCGGCCTACAAGCAGAGCGATCAGCTGCGCTACCACGGTCGTGACGTGGCGGTGCGGCGCGCGCAGATGCTCGGCATTCCGGTGGTGCTGGGCTCGGCCACGCCGAGCCTGGAGTCGCTCGCCAACGCCGCGCGCGGCAAATACCGGCGGCTGACGCTGCCCGAGCGCGTGGACCACCGTCCGCTGCCGCCGATCCGGATCGTGGACCTGCGCCGCGAGAACCTGGCCGACGCGCTGCTGTCGCGCCCGCTGCGCGCCGCGCTCGCCGAGCGGCTCGAGCGCGGCGAGCAGGCCGTGCTGTTCCTCAACCGGCGCGGGCATTCGCACTGGACGCAGTGCCGCGCGTGCGGGTTCGTGCCGCAGTGCCCGAACTGCGACATCACGCTCACGCTGCATCTGCATCCGCCGACGTGGCGGTGCCACTACTGCGATCACGCGCAGCCGGCGAGCAGCATCTGCCCCGAGTGCCGCGCGCCGATGCTGCGGTTCTCGGGCGCCGGAACGCAGCGCGCCGAGCGCGAGATTCGCGCGACGTTCCCCACGGCGCGCGTGCTGCGTCTCGACGTGGACGTGACGCGCGCGCGCGCCGCGGCCTCGGACGTGCTGGGCGCGTTCGGGCGCGGCGAGGCCGACGTGCTGCTCGGCACGCAGATGATCGCCAAGGGGCTCGACTTCCCGCGCGTCACGCTGGTGGGCGTGCTCGACGCCGACGTCGCGCTCCACCTGCCGGACTTCCGCGCGGCCGAGCGCACGTGGCAGCTGCTGGTGCAGGTGGCGGGACGCGCCGGGCGCGGCGATTCGGGCGGCGAAGTGCTGGTGCAGACGTGCACGCCGGACCATCCGGCGATCGCGGCCGCGCTGCGCCACGACGTGCGCGAATTCCTGACGCGCGAGCTGGACGAGCGGCGCGAGACCGGCTATCCGCCGTTCACGCGCCTGGTCTCGATCCTGCTCACCGGCGCCGACGAGGAGGCGGTGCACGCCGCGGCGGTTCGGGTGGGCGATGCGGTGCGCGCCCCGGCCGAGGCGGCGGGCGTGGACGTGCTGGGCCCGGCCCCGCAGGCGCTGGCCAAACTGCGCAACCTCTACCGCTGGCATCTGATGCTGCGCTCGCGTCACGGCGCGGCGCTGCGCGAGGTGGCGCGCCAGGCGCTGGCGTCCGCCGCCGGCGCGCGCGGGGTGCGCGTGGCCGCCGACGTGGACCCGATCGAGACCCTGTAGCCCGTAGACACTCGGGGGAATTCGGCGCTTGCCGGGGCGGGCGGGGACTTCTAGACTTTTTCGCGCCGCCGACTTCCCGACGCCGACGCCCCCCTCGTCGGGCCCCTATCACGAGCCTCGGCCGGAGACTTCCGTGCGCAATCCAGTTCCTCGCCCGCGCCTCACGATCGGCACGCTGGTGTCGATCGCGTTCGCGTTGCTGTCGGGCGCCGGCCCGGCGCGCGCCGTGAGCGATGCCACGGACACCGCGAGCTGTCCCGCGACGCTCTATCAGTTCCACGGCACCCAGGCGACCTCGCCCACTCCGAGCGACGAGCGCGCGCTCGACGGGGCGACGGTGGGCTACGACTGCCCGGCCGGCGAGTTGTTCACGCACTCGGGCCAGCGCGGCTACCCGTTCGGAAATGGCGACGCCGCGCTGCGCGTGTCCGACCTGCTCACCGTGACCGGCATCCCGGACGGCGCGCCGGTCGCGTTCCAGGCGTCGCTGCACGTGACGGGCGGCGTGGCGGGACCGGTGTCGCAGCTGCTCGCGTGGGTCGCCAACGGCACCGCGGCGATCGCGCGCGTGTACCGCGTCGGCCTCCAGCAGGGCACCGAGGTCGTGGTGGACACCACGCTCACCATCACCGTGCGCGGCTACGGCGGCCTGCCGATCCCGATCGCGACCATGGGGTGGGCGACGTGCGACGGTGGATGGTCCTACCTCGACGCCACGCTGTCCTACTCCGGGCTGCCGGCGGGCGCCGTCGTCACGAGCTGCCGCGGCTACGGGATCGCGGTGGCCGTGCCGCCGGCGCCGTCCCAGGCGCGGGCGTTCGCGTTCGAGGGCCCGGCTCCCAATCCCGCGCGCGGGACGCTCGCGTTCGCGGTGTCGCTCGCGCCCGGCCCCGCGCGACTCGAGCTGTTCGACGCCTCCGGCCGGCGCGTGCGCGCGCGCGCGCTCGACGGCGCGGGCCGGAGCCAGGTCGTGCTCGAGCGCAGTGGCCTCGCGCCCGGCATCTACCTCGCGCGCCTGACGCAGGCCGGCCGCACGCTCGAGCGCCGCGCGCTGCTGCTGCCGCAGTAGGCCGACAGCGCGGCGGCAGCCGGACGCGGCTGCTCGTCCGCGTGCGGTGGTGGGCGGGAATGGGGCGTGGCGCGTTGCCGCCACGGGCGGGCGGCGGCGCCACAGTCGTGCCCGCCGGCATCCGCTTCCTGCGCGCCCACGGCGGTGGAAGGCCGGGCGAGGGCGCCCGGACGTCACGGGCCGGTCAGGCTCGCACCCGCCGGCCCGCGCGGCCTTGACCCGCCCCGTCCGCGACCCTAGAGTCGCTGCGCTTCTAGAGTTCGGGCCCGCCGCGCAACTCCCGAACCTGCGCCATCGTCCATCCGGGCCCCGCGACCGACCGCGTCCGGCCGGCGCGGACGAACCGACACCCGACCGCATCCGAAACTGGCATCCTTCCCGCATGAGAGGCCGATTGGAATGAACTCCCGCTCCGCATCGAGCCGGTCAGCGCCCGCCGCGCAGGCGGCCGGCGCCGCCGCCGCCGTCACGCCCGAGCCGCGCATCGTGACGTTCGACGCCGTGCGCGAGAACCTGCGCGTGCGCACCTACATCCGTGCCGCGGATCAGGCGCTGGCCGAGATCGGCTACACCGAGCACGGCGAGCGCCACGTGAGCCTGGTCGCGCACATCGCCTACAACACGCTCAAGCGCCTCGGCTATGCCGAGCGCGAGGCCGAGCTGGCGGCGATCGCCGGGTTCCTGCACGACATCGGCAACGTGGTGAACCGCGAGCAGCACGCGCAGACGGGCGCGGTGGTGGCGATGACGCTGCTGCAGGAGATGGGCATGTCGGACGTCGAGGTCGTGCGCGTGATGGGCGCGATCGGCAACCATCACGAGAACGACGGCTCGGCCATCAGCCCGGTGTCGGCGGCGGTGATCCTGGGCGACAAGAGCGACGTGCACCGCACGCGCGTGCGCAACCCCGACATGATCAACTTCGACGTCCACGACCGCGTGAACTACGCGGTGGAGAAGAGCTTCCTCAACGTGGACGAGTCCAAGAAGGAGATCGTGCTCGAGCTGACGATCGACACGAGCATTTCGCAGGTCATGGAGTACTTCGAGATCTTCATGACCCGCATGCTGGCGTGCCGCAAGGCCGCGAAGTATCTGGGAACGTCCTTCGGGCTGACCGTGAACGGCAACCGCCTCACGTGAGCCGGGATCGTACGAGGAGGTCTTTCGTGAAGCTTCAACACCTCGCGACGGGCGCGCTCGCCATGGTGGCCCTCGCGTCGCTGGCCGGCATGGCCCAGGCGCGCAACCCGCACTGCGCGGGCGGCATTCAGTACTACTCGCAGGCCATGACGGACAAGTCGAAGCAGAACGTCGAGGACTACCAGCGCGAAATCGGCAAGGCGGTGGTGCAGCTGTCGCAGTGCGCGTCGGAGGATCCCAACGATCTCGAGGCGCTCGGCTACCTCGGGATGGCATTCGCCGAGGTGGACAGCTGCGACGCCGCCGGCCAGGCGTTCGAGAAGGCGCTGGCCGGCATGAAGGCCAAGGGCGACAAGAAGTACGACTGGGTGGCCACCAACCGGCAGTCGTACTGGGTGGGCAAGTTCAACGCCGGCATCGACAAGATCCGCACCGCGCAGGCGATCTATCCCGACCTGGGCAAGGCGCCTGCCAACGATCAGGACAAGCAGCTGCACGAGCAGGCGATGCAGAACCTGACGCAGGCCGAGGTGACGCTCGGCAAGGCCGCACAGCTCAAACCGAACGACTCGATGACGCTCAGCAACCTGTCGGTGGCCTACGCGATGGCCGGTGACATCGCGAAGGCCAAGGCGATCGTGGACGACGGCCTGAAGGCGCTGCCGGGCGACACGCTGCTGGTCCAGCGCCAGCAGCAGTACGCGCGCGACATGGCCAGCAAGCAGCTGTCGGGCGGCAACTACGACGAGGCGATCGCCACGTTCTCCAAGGCGACGCAGGCGAACGCCAGGGACGCCGACGCGTGGTCGAGCCTGGGCGACGCGTACTTCCAGAAAGCGCAGAAGACCGACAAGGACGACGCCACGAAGAAGGGCGACTACAAGTCCGCCGGCGACGCGTACAGCAAGGGCTCGGCCGCCAAGAGCGGCGATCCCGACATGAGCTTCAACGCCGCGGTCGGATATTCCAACGCCGGCGCGCCGGTGCTGGCCGTGCCGATGTGGAAGGCCGTGCTGGAGAAGCGCCCGGACGACACCGAGGCGATGTCGGGCCTGGCCTCGAGCCTGGCGGATCTCGGCAAGTACGACGAGGCCGCGTCGTGGGCCAAGAAGGCGCTGGGGGTCAAGCCCGACGACAAGAACTTCCACCGCCAGCTGGGCGGCATCTACGCGCGCGCCAACAACCAGCAGGAGTCCACCAAGGAGCTGATGCTGTTCCTGGCGATGGACAAGGGCAGCGAGGTCACCAAGGTGACCGCGCCGGGCGGCAGCGCCGAGGCGCAGACGATGACGAGCGAGGGCGCGCCCGAGAAGATCTACCAGTGGGACGCCGACGGGCAGAAGTACGAGACGCTCGCTTATTTCAAGAAGGGCAGGGCGTACACGTTCAAGGCCGGCACGCTGGTGATGAAGTCCGACTGGGGCACCGCCGGCGCCGCGACCGGCGCCAACAAGAAGTAGCCGCCGCCGGCCCGAAGCGCTGGAACGACAAGGCCGCCGAGCGTGGTCCAGCTGCAAGGCGCGAGGGACGAGTTCCCGCAGGCGTATCGCAAGATACGTCGATGGCAACTTCGACCCGGCCACGCAGCAGATGGGCCGCGATCGGCGGCCGTATTCACATGAAAGTTGCCGTGCTGGGGTTCGGCAACCAGGGCGAAGCGCAGGCGCATCTGCTGCGGCGCGCGGGGCTCGAGGTCACGGTCGGGGCGCGCGCGGGCGGGACGGGCGAGGCGCGCGCGCGGGCGGGCGGGTTCGCGGTGGCGCCGATCGCCGATGCGGCGGCGTCCGCGGGGCACGTGGTCGTGCTGCTGCCGGACGAGGTGGTGGCGCAGGTGTGGCCCACGTTCGCGCCGCGGCTGACGGACGGCGCGGCGGTGGTGTTCGCGCACGGCTTCAGCCTGCTGTATGGCGGTCTCGCGCTGCCGGCCCACGCCGATGTCGTGCTCGTGTCGCCCACCTCGCCGGGGCGCATCCTGCGCGAGGTGGTGTCGGCCGGCGGCACGATGCCGGGCTACCTCGCCGTGCACCACGACGTGACCGGCGCGGCGTGGCAGGCGGCCGAACGCCACGCCGACGCGATCGGGATCGCGCCCAGGTGGCGCACCACGGTGGCCGAGGAGACCGAGGTCGATCTGTTCGGCGAGCAGGCCGTGCTGTGCGGCGGCATGAACGCACTGGTGGGCGCCGCGTTCGACACGCTGACGGCGCACGGCTACTCGCCCGAGATGGCGTACCTGGAGTGCGTGCACCAGCTCAAGTACCTGGCCGATCTGCTGCACGAAGCCGGCCCGGCGGGGTTGCGCCGCGGGATCTCGGGCACGGCGCTCTACGGCGACGTCACCCGCGGTCCGCGCGTCGTCGGCGACGCGTCGCGGCGCGCGATGGAGCAGGTGCTGGCCGAGATCCGCTCCGGTCAGTTCGCGCGCGAATGGCTGGCCGAGGTGGCCGCGGGGCGGCGCCGGCTGGACCAGCAGGTGCGCGCGGCCGCAGGTCTGCCGATCGAACTGGCGCGCCGGCGGGCCCTGCAGACCCCGGACGCGCCGCGGTGACGCACCGATCGAATCGCGCAACGCCTTGTCCAAAAGCCGATTGACACGTTTTCGGCGGCCTTGTTAGCCTGCCGGGCGTCAGGCGGTCGGGTTCCTGCCGCTTCCTGAACCGGGTGTCCGGCGGCACTGGAGGACGCAATGACCAAGGCAGACATCGTTGACCAGATTTCGGAGCGCACCGGCCTCACCAAGAAGGACGTCGCCGAAACGGTGGATAACTTCCTCAATGCCGTCGCGCGCGCCCTGGCCAACGGTCACCACATCGAGATCCGCGGCTTCGGCACCTTCCGCGTGAAGGACCGGAAATCGCGAATCGCGCGCAACCCGCGCACCGGCGAGGCGGTTCCGGTTCCCCCGCGCAAGGTGCCGGTGTTCAAGGTGTCGAAAGAGCTGAAGGACATGGTCGCGCAAGGCTAACTGTGAATGCGGCCGCCGATAAGGCCGCATTCGCCGCGTTGCTCGGTCGAAGTCGTCCTCGACGTATCTTGCGATACGTCTGCGGGAACTTCTTCCTCGCGCCTTGCGACTGCAGCCTTCTCGGCGGCCTCGTCGCCCCAGCCCTACCGGCGCGACTCCCTCGAAATCAGGATCAGCCTTAGCAGCTGGAGTGCGGCCATGGTCGCAGCCGCAACGTACGTGAGCGCCGCGGCGTCCAGCACCTTCTTGGCGCCGGCCACCTCGTCGGGCGCCACGGCGCCGCTCTCGCGCAGCTGCACCAGCGCGCGGCGCGAGGCGTCGAACTCGACCGGCAGCGTGATCAGGTGGAACAGCACCGCGCCCGAGAAGAACAGGATGCCGGCGTCCAGCAGCCAGTGGCCCACGACGGTGCCGTTGCCGCGGAAGAAGAACAGTCCGATGAAGAACAGCGGGAACGCGAGCGTGCTGCCGAACCCGGCGACCGGCGCGATCGCGGCGCGGATGCCGAGC
Organism: Candidatus Eiseniibacteriota bacterium; assembly: GCA_035691845.1. Taxonomy (GTDB): domain Bacteria; phylum Eisenbacteria; class RBG-16-71-46; order RBG-16-71-46; family RBG-16-71-46; genus DASSIN01. The sequence continues at coordinate 5,420 of DASSIN010000182.1, read as the reverse complement.
GGGGCGTAACCCTGCTTGTGCTGCAGCACGTGGCCGACCTCGTGCGCCGCCACCGCGATCGCGGCGAGCGAGGCGCCCTCGTAGTTGCCGGCCGACAGGCTCACCTGCTTCGTGCGCGGGTCGTAGTGGTCGGACAGCATGCCGCCGACCTCGGCGATGCTGACGTCGCCGATGCCGTTGCGCGTCATGATCGCCTGCGCCATCTGGCGGCCGGTCATGCCGTTCGCGGCGCGGATGCGCGAAAAGCGCGCGTAGGTGCCCTGCACGCGCGACTGCGCCCAGAACGCCAGGATCAGCGCCGGCACGATCAGCAGGTAGGTCGGATCGAAGAACATCGGAAACAGCACGGTCACTCCTCTTGGGGGTCGGCCCACGGGCGCGAGCATTGAGATGGCCGTTCGCCCGCGCCGTTGCGCGCACGCGCGGGAAGCGACGCGCGCGACGGCAGACGATGAGAAGCCATCGCGCGGGCGCGGTTGTCAAGGCGGCGTCACAGCCCGCCAACCCGGTTCGATTGGCCCGGTTGCGCGCGCGTTTCCGCCGCGCGCGGGATTGCGTACACTTCCGCGTCATGCCGAACCCCGCCCCGCGCCATGCCGGCGCCGTGGACATGCGCAGCGACACCGTCACCCGGCCGACGCCCGCCATGAAGCAGGCGATGATGGCGGCCGAGCTGGGCGACGACGTGTTCGGCGACGATCCCACCGTCAAGGCGCTCGAGCGCCGCATCGCCGCGCTGACCGCCAAGGAGGCGGCGTTGTACGTGCCGAGCGGCACGATGGGCAACGAGCTGGCGGTGGCCGTGCACACGCGGCCCGGCGACGAGGTGCTGCTCGAGGTGCGCTCGCACATCTTCAGCGCCGAGCAGGGCAGCCTGGCCGCCAACTCCGGCTGCCTCGCGCACGTCGTGCACGCCGAACGCGGCCGCATCGGGCCCGAGGCGATCGAGCAGGCGCTGCGCACCGAGGACGATCACCACGCGTGCCTCGCGCTGCTGTGCCTCGAGAACACGCACAACATGCACGGCGGCACGATCGTGCCGCTCGAGCTGGTGCGCGCCACCGCGGCGGCCGCGCACGCGCACGACATGGCCGTGCACCTGGACGGCGCGCGGCTGTGGAACGCGAGCGTTGCGACCGGGCTCTCGATCGCCGAGCTGGCGGCGCCGGCCGACACGGTGATGATGTGCTTCTCCAAGGGGCTGGGCGCGCCGGTGGGCTCGATCCTGGCCGGGCCCGAGCGGCTGATGCGCGCGGCCCGGCGCGTGCGCAAGCGCTGGGGCGGCGGCATGCGCCAGGCCGGCGTGCTGGCCGGCGCGTGCCTGTACGCGCTCGACCACCACGTGGCGCGGCTGGCCGATGACCACGCGCGCGCGCGGCGGCTGGCGGCGGGCCTGGCCGCGCCGGGCGTGCGCGTGGCGGCGCCCGAGACCAACATCGTGTTCGTGGCGTTCGAGGATCCGGCGCTCGATCCGGCGCGCGTGCTGGACGGGCTCGAGCTGCGCGGCGTGCGCTGGTCGCAGTACGACACCCGCCTGCGCGCCGTGCTGCACCTGGACGTGGACGACGCCGGCGTCGAGCGCGCGATCGCGGCGTTCCACGACAGCCTGGACCAGGCGCGCGCCGCGCGGCGGCCCACGGCGGGGGCCGCCGCCGCGATGGACCGTCCCATCGGTGCGTGATAACGTCCGGCGGTTTCACGTTGCGAAGCGGGAGTCCGCGTGGTGAAGGGCGCCGCGGGCACGCTGCACCTGGTGGCGACGCCGATCGGCAATCTCGAAGACATCACGCACCGCGCGGTGCGCGTGCTGGGTGAGGCGGGGCTGATCGCGGCCGAGGACACCCGGCACACGCGCCGGCTGCTCGACCGCTACGGCATCGCGGGGCGCGTGGTGAGCCTGTTCGAGCACAACGAGCGCGCGCGCGTGCCGTGGCTGCTCGAGCGGCTGCGGGCGGGCGAATCGGTGGCGGTGGTCACCGACGCCGGCTCGCCCGGGATCGCCGATCCCGGCTATCCGCTGGTGCGTGCGGCGATCGAGGCCGGGATCGCGGTCGAGAGCGTGCCGGGGCCGAGCGCGGTGATCGCCGCGCTGCAGGTGAGCGGGCTGCCCACCGACGCGTTCACGTTCGTGGGGTTCCTGCCGCCGAAGTCGGCGGCGCGCCGGCGGCGGCTCGAGGGGCTGACGGAGCGGCGCGAGACGATCGTGGCGTTCGAGTCGCCGCATCGCATCGCGGCGTGCCTCGAGGATCTCGAGCAGGTGTGGGGCGGGCGGCCGATCGCGCTGGCGCGCGAGCTGACGAAGACGTTCGAACAGGTGCTGCGCGGCACGGCGCGCGAGGTCATGGAGCAGCTCGTGCCGGAGCGCCGCAAGGGGGAAATGGTGCTGGTGCTGGGTGGCCGCACGCGCCGCGAGGCGCAGGGCGGCGGGGACGAGGCGTGATGCCGCCGACGGCGGCGGCTTCGCAGACACGCGTGGCGTTCAAGGACCGGCTGCGCACGGGCGCGCACGCGGCGGTGGACCCGGTCGTGCGCGGGCTGCTGCGGCTGGGCGCGCGCGCCGACCACCTGACGATCGCCGGCCTCGTGTTGTCGCTGGCCGCGGGGCTCGCGTTCGCGATCGGTCGCTTCCGGCTGGGCGCGGCGTTCGCGGCCGCCTCGGGCGTGTGCGACATCCTCGACGGCCAGCTCGCGCGCCGCGACGGTCACGTGTCGCGGTTCGGCGCGTTCCTCGACTCCACGCTCGACCGCGTGGCCGAGGCCGCGATCCTGGTCGGCATCGCGTGGTTCTACATCGCCACGCTCGTGGACCTGACCACCAACCCGTCGCGCGTGCTGCAGGACCTGAACCGGGGGCTCGAGCCGATCACGTGGGGCGCGATCGCGCTGCTGGCGCTGCTGGCGCTGCTGGGATCGTTCATGGTGTCGTACACACGCGCGCGCGCCGAGGGGCTCGGGCTCGAGTGCAAGGTGGGATGGTTCGAGCGTCCGGAGCGGCTCGTGTTGCTGATCGTGGCGGGCCTGTTCGGGCTCGGCCCGGTCGTGCCGGCCGCGCTGCTGCTGCTGACCGTGTTGTCGTTCGTCACTGCTGCACAACGCGTCACCCACGTCTGGAAGATCACCCGCGGCGCGGGTCACGATACGTAACGGGCCACTCTGCAGCGACGAGGCCGCCGAGCGTGGCCCAGCTGCAAGGCGCGAGGGAGAAGTTCCCGCAGACGTATCGCAAGATACGTCGAGGACCACTTCGACCGAGCAACGCAGCAGATGGGCCGCGATCGGCGGCCGGGAGATGACATGGGCAAGGTGAGAGTCGCCATCATCGGCGTGGGCAACTGCGCCTCGTCGTTCGTGCAGGGGCTGCACTACTACCGTCACGCCAAGGAGACCGACCGCGTGCCCGGGCTGATGCACGTGAACCTGGGCGGCTACCACGTGCGCGACGTCGAGATCTCGGCCGCGATCGACATCGACAAGAACAAGGTCGGCAAGGACCTGGCCGAGGCGATCGTCACCGCGCCCAACAACACGTTCGTGTTCGACAAGGTGCCGAAGACCGGCATCACCGTGCAGCGCGGCATGACGCACGACGGACTCGGCAAGTACCTGTCGAAGATCATCCAGAAGGCGCCGGGCAGCACGGTGGACGTGGTCAAGCTGCTGCGCGACACGCGCACCGACGTGGTCGTCAACTACCTGCCGGTGGGCTCCGAGGAGGCCACCAAGTGGTACGTCGAGCAGGTGCTCGACGCCGGGTGCGCGTTCGTCAACTGCATCCCGGTGTTCATCGCGCGCGAGCGCTACTGGCAGGACCGGTTCGCGCAGCGCGGGCTGCCGGTGATCGGCGACGACATCAAGTCGCAGGTGGGCGCCACCATCACGCACCGCGTGCTGGCGCGGCTGTTCGCCGACCGCGGCGTGCGCATCGACCGCACCTACCAGATCAACTTCGGCGGCAACACCGACTTCCTCAACATGCTGGAGCGCGAGCGGCTCGAGTCGAAGAAGATCTCGAAGACCACGGCGGTGACGAGCATCATTCCCTACACGCTGCCCGACGACGACGTGCACGTCGGCCCGAGCGACTACATCCCGTGGCTCAAGGACCGCAAGTGGTGCCACATCCGGATGGAGGGCACGACATTCGGCGACGTGCCGCTCAATCTGGAGATGAAACTCGAGGTGTGGGATTCGCCCAACTCGGCGGGCGTGGTGATCGACGCCGTGCGCTGCGCCAAGCTGGGACTGGAGCACGGGCTCAAGGGCGCGCTGATGGCGCCGTCCTCGTACTTCAAGAAGTCGCCGCCGGTGCAGGTGCCGGACGATCTGGCGCGCGAGCTGACCGAGACCTACATCCGGAACCCGGAGGCGGCCGAGGCCAAGATCCGCGCGATCGCCGCCGAGCGCGCCGGCAAGCGCAAGCCGTCGCGCGACGGCGCGCTCGTGGCTGGCAAGCCGCGCGCGTCCGCCAACGGCGCGGGCCGCGGCGCCGGCGGACGGCGCAAAGCGAAGGCGGTGGCCACGAACGGCGCCACGCACGCGAACGGCGCGGCCAAGCCGGCCGCGCGCGCCCGCCGCGCCCGCCGCGCGACCGCGCGCGCGCGCTGACGCGGAACGCCGCAGCGGGCGCGCCGTGGCCGGACTGTTCGTGACGTTCGAGGGCGGCGAAGGCTCGGGCAAGTCCACGCAGATCGAGCGACTCGCCGGCCGGCTGCGGCAGCGCGGCGTCGAGCCGCTCGTGACGCGCGAACCGGGCGGCACGCCGCTGGCCGAGCGCATCCGCGCGCTGCTGCTCGATCCGGAGTTGCGCCCCGGCGCCGAGTGCGAGCTGTTCCTGATGGAGGCCGCGCGCGCCGATCTGGTCTCGACCGTGGTGCGCCCGGCGCTCGACGCCGGACGCGTCGTGCTGTGCGATCGGTTCGACGATTCCACCACCGCCTACCAGGGCGCCGGACGCGGGCTCGATCCGACCCTGGTCCAGATCGCGAACCGCGCCGCGACCACGGGCCTCAGGCCGCACCTGACCCTGCTCTACGACATCGAACCCGCGGTCGGGCTCGCCCGCCGGGGCTCGGGCGGACCCACGAACCGGCTCGATCGCGAGCCCCCCGAATTCCACGCCCGCGTGCGCGCCCGCTATCTCGAGCTGGCCGCGGCCGAGCCGCGGCGCTTCGTGGTGCTGGATGCCGCGATGAGCGCCGACGAGCTGGAGCGCGTGGCGTGGCAGGCCATCGAGGACCGTCTGGCGCGGCGGTGAGCCGCCGGTCCGATCGCGGAGGTTCGGTGACGATCCGTGCCCACATTCGATCCGCCGCGCGCGCCGCGCGCATGGCGGCCCGCGCGCTGCCCGCGCTCGCGCTCGTCGCGTGCTGCGCGCCGGCGTTCGGCATCCGCGACGCGGCCGCGGTGTCCGGCTCGAGCAC
>DASSIN010000181.1:0-15576 GCA_035691845.1 Candidatus Eiseniibacteriota bacterium | reverse complement strand
ACTTCGGCCTCCGGAACATGGTGGTGACGGGCCAGCATAGCGGCGCCCGCCGGGCGCCGCACACCGGCCCGGCACGCTCGTCGCGCCTCCGAATCGGGCTCGGCGCGCCACCGCGGCCTTCGCTGTTCCCCGCGCCGGGAGGTAGGATACGAGTGCGCACTGGCGCCTTCCCTGCCGATAGGGTTCGGGGACCTCGCGTGACGGCACCGCTCGAAACCATCGCCCACTATCAGATCCGCTCGCGGCTGGGCGCGGGTGGCATGGGCGAGGTGTGGATCGCCCGCGACACGCGGCTCGAGCGCGACGTGGCGATCAAGCGGCTGCCGGCCGAGGTGGCGCGCGACCCGGAGCAGCTCGCGCGCTTCCGACGCGAGGCGCTGACGCTCGCCTCGCTCAACCACCCGGGCATCGCCACCATCCACGGCATCGAGGAGAGCGCGGACGGCTCGCTCGTGCTGGTGCTCGAGTACGTCGAGGGCGAGACCCTGCAGCATCGGCTCGCGCAGGGCCCGCTGCCGGTCGAGGAGGCGCTGCGGGTGTGCGCGCAGATCGCCGAGGCGCTCGAGGTCGCGCACGGGCAGGGCGTGGTGCACCGCGATCTCAAGCCGGCCAACGTCATGCTCGGGCCGCGCGGCATCGTCAAGGTGCTGGATTTCGGGCTCGCGCGCCGCAGCGCCGGGCTGCTGGGGGTGCAGCCGCGCGAGGGCGGGCCTCCCACGCCCCCGCCCGACAGCGGCGTGCGGCCGCACTCCGGGCTGTGGCAGATGGCCGGCAGCCCGCCCACGCTCGCGCCCGCGGGCGGCGCGCACGCCGACGGCGACCACACCATGGCCGGCGACGGCGGACCGATCACGCAGGAAGGCGGCATCGTGGGCACGCCCGGCTACATGAGTCCCGAGCAGGTGGTGTCGGGCTCGCTCGATCCGCGCAGCGACGTGTTCGCGTTCGGATGCGTGCTGTACGAGTGCCTGACCGGCAAGCGTGCGTTCGACGGGCGCGACCCGTGGCAGATCATGGCGGCGGTGCTGCAGGATCCGGTGGACCTCACGCGCCTGCCCGAGCGCACGCCGCCCGCGATCGCCACCCTGATCTCGCGCTGCCTCGAGAAGACGATCGAGGCCCGGCTCGGCACGATGCGCGAGGCGCGCATCGAGATCGAGGAGTCGCTCGGGGTCAGGCGCGCCTCGGCGCTGCGCGCGGGCGAGGCGCGCGAGATCGGTCACAACCTGCCCGTCGCGGCATCGAGCCTGGTCGGCCGCGACGCCGAGCTGGCCGCGTGCCGGGCGCTGCTCGGGGAGCACCGCATGCTGACGCTGACCGGCGCCGGCGGCTGCGGCAAGACCCGGCTCGCGCTCGCGCTCGCGCACGAGGCGCTCGATCAGCCCTACGACGGCGTGTGGTTCGTGGACCTGGCGCCGGTCACCGAGGCGCCGCGCGTGGTCGAGGCGCTGGCGAGCGTGCTCGGCGTGCGCGAGGAGTCGGGCCAGCCGCTGCTGCGCACGCTGGTCGCCCACCTCGCGCCGCGCCGCATGCTGCTGGTGCTCGACAACTGCGAGCACGTGGTCGGCGCCGCGGCCACGCTGGTGTCGGCGATCGTGCAGGGCGCCCCGGACACGCGCGTGCTCGCCACCAGTCGCGAGCCGCTCGGCGTCAGCGCCGAGCACGTGTACCCGGTGCCGACGCTGGCGCTGCCCGGGCCGCGCGTGCGCACCGCGGCGGCGGCGATGAAGTACGCGGCGGTGCAGCTGTTCGTCGAGCGCGCGCGCACCGCGCAGCCGCAGTTCACGCTGGACGACGGCTCGGCCGCGGCCGTTGCCGACATCTGCCGGCGGCTGGACGGCATCGCGCTCGCGATCGAGCTGGCCGCCGCGCGCGTGCGGCTGCTCGCGCCCGAGCAGATCCGCGCGCGGCTGGACGACCGGCTGCGGCTGCTGACGGGCGGCGCCCGCGACGCCGCCGCGCGCCACCAGACGCTACGCGCCACGCTGCAGTGGAGCTACGACCTGCTGGACGAGGCCGAGCGGGCGTTCCTCGCGCGGCTGGCCGTGTTCGCCGGCGGCTGGACGCTGGAACAGGCCACCGCGGTGGTGGACGAGCACGGCGACGAGTTCGAGGTGCTCGACCAGATCACGCGGCTGGCCGACAAGTCGCTGATCGCGATCACGCGCAACGTCGACGGCGTGCCGCGCTTCCGGCTGCTCGAGAACATCCGCCAGTTCGCGGTCGAGAAGCTGGAGCAGGGCGGCGAGGCTGTGGCCGTGCGCGAGCGCCACCTCGCCCACTTCCTGGCGCTGGCCGAACAGTCGGAGCGCCACATGATCGGACCGCATCAGCCCGAGTGGCTGGCGCGGCTGGCGCCGGAGGAGGACAACCTGCTGGCCGCGTTCGCCGCCAGCGCCGCGCTGCCCGACGGCGTGGATCGCGGGCTGCGGCTGGCGGGTTCGCTGTGGCGATTCTGGTCCGTGCTCGGCCGCTACGAGGTCGGCCGGCGCACGCTGGAGGACGCGCTGCGCCGCGACGGCCCGGCCGAGGTGACGCCGCCCCGAACGCCCGAGCGCGCGCGGGCCCGGGCGCGGGCGCTGGTGCGGCTGGGCGGGTTCGCGCTGTACCAGAACGACTACGAAGCCGCGCGCGCGCCGATCGAGGAGAGCCTCGCGCTGTGCCGCGCGCTCGGCGATCGCAAGGGCGTGGCGCGCGCGCTGGCGGGACTGGGAACGGTCGCCATGTATCGCACCGACCTCGAGGCCGCGCGCCGCATCGGCGAAGAGAGCCTGGCGCTCTATCGCGAGCTGGGCGAGCAGCGCGGGGTGGCGTTGAGCCTGCACAACCTCGGCTACGTGTCGTGGTGCCTCGGCGACTACGCCGCCGCGCGCGATTACTTCACGCAGGCGCTCGAGATGTTCACCACGCTCGGGGACTCCGAGGATCAGTCGCTGTCGAACTCGGCGCTCGGGGCCGCCTGCCTCCGGCTCGGCGATCCCGCCAGCGCGCGCCACCACCTGGAGCGCGGGCTCACGCTGGCGCGCGAGTTGGGCGCGCGCCGCGAGGCCGCCTACGGCCTCGAGGGCGTTGCCGACTACGCGCTGGCGACCGGGCGCCCGGACGCCGCCGCGCGGATGATCGGCGCGTCGCAGGCGCTGCGCGAGGCGATCGGCTCCCCCGCCGTGCCGGCCGAGGCGCGCGAGCAGGAGCGACTCACCCACGCGGTGACCGAAGCCCTCGGCCTGCCAGATTTTCAGGCGCGGCTCGCCGAGGGGCATACCATGGACTTCGAACAGGCCCTGGATGCCGGTCTCGAAGCCCTGAGCTCCCCTGCGGATGCCGCCGCGGGGGGCCAGGGGGCCTGACGCCGGCCAGCCGCGATCCCACCGAGGCGAGCACCATCACCCGGGGTGTTTCAGTTTTCAGACAGTTGTATCCGCGGCCCGGTCCGCGTAAGCTTTGCCCGGTAATTTCTCACCCTATCGGGGCCTTTCGGACCTAGGTCGCCCTACCCCCAGGTCGTCCCGCCGTCCGCATCGCAGCTCGACATCCAACGTTGGCCGCGCGGCGGCGCGGCGAACGGGGTACCGCAACCATGAGGTCCACATGAACAAATGGCCACTCCGGTTCCTGCTCGGGGTCTCCCTGCTGTTCGCTGCGTCGCTCGGTGTGGCGCGCGCGGACACGCTGCTGTTCGGCTACCAGGGTTTCGACTACGAGTCACCAGACCCCAATCCTTCCACCTTCGGTGAAGTCGGCAGCGGCTACGTCGGCGTCGGATTCGCGCCGTTCCTGTTCGCGCCGCTGGTCGCCGACACGATGAACAACGAATACACCTACGTCATCACCGGCCTGACCCCGGTCAACAGCCAGATGTTCGGCTCGTACCTGGTCGTGGACTACGGCACGGGATCGCTGTCGCTGTACGAGGATTCGAAGTCGGGCGGCACCGCCGCGGACTACGGGCAGAATCCTCCCAACGCGCTGGCCCCGAGCACGTTCAGCGACGGCACGCTGTTCCTGCAGGCCACGCTGACCAACTTCCAGATCGTGATCAACACCAGCAACGGCAGCGGCAGCTACGAGGGCGCCCTCACCTTCACGGGCGGCTCGCAGATCAACAACTTCCCGCTCAACCAGCGCTCGGGCTGGCAGTTCGCCGGCACGAGCTCGAATGCGCTGAACATTCCGCCGGGCTACTACCACCAGGTCGTCGGCCAGGGCTTCCTCAGCGCGCCCGTGGCCGCGCAGCGCATCAGCTGGGGCGCGCTCAAGGCCGTGTACCGCGCCGAAGCCCCGAAGATGAGCGGAGGTGCGCGATGAAGACCCTGTTCGCGGTCCTTGCCATGCTGCTGGTGGCGGGCGTCGCCGCCGCCGCCGTCGGCCCGATCATCGACTGGGATCCGGCCTACACCTACGAGGCCGGCGCCACGCCGACGAATTCCATCGCCGGCAGCGAGTTCCACATGGTCGGCATCATCAGCCAGTGGGGCGACGCGTTGAGCGACATCAACGACCCCTCGAAGGAATTCACGTTCTACGCGCACGGGCTGATCTCGCAGGGAACGACTGCGTCCGGCCCGCCTTCGATGACGTTCTACGACACGCCCTACATCAGCGGCACGATCGAGATCTACGAGGACAACACGTTCAACGCCTCGTTCGCGCCCAATCCGCCGAATGCCGTCGTGCCCGCGAACTTCCAGGACGGCACCCTGCTGCTGTCCGGCTCGTTCACGTCGTTCGACGTGCAGTCGAACAACTTCACCGCGTTCGACACCGGCAACATCGAGGGCAACATCAACTGGACCGGCGGGACGCTGCTGTCCCGCATGCAGACCGCCGGCGGGATTCCCTGCCCCGGGCTGTTGACGGGCGGCTCCACGTGGAATCCCTCGGTGATGATCCCCGGCTACGTGTTCCGGCACACCGGCAAGATCGACCTGCAGTGCCCGACGCCGACCCGCAGCAGCACGTGGGGCCAGATCAAGGCGCTGTACCGGTAACTCGTTCCAACACGCTGTCACTCCCGACGACCACCTGCGCGAGCAGGTGGTCGTCGTGTTTGGGGGTGCGCGCGCGCCCGCGAGTTGAGCCGTGCGGGCAGCGCGGATAACTTGCACGCCGGTTCGAAGCCGTGCTGTTCCCTCCCACCAGGAGCCCGACGATGATCCTCTCGCGCGCGTGCGTGCTGGCGGCGGCGCTGATGGCGCTCGCCGGTTCAGCGGTTGCCGACGACCACAAGCCCGAACCTCCCGGCCCGTGGAAGTACGTGGTCGGGCTCGGACTCAACCTGTCGCAGAGCGAGTTCAGCTCGAACTGGGCCGGCGGCGATCGCGGCGCGCTGGTGTGGGTGTTCAGCTCGCAATCCACCGCCGAGCGCCAGTTCTCGACCACGTTCAACTGGACGAACTCGCTCAAGCTCGCCTACGGCCAGACCGCCAACCAGGCGCGCACCAGCGCCGGGCTGCACTGGGAGAGCCCCGACAAGACCACCGACGCGATCGCGTTCGAGTCGCTCGGCCGCTGGACGCTGGGCGGCCCGCTCGATCCCTACTTCGCGTTCGACGCCGCCTCGCAGTTCGAGGACCAGAGCGATCCGCGCGGCACGATCGACTTCAACCCGATCGAGCTCAAGGAATCGGCCGGCGCCGCGCGCATGCTGTACAGGACCGACGACAGCCAGGCGCTGACGCGGCTCGGCTTCGGGTTCCGCGAAGTGCTGGCCAAGGCGTTCACCGATCCGCTCGGGCAGAGCAGGCGCAGCTTCTCGAGCGAGGACGGCGGCATCGAGTGGCAGACCGACGTGACGCAGCCCACCCTGCACAAGAAGGTGCTGTACAAGGGCACGCTGCTGGTGCGCCAGCCCGTGTTCTACTCGAAGAAGGACGACTTGAAGAAGGTGGACGACGCGCTGCGCGCCGCCTACGCCGGCCGCGAGTCGATCGCCGACTTCTGGAAGGCGACGCGCGTCAACTTCGACAACAACTTCGCGGCGCCGATCACGAAGAACCTGGGCGTGAACCTGGCCGTGACGTGGGTGTACGTGAAGTTCGACGCCGCCGCGCTGGTGGATCCCGCGCTGGCCGCGAGCGCCGATCCCGCCGTGCGAGACGCCTACGCGCGCCAGATCGACAAGAACGTCCGCAAGGCCGGCCAGTTCCGCGAAGTGCTGTCGCTGGCGATCACCTACCGGCTGCTGTGACGCCGGCGACCATGCGCAGGACTTCCATCGCGTGGGCGGCCGCCGCGCTCGTCGCGGTCGCGTGGATGGCGCCCGCGTTGGCCGACACCCCGCCATGGCCTCCGCCCGGGCGAATGATCGACGTCGGCGGCTGGCGGCTGCACCTCGATGCCGCCGGGCATCGTCGGCCCGGCGACCCGTGCGTCGTGCTCGAATCCGGGCTCGGCGATTTCTCGGTGGAGTGGAGCCTGGTGCAGCCGCGGGTCGCGAGGTTCGCGCGCGTGTGCTCCTACGACCGCGGTGGCGACGGCTGGAGCGAGCTCGGGCCCCATCCGCGCACCATGCACCAGATCGTCTACGAGCTGCACACGCTGCTCGCGCGCGCCGGCGAGGCGCCGCCCTACGTGCTGGTCGGCCACTCGTATGGCGCGTGGCTGGTGCGCATGTACGCGTCGGAATACCCGCGCGAGGTCGCGGGCATGGTGCTGGTGGACGGGGGCGCGGACGATCCGCTGCGCATGCTCCCGGACGGCAGGCTCGTGCACACGTCGGAGATGGCGATCGGCGATACGATCCCGCCCGTGAAGACCTCCGGCCCGTTGCGCGAGAGCGACATCCCACCCGCCGCGATGGCGCAGATCCGCTCCGGGCTCGCCGATGCCAGCGCGCATGCCAACGACCCGCCGCGCGACCGGCTGCCCGCCGCCGCGAAGCAGATGCGCGCGTGGACGCTGGGCCAGGTCAGGCACGTCGCCGCCGCCGTCAACCCCGCCGAGAACGCGGAGCTGGCCGAGCTGCGCCAGGAGCACCGCGCGAAGATCCATCTGCTCGGCGACATGCCGCTGGTCGTGCTGATGCGCGGCCGGCAGGACGGGAGCGACTCCACCGCGAAAGTCGCGGAGGACGAGCACCGCAAGGACGAAGCCGCACTGGTCGACCTCTCGACCCGCGGCAGGCTCGTGATCGTGCCGAACAGCGGCCATCACATCCATCTCGAGCGCCCCGACGCCGTGGTCGCGGCGATCCGCGAGGTGTTCGCCGCCGCGGACAGCACCGCTCGACAGCGTTGAGTCACGGCGCCAGCGCTAGGCTGCTCGTAGACGCGCGGACGTGATGTGCCAGCGAAGCTGCTGCGGCGTCGATCCCTCGATCACGGTGCGGCGCATGACGTACATGCCCGCGAACCGCTGGCGCTCGCCACGGTCCGTGGTCGCCGCGACCGTGACCGGCACCTCGCAGTAGCGCGACCCCGCCGCGCCCTCGATCACGCCCGGCAGGCCGACCCGCGCCGTGACGTCCGCCGTGTGCCGGAACCCGGCCGCGAATTGTTCGTAGCTCTTCCCGCTCGCCGCGCCGCCCGAGCCCCACATCAGCCACGCGCGGCGATAGTCCCGCGCCGCGATCGCCGTGTAGTACTCACGCACGACGTCCGCCGCCGCGGCCGCGGTGGTGGAATCGGGCGACGGTTCTCCCGGCAGCGAAACCTGCGACGGCGCGGCCGGCGTGGAGTCGACCGCGGGCACGGTCGCGCCCGGCCGGGAAGCCGCAGCCCGTGGGCCGTGCTCGCGCTCGCATGCGCCGAGCAGCGCGGCGCACGCGAGCACCATCCACCCCGCGCGCAGCCGCGCCGCTACAGACCGAGCTGCAGTCCCGCGCCCCACCATTCCACGTGCAGGTGATAGAACTGGCCGTAGGGCGATGGCCCGCGGTAGTACTCGCCGAGCAGGCTCCAGCGCCGCGTGCGGTGCTCTTCGCCCGGCGACTGCCCCACCTCGAACCCGGCGCGTGCGCTCCACGCCAGCGCCCAGTTCAGCGCCTTCGCCGTCTTCACGTCCGCGCCCGCCACGACGCGCACGCGGTCCAGGTGCCCGCCCGGGACCGAGGACGTGCTTTGGCGCAGCTCGATCCCGCCGTGCACGACGCGCGACACCAGCGCCTCCGGTTCGCGCGCGAACAGGTCCTCGTACCCGCCGTAGATCCGCAACGGTCGCCACTCGGCCGACAACAGGCCTTCGACCGACTCGAACGACAGGTTCTCGCGCGGGACGGTCGAGTGCAGCACGAACTCGTCGCCGAGGTGCGAGCTCTGGTGATAGACGCGAACCCGCCCCGACACCGGCCCGCGCCGGAACGTGAGCGGCAGTCCGATCACATAGTCGGCGTTCACCAGATCGTGCGATGGCGCCTGGAGGTCGAATTGCGCGTACACGTTGCCGGCGACGCCGAACTGAACGCCTTCGCCGAGCGAGGGACCGTTCCAGCGCACGAACGCCAGCCGATCCCCGAGCCCGACCGACGCCAGATCGGTGCCGATCTCGGAGGCCTGGCTCGCATGCAGGTAGCTCGCGAACGAGCCGTCGGTCTTGGGATCGGCCAGCAGGAAGCAGAACACGTCGCCGCGCGGAAACCAGGTGACGCCGAGCTTCTCGTCGGATGGAATACCGGTGTCGCAGTCGACGCTGCCGAGATGCATCGCGCGCCCCGGTTGCGCCCACAGGCACGCCGCCAGCAGCCCGATCCACCCCGCCCATCTCGCTCGCATGACAGCCCTCCGGTCACTTGAGTTCGCGTCGCGGGAATTCTAGGGCAAGGGCGGACGGTCGACCGCACCGCCCCGTCCCGGGCCGGAACGAGCGCGGACGATGCCCGGCGAACGCCCACGCGCCGTCCGCGGAATTCGCCGATCCTGCCACGGCCCTGGCGTGTGGCGACGGACCGCATGGCGCGGCTCGCCGACGCCCGCGCCCCGCTGCTACGATGCCCCGTTCAGTGCCGGAGTGGCGAAACTGGCAGACGCGCGGGACTCAAAATCCCGTTCGGGCAACCGAGTGCGGGTTCGACCCCCGCCTCCGGCACCACGCTGTTGCAACGAGTTGCGGGATGGCATGAGCCTCGCGTCGCGAGGCGAGATCGCTCGATTGTGCTCGAAGTGTGCTAGTTCGAGGGTCGGCCCGCGGGGATTCAGCGGGAGTGCAGCGCCGCGAGCTTGCGCACGCCGTCGCTGAGGTCGGCCTCGCTGACGATCGCGTAGCGGCGGTAGACCGACTCGGTCTTGTGGCCGGTCAGCTTCATCGCCACCGATCGCGAGACACCCGCGCGCTCGAGGTTGCGCACCGCCGTGCGCCGCAGGTCGTGCACGAGCCGGCCCGGAACCTGGGCCCGGCGGCATGCCTCGGTCCACGCTGCGTGGAAGCTCAGAATCGGCTTTCCGGCGCGATGGAACACCCACGGGATCACGAGGCCGCCCGCGTGCTCGAGAGCGCGTGTACGGGCCCGCTGGGCGCGCAGGAGCGCCTCCAGCGCGGGCAGCGCGGCGAACGGGAAGGTGCGGCCCTCGTCGTTCTTCGTGGTTCCCGGCTCGAGCCGCACCGTGCCGGCGGCGAAGTCGACCTGCCGCCACTGGAGCCCGAGCACCTCCCCCTTGCGCCAGCCGGTCAGGTAGGCGAACTCGATCACTGGCCGCAGGTGCTCCGGCAGCTGGGCGATCACGGCGCGGAGCTGGCCTTCCTCGAAGAACCCGGTGCGCACGTTGCGCACGTCGATCGACGGGAAGCTCGGCCGGTGGGACACCCTCCCGGCGCGGACCGCCAGCGTGAACATCCGCCCGAGCGCCGCCAGCTCGAGCCGGATCGTGGCCGGCTTCGCCACATCCAGCCGCGCGCGGATGTACGCGGACACCCGGTCCGGCGTGATGTCGACGGCGCGGTCGCGGCCGAACACCTCGCGCAGGTGCGCCACGGAGCGCTCCGCGCGGTCGAGCGATCTGTAGCCGTTCACGACGTAGTCGTCCGAGAGCATCTTCGCCAGGTCTTCGAAGGTGGACCGCTCGAGATCCCGGGCTGCGGGCCTGCCCGCAGCGAGATCGCGCAGCCTGGCACGGAGTAAGTCATTGGCGACCCGGCGAACCTTCGACCCCGATGACTCGCGATGCAAACGCCCCCGGTGGCTGTACTGAATCCACCAGATGCTGCGACGCTGGTAGAGCCGGCCGAACCCGCGAGGCCGCGGGGCGTTCTTGGCCACGCTTTCCACGCGCGCAGGCGCGCCCTCGGATGCAGCAGGAAGGGTCATCCGGAGCATTTCAGGCATAGCTCCGGCCCTTGTTCAACGTCTTCTTTCCCGCCATTTCTTGGGCCATTCCCGCGTTTGAGAACCGCAGCACCCGGCGCGATAAGCGCCGCGTGTAGGGCAGCTGGTCGGCGTGCCGGTACAGCCATCGGACGGTCACCCCGAGCCGCGCGGCGGCTTCGCGCGGCCTGAGTAGCCGGTCGGGCGCGGGTGCTGCTTCCGGTCTTGTCGGAGCGGTCGGCTCCGCCGCGACGCGGGCCACCAGCGCCGCCTGGACGGCCGCCAGCCGGCCCAGGAGCTCGAGGGCTTGCTCGCGTGGCACCTCGCTCACGCGCGCCGGGTCGGCGAGCACCGCGCCCAGCGCGTCGCCGAGTTCAGCCGACATTTAGCACTCCTTGCAGGAGCGCGCGGACTTCCTTCACTTCCTTCGTCGCCGCGGCGAAGTTCGGCGGCTGATTTCCGGAGGTGTCGTCGGGAAAGCGGACGCCCTCCACGGGCTCCCATCCGTACCGCTCCAGCGCCAGCTCGACGTCGTCCGCCAGGTCGCTCGGCCGGGGCACGCGCTCCGGCGGAGGACCGCCCAGATCCATCACCCTCTCAGTGGACGAGTTCGAATCCGCTACCGCGCTACCGCCGTTGTGTTCATTGGTCGAGGGCGCGTTTTCGCATTCGCTACCTGGAGCCTTGGTAGCGGAATCGAGATCCTTGTTCCGACCGGTGTTGACGCCGTTGGTAGCGGGGTAGCGGATCGGAGTCCGCGTGTGGGGGAGGTATCGGGCGAACGCATCCTCGAACTGGGCGCGGTGATAGCCTTTCAGGACCTTCCCGTCCGAGAACTTGACGTTGCGCGATTCGATGCCGAAGCCCCTCAGGAGTGCGGCCAGTGCGCGCGGCCTGAACCCCCGGCCCTCGTTCCATTCACCCCACGGGCGTTCCGGGAGCGCCATCAGCCGGCTCACCATCTCCTCGCTGCTCAGCTTTTCGCCGTGCACCGCGAACAGCGTGTGAATGTCTGCGACCAGCTGCTCACCGGTTTCTTCGGTGCCCTCGGCGGCCCCCGTCAGGGCCATCGCTGCGCGTCTGGCCGCGCTGGGCCAGTCGCCCCCCAGCAAATCGGCAAGTGCCAGGAGACAGCGCCAGTTGTCCGCCGCGCGGTCGTTCAGGTTCGCCGGGACTTCCGGGTCCGCTGCCGCCAGTCGCTCGAAGTGGTCCTGCGTCCAGCGTGCTGCCTTCCTCCGCAGCGGCTCCAGTTCGTGTTGCAGACGGTCACCGCGCAGGCGCTCGACGGTCTCGTCCCGACGCTTGCGCTGGAGCGGGACAATGACGCTGCGATCCTCGATGGTGCTGGGAAGCCGGCCGATGAGCCCGATCACCTTCGGGCACCAGGTGCTGAAAGCCCGTGGGTTGAAATGGGGCTCGACGCAGCGCAGCACGTGCGCGCTGGAGCGGTTATGGCCCGAGTTGATGATGCCGCGCAGCTCCTCGTTGAACTTGAGAAACGAGTCCGCCTCGTCTACCAGCAACGTCGGTTGGAACGTGTCCACGCCGCGGTAGAGCACTGCAGGCGTCAGGTTGCTGGTCATCATGGGGCGCGGCACCAGCGCAGCGATCACCTGCTGGAGGCGCGTCTTGCCACACCGCTTGGTCGGCGACTGGATGGCTAGGATCGGTGAGATTTCAAAGGCATCGTGCGCGTGAGCGTGAAGCACCCAGAGCGTAACCGCCACGTCCGCGTGGGTTGGCAATACGATGAAGCGGCGGAACGACTTGGCGATCTCGTCGGCCAGCACGGCGCCGGCCACGACCTCTTCCCACGGCTCTACGCCACGCAGGTATTGGGGCTCGACGCGCGGCTGCCTCGGTTCGACCACCCCCGCCGTTGCGCTCACCGGACGTGGCCCTGCCTTCCGGCGTGACCCGTGAGCTACGTCCTGCTTTGGCTTGCGTGGGTTCGCGATCCCGGCATTGAGCCCGCTCTGAATCGTGGCCTGCGCCGCGTCCTCACCGTCCTCATCGACGGAGCCGTTCGCGATAGCCCCACCGAGCAGCGCCCTCTCGACCCGCTCGCGGTCCAGGTGGCCGGCCCCCACGATCTGCCCCAGGTTGAAGGCGCTTTTGTTGAGCTGCTCATTCCGTTCTCCCTTGCGCGTGGCGGCCAGCAACGCCATCTCGTCGGCGAGCGCCTTCTCAGCCCACGAGGTCTGCTTGCCGTTGAGGGACTTCCAAGGAACTGCCAGCTCTCCCGGGAACTGAGGCGGCGGCTCGTCATCGAGTTGCCTGACCCAGGCGTAGAGCGGTCCGTCGGGATGGACCGATGGCGGCGCGAGCACGTAGCGGCCCTGGCTCTTCAGCTCGAATCCCGGCCGACCGGTGGCCCTGCTCTTGACGCTGCCCGTAAACCAGACGTGGAAGCCGTCCGCCGTCCTGACGCGCGGAGCGCTACGCAGCATGGGGAACTCGTTCTCCAGCTCCGCCAGCGTCTCCAGTCCGCCGTGCCGGGCGTCGAAGTCGGCCACCACGAGCGACGATGGCCCGGTGGCCACTGCAACGTTGCAGTCGCGATGCTCACTCCACCAGCGCTGGATCACCACGGGATCACGACTCGCGTCCTTCCAGCCGTGCTTCGTCACCGGCAGCTTTTCTCGCGGTGCACATGGGAAGACGTGCCAACCGCGCGCGGCATACGAGAGCGCCGCATCGAGCGCCGCGTTCACAATCACCGTGGCCCATTCCGGCCCAGGCAGGGGGACCCACCGCCACCCCGAACCCGGTGCCAGCCATGATGGATCGACAAGTCAGGAGCCACCCTCTTCACGGCGAGCGGCACCCGCCCGGCAGCCCGTAGAGCGCGATCTCGCGCGCCGAGCGGCCGGAGCCCTGGGCGGTACCGGTAGAGGTCACGGCCGCCGACGGCGCGGCGTCGAGCATCTCGTCGGTCGCCCCCATGACTCCGGGGTTCCAGCCTGGCCTGCCAGGAAGAAGGGGCGCGCCCGCCCAGTTGCATAGGTGCCCGCGAGCTCACCGACATCTACTTCTTGTCCTTCGAGCGGAATCCCTTCCGCCCGTCATCGCTCACGCAACTGGTGTCCGGCGGCTTCTGCTCCGGGGCTGCGGCCAAGTGGCTAGGTCCACGACGGCTCCACGGGGCGCGCGCACCCAGCGGACCGTCGGGAGATTCATTCGGAGATCCACTGGACAGGCGTGCCAGCGCCGCTTCAATCCGGGCCCTGCATGTAGAGCGCACGGGGAGCCCGCCGAAGTACCGGCGGACGGTGCGCTCGCAACAAACTGCTTCTACCGCGATCCGTCGCGTCTCGTATGGCGTGGGCGAAGCACCATGGATCATGTCTCCATGATGTAACCGCCCGACGAATGCGAGGCAGGGAGAAGATTTCTCACCCCGCGGGCACAGGCGGTTTCAACCTCGACAACCGCCTTTTCGCGCTGCGCACGGTTCGACGCAGATCCTCGGGGGCCTTCGCTTCAATCAACCTTTCCGCCACAGCCAGGTTGCGGAAGGCGGTCCACTTCTCCGGGGTCTTCAGCTTCTTACCACGCCGGCGCGCGGGGTGCAGAGCCATTGCTGCAGCCCCGAGCGCCGGGCCCACGAATCGCATCTCGCTCACCCACTCCCTCTTGCCATCCGGGAGCACAACTTCCTTTGTCCCCCGAAGACGCGGGAACTGGTAGGCCGCACCGAGGCAGAACTGGACGAAGGTCTGGAAAGGCAACTGGACCTCCGCACCCCGAGTGAACACATCGCCGCGCATCTGCCGGGCCACCTCGACAATGGCATCGTGAAGCCACACCAGGGTTCGATCTCTTGCGCTTACACCCGTAACACCCTCAAGGGCCGCGTCCAGCCGCTCCGCTATCGCAAGCAGCTCAAGTTCCGACAAATCACCTCTTCTCAAGGCATCCGCCCCGACTAATCGCTCCAGCTCGCGGAGGCGTAGTTGCAGCCCCTCCTCTATCAGTGTCTCCCGTGTACGCCTCCTCCTCACTTGTCTACCTCCTCACGATCTGAACCGCGCCGGGATTCCCGGAGGCTCCATTCCTTGAGAGGATGGGGGCATGGGCAGACCGAGCAGGTATTCGCCGGAAGTACGGGACCGTGCGGTGCGGATGGTCCTGGAGCACCAGGACGAGCACGAGTCGCAGTGGGCAGCGATCACCTCGATCGCGGAGAAGATCGGCTGCACGGCCGAGACGTTGCGGAAGTGGGTCCGCCAGAGCGAGCGTGACCAGGGACGGCGCCCCGGCCTGACGAGCGACGAGCGACAACGCCTGAAGGATCTCGAGCGAGAGAACCGGGAGTTGAAGCGAGCGAACGAGATCATCCGAGTGGCGTCGGCGTATTTCGCGAAGGCGGAGCTCGACCGCCGAGCAAAGTGATGGTCCGGTTCGTCGACGAACACCGGGCGACGTACGGGGTCGAGCCGATCTGCGCGGCGCTGCCGATTGCCCCGTCGGTGTATTACGAGCACAAGCTCTGGCAGCGCGAGCCATCGCGACGGCCGGCCCGTGCGCAACGCGACGAGGAACTCGGTGCCCACATCCGCCGGGTGTGGAACGAGAACTTCGAGGTCTACGGCGTTCGCAAGATCTGGCGACACCTGGTGAAGCTGGAGAAGCGCGACGTCGCTCGCTGCACGGTGGCGCGGCTGATGCGCGATCTCGGCCTGCAGGGCGCGGTCCGTGGCAAGCGGTTCAAGGTCACGACCGTCGCCGACGAGTCCGCGGCGCGGCCGCCGGATCTGGTATCCCGGCAGTTCCGGGCGAGCCGGCCGAACCAACTGTGGGTCGCGGATCTGACCTACGTCGCGACCTGGCGCGGGTTCGTGTACGTCGCGTTCGTCGTCGACGTGTTCTCGCGGCGCATCGTCGGATGGCGGGCGTCGAGCTCGCTGCGCAGCGATCTCGCCCTGGACGCGCTGGAGCAGGCGCTCTGGGATCGCCCGGTTGACGGCGACGGTCTCGTGCACCACAGCGACCGCGGCGTGCAGTACGTCTCAATCAGCTACACGCAGCGACTGGCTGAGGCGGGAATCGAGCGTTCGGTCGGCAGCAAGGGCGACTCCTACGACAACGCGCTCGCGGAGTCCGTGATCGGGCTGTACAAGACCGAGGTGATTCGTCGTCGCGGCCCCTGGCGCGGGCTCGAGGACGTCGAGTTCGCAACGCTCACCTGGGTCGCTTGGTACAATGGCAGCCGATTGCACGAGTCCCTCGGCTACAAGTCACCAGCCGAGTTCGAGGAGAAGTTCCACGCCAGCCCCGCGGCTGCGGCCGTCGAGGCGGCACTCACGTAACGAGCTCTCCGGAAAAGCCGGCGCGGTTCA
>DASSIN010000180.1:0-3987 GCA_035691845.1 Candidatus Eiseniibacteriota bacterium | reverse complement strand
AGACCGGCGCGCGCGCGCCGCGCGTCGAGGTGCGAACCGCCGCGCCACGCGCGGCAGCCGCCCCGGCGCACGAGACGCGCAACGAGCGCGCGCCGCACGTGCCGCACGCGCCCGCCGGACCGCCGCGCATCACCACGCGCGAGTTCTCGCTGTACTACGGCGCCACGCAGGCGCTGAAATCCATCACGCTCGAGATTCCCTCGAACTCGGTGGTGGCGGTGATCGGGCCATCGGGCTGCGGCAAGAGCACGCTGCTGCGCAGCTTCAACCGCATGAACGACCTGATCCCGGGCGTGCGCACCGCGGGCGAGGTGCGCGTGTCCGACATGGACGTGCTGTCGCCCGCCACCGACGTGGTCGAGCTGCGGCGGCGCGTGGGGATGGTGTTCCAGCGCCCGAATCCGTTCCCGAAGTCGATCTTCGACAACGTCGCGTTCGGGCTCAAGCTGCTCGGCATGCGGCATCGCGCCGAGCTGGAGGGGCGGGTGGAGGAGAGCCTGCGCCGCGCGGCGCTGTGGGACGAGGTCCGGGAGCGGCTCGGCGGCTCGGCGCTGGCCTTGTCGGGCGGACAGCAGCAGCGCCTGTGCATCGCGCGCGCGCTGGCGGTCGAGCCCGAAGTGGTGCTGATGGACGAGCCCGCCTCGGCGCTCGACCCCACCGCGACCGCGCGCATCGAGGAGCTGGTGCAGGACCTGAAGGAGCGGTATACGATCGTGATCGTCACGCACAACATGCAGCAGGCGGCGCGGGTC
The DNA here is from genome assembly GCA_035691845.1 of Candidatus Eiseniibacteriota bacterium. Lineage (GTDB taxonomy): Bacteria > Eisenbacteria > RBG-16-71-46 > RBG-16-71-46 > RBG-16-71-46 > DASSIN01. Next base: position 3,235 of record DASSIN010000180.1, on the reverse strand, counting down.
TCGGACCGCACCGTGTTCATGTTGGCGGGCGAGCTGGTGGAGTACGACGACACGCCGCGGCTGTTCACGAGCCCGCGCCAGAAGCTCACCGAGGACTACATCACCGGCCGGTTCGGGTGATCCGCTCCGGATCGTCCCACCGGAACCCACGCGCATGGAACGACACTTCGAACGCCAGCTTGAACTGCTGAAGGAGCGCCTGCTCGTGATGGGCGGGCGCACCGAGGCGATCGTGCTGAAGTCGGTCGAGGCGCTGCGGCGACGCGACGAGACGCTGGCGCGCGAAGTGGTGGTCGACGACCGCGCCATCGACCGGCTGGAGATCGAGGTCGAGGAGCGCGCCGTGAGCCTGCTCGCACTGCAGCAGCCGCTGGCGAGCGACCTGCGCTTCATCACCGCCGCGCTCAAGATCTCGAACGACCTGGAGCGCGCCGGCGACCATGGCGTCAACATCGCCGGCAGCGCGCTCAAGCTGGCCAGCGAGCCGCCGCTCAAGCCGCTGGCCCACATCCCGCGCATGGCCGAGCTGTCGAGCGAGATGCTGCACGACGCGCTGGACGCGTTCGTACGCCGCGATTCCGACAGCGCCCGCAAGCTGTGCCTGCGCGACGACGACGTGGATCAGTTGAACCGCCAGGTCACGTCCGACGTCGAGAAGATGATGATGGAGGACCCGACGACCGTGACGCGCGCCGTCGAGCTGATGCTCGTCGCCCGCAACCTCGAGCGCGTCGCCGACCTCGCCACCAACGTGGCCGAGGAGGTCGTGTTCATCGCCGAAGCCCGCATCATCAAGCACCACTTCGAAGACACCGCCAACGACGACTTCGCCCGCTCCTAGAAACCGGCCGCCGATCGCGGGGCATCTGCTGCGTTGCTCGATCGAAGTCGTCATCGCCGTATCCTGCGATACGTCTGCGGGGAACTTCCCCCTCGCGCCTTGCACCTGCCCATGCTCGGCGGCCTTGCCCTTCAGCCATTCGGCGGCAGCGGATCGCCGGGCGGATCGTTGCCGCGGCGGACGAGGGCGCCGAGGCCGGGGATCAGCTTGACCAGGCCGGTGATCAGCTGGGCACTGGCGCCGACGACGGTGGCGAGCTGGGTGATCGGGCCTTCGAGGCGGTCCACGATGCCGCGCACGGCGCCGGTGACGCGCGACTCGGTGGCGCGCGCGTCGCGCACCATCGCCTCGGCCTCGCCCAGCACGCCGTGCAGGCGCTGCAGGGCGGCGGAGGCGTCGGCGGTCAGCGTGCGGAGCTGGGCCACGAGCGGAACGGCGCGCACGAACGCGACCGCGGCGCCCACCGTCACCACCAGCGTGCACAGCGCGATCACGACCAGGCAGATCTGAATCACGAGCACGGCGGCCTCCAATCCGGGGGATCCGAGCGCTTGGGCACCCAGGGCGAGCCTACTCCTCCACCGGCCGCCCGCGCATGCGCTTGACGGCCGATTGGCGGCGCTTGCCCTCGATCCGCCGCTCCGCCGCGGCGCGCGTGGGCGCGGTCGCCGCGCGCGGCTTCGGACGGCGCGCGCGGCGCTTCAGCTCCGCCAGCACGCGCTCGAGCGCCAGCTCGCGATTGCGGAGCTGGGAGCGGCTCTCGGTGGCGATCCGGGTGATGCCGCTCGGCCGGTGCCGCACGCGCACGCTGGATTCGGTCTTGTTCTTCTTCTGCCCGCCCGGCCCGGACGACTTGTAGGGCGTGATGTCGCAGTCGCGGGCGAGCCGGGCCAGCTCGGGCGAAAGGGTCATGGCGCGGACGATACGGGTCGGCCGCGGCCCGGACAACGCACGCCGTCCCCGTGCGGGCCGATCGCGGTGGTTGCTAGGATGCGGCCGTGCCCATGCCCGTTCACGTTCGCCGGCTGCTCGCGGCGCTGCTGCTCGCGCTCCCGACGCGCATCGCGGCCGGCGCGCCGCGCGACGCGCTCGGCCCCGAGCGCTTCCGCGTGGAGCGCACCGTGCTGCCCAACGGGCTGGTCGTGCTCACGCACGAGGACCACACCGTGCCCACGGTGGCGTTCTGGCAGTGGTACCGCGTGGGGTCGCGCAACGAACATCCCGGGATCACCGGGATCTCGCACTTCTTCGAGCACATGATGTTCAACGGCTCGGCCCACGTCCCGCCCAAGATGTACGACCAGATCCTGGAGTCGAACGGCGGCGACTCCAACGCGTTCACCGACCGCGACGAAACCGCATACGACGAGGAGATCGCCTCCGACCGGCTGGGTGTGGTGCTGCGGCTGGACGCCGATCGCATGGCCGCGCTGTCGCTGCTGCCGGCGCAGTTGAAGAACGAGATCGAGGTGGTGAAGGAGGAGCGCCGGCTGCGGGTCGAGAACGACATCGCCGGATTGCTCGACGAGCAGCTCTACGCCACGGCGTTCGTGGCCTCGCCCTACCACTGGCCGGTGCTCGGCTGGATGAAGGACCTGAACCGCATCACGCGTGAGGACATGGTCGAGTACTTCCGCATCCACTACGCGCCCGATAACTGCATTCTCGTGCTGGTGGGCGACTTTCGCACCGCCGCCGCGCTCGATTCGATCCGCGCGTCCTTCGGCGCGATCCCGCGCCAGCCGCCGCCGGGCGACCCGCCGGACGCCGAGCCCGAGCAGCTGGGCGAGCGCCGCGCGGTCGTGCACCACGTGGCCGAGAACGTGAGCTTCGAGGTGGGATGGAAGGCGCCGGCGGGCAGGAGCTTGGACGCGCCCGTGCTGGACGTGCTCTCCAAGGTGCTGACCGGGGGCGAATCGTCGCGGCTGCATCAGGCGCTGGTGTACCAGGGCCGCATGGCGCTGTCGGTGTCCACCGGATTCGAGTCGCGGCTCGATCCCACGCTGTTCACGATGAGCGTCGAGATGGAGCCCGGCCATTCGGCCGCGGAGGGCGAGCGCGCGGCGTTCGCGGCCATCGACCGGCTGGCGCGCGCGGGCCCGACCGCGCGCGAGCTGGAAAAGGCGAAGAACGAGCTGGCGGCGGACTTCGTGTCCGCGCTCAAGACCAACCTGGGCGTGGGTGCCCAGCTCGGGTTCTACGAGCACCAGTTCGGCGACTGGCGCGAGATGTTCCGCGAGCGCGACCGGCAGCGCGCGGTCAGCGCCGAGGACTGCCGGCGCGTGGCGCGCGCGCTGTTCGTGGCGCGGCACCGCACGGTGGTCGAGCTGGCGCCGGACGCGCCGGCGCAGGCGGCGAAGTGACGCGCGCGGCCGCGTATGCGCTGGCCGCGGC
>DASSIN010000179.1:0-2548 GCA_035691845.1 Candidatus Eiseniibacteriota bacterium | reverse complement strand
CGGCATCGAGCGGCGGCCCGCCCACCAGCGGCCGAACGCGCCGGTCGCGAACTCGGAACGCAGCCATGCGCCTCCGCCGAGGGTGGCGAGGACCACCGAGAACGCGGTGGCCACGAGGTGGAGGAACGTGCCGAGCCCGTGCACCGGCGGCAGGAAACCGATCAGGCGCAGCAGCGCGCCGGCCACCGAGACCGCCGCGACCACCACCATCCCGAGCACCGCCGCCCGCTCCAGCGTCGGCACCGGCTGGCCGCGCTGGGCGGCGACGCGGTAGCCGAACGCCGCCGCGCCCACCACGAGTCCCCACACCGGGAACACGATGAAGAACGCAACGTACCCGACCAACGCGGCCAGCGCGAGCGGAATCCCGATCAGCGTGATGCACAGGATCGCCATCACCAGCGCGAGCGCGATCACCGACGGAATCAGCAGCGCCCACACCAGCGCGCCGATGCCGGCCGAGGCGGCGGGCTCGCGGCGCAGCGTCTCGACCGCCGCCGCGGTGCGACCGGCGGCGAACCGCGCCACCAGCCACGCGAGCGCGATCAGGATCAGCTGCTTGATGATGTTGGAGATGAAGTTCACGATGCGTTCGGCGAGCGTCAGCGCCGCGATCGGGATGTGCGAGCGCAGCTGCCCGCCGCGATGCCTGGCGGCGGTGAACCGCTGGCCGCCCACGAAATCGCCGGGCTCCTCGTGCAGCTCGCCGCCCACGCTGCCGACGTCGCCGTCCACGCGCGCGGTCGAGCTCAGGGACACGTCGCCGCCGACCGACACCACCGCGCCCTTCACGTGGCCGTCCACGGTGATGCTGCCGCCCAGCGCCACCACGTCGCCCTCGACCACCTCGTCCTCGGCGACGTGGATGTCGGATCCGATCTTGGTGATGTCGCCGGGGTGGAAGCCGACCGCGCGCGGCGTGGGCGTGGCCGGCGGCGCCGGCGCGCCCGAGGGCAGCGGCGGGATCACCACGCTGCTCTCCGGGGTCACGCGATGGAACTGCAGCGTGTCGGCGGCGGCGGGGGTCGCCATCAGGCGATGGGCGACGCGGGCGAACGCGGTCTCCAGGCACCCCGCGCGCGCGCCCGGCGCCGCGACGAGCACCACCGCCCCGACCAGCAGCCCCTTCAGCGTCACATGGCGCACGTCAGCCTCCGCTCGACACCAGCCGGATGTCGCCCGAAGTGGTCCGCAGCTCGATCGGCGCCCGGCCGCTGCCGTAGGTGCCGCGCAGCACGTGCCGGGTGGCGTCCTGCACCTGCAGTCCCAGGTTGGCGTCGATCGCGCCGCTCACGGTGGAGATGTCGAACCGCGCGCCGAGCGCGCGGTCCAGCCGCAGCTCCACGTCGCCGGAGCTGCTGGTGATGCTGGCCCCCGGCATGCCGGGCCCGAGCGGCAGATGGATGTCGCCGCTGGTGGTGGCGACGTGCACCGCGCCGCGCACGAGCCCCGTCACCAGGATGTCGCCGCTCGAGCTGGACGCCGCGAACGTGGCGGGCGTGCCGTCCACCGACACGTCCCCGCTGATGCTGCTCACGGTGACGCTGTCGGTCACCCCGCGCAGCCGCAGCACGCCGCTCGTGGTGTGCACGTCGAGCGGACCGCGAACGCCGTCCACGGTGATGTCGCCGCTCGTGCTGCGCAACACCGCCGAGGCGAGCGCCGTGGCGTGCACGTCGCCCGACGTGGTCGCGAGCCGCAGCGGTCCGCGCAGGTCCTCGATCCTGAGGTCGCCGCTCGTGGACTGCAGGCTCACCCTGCCCGCCAGGCCGCGCGCCTGCAGGTCGCCGCTCGTGCTGCGCACCGTTACCGCGCGGCCGGCTGGCACCTGCACGTCGAGCTTCACCTCCACGCTCGGCATCTCGTGGCCGTGGAAGATGTCGAACAGCGAGATGTGGATCTCGCCGCCCATCGGATAGCGCACCAGCACGAGGTAGCGGTCGCCCGAGCGGCGCGCCTCGACCTCGGTCTGGCGCGCGAGCCGGCTCAATTCGCCCTGGTTGTTGCCGCGAACGATCTTGGTGGCGACGAGGTGGAGCGCGCCGTCGGCGCTGGGCTCGACCGAGGTCGTCCCGCGCGAATTCTCGATCTGCACCTCGGCCATGCCGCCGAGCGCGGCCTGGAACTGGCTCTGCTCGTGGAGCGTGAGCGCCTGGGCGGGCGCGGCCGCGAGCAGCAGGGCGGTGACGAGCCCGAGCGGGCGCGGCAGCAGGGGGGCGGAGGCGGTGATCGGGTTCATCGTTCGGCTTCCAGACTCGTTTCGGTTCGGCCGCCCCGTCCCGGCAGCGGGTTCATCCCGGACTACGTCGGTCGGGGCACGGAGGTTGCGTCGCCGTTGGGGGACATGCGATTCGGGGCTTCTCGCACGCTCCCCGGAGGCGGCCCCCGGCGGACCCCGCCTGGCGCCTGGAAACGGAAAGGAGAGGACCCGGATCAGGTCCTCTCCTCCCGCTCTTGCGGTCCAATCAACGCGAGTCCCGACTACTTGTGCATCGAGGTGTCGGTCATCGTCGACTCGGCGTGCATGCTCGTATCGGGCATCGTCGTC
>DASSIN010000178.1:0-2703 GCA_035691845.1 Candidatus Eiseniibacteriota bacterium | reverse complement strand
CCCGCCGGGCGCGTGAACCTGGCGGCGAGCCTCGCGCCCTGGGTCACGGTGGTGGACGGCCGCGATCGTCCGCTGGCCTCGAACGCGGTGCTGGACGGCGCCATCCCGGCGCTCCCGCCCGGCGTGCTGGCGGCCGCGCGCGCGCGGCGCGAGCACCGCGTCACCTGGCAGCCGCGTCCGGGCGTGCGCAGCGCCACCGTGTCGATGGCGGTGCCCGGCCGCGACTGGGTCGTCACCGCCGGCCGGTCGCTGCGCGAGGTCGAGGTGCGTGAGGGCCTGGCGCAGATGTACGCGCTCGGCGTGTGGCTCGCGGGATGCGCCGGCGTGGTGGTCGCGGCCGCGATCGCCGAGTGGATCGCCGGGCGCTGACCGGGCGCGCGGCGCAACGTGCGGTGGCGCCCGATCGAACCTCATCCCACGACCAAACGGAGACCACGACATGCACTCGACCCGGACTCATCAGATCACGATCGTGGCGGTGTGGGCGTTGTCGCTGATTGCGCTGGCCTGCATCGTCGTCGGGCTCGCGGTCGGCGCGCGGCAGGCGCCGCAGCAGGACGAAGGCGCGCTCGCCCACGTGTTCCAGCTCGCGATCGCGGCGTTGCTGCCCGCCGGGATCGGGTTCCTGGCCACCGCCGACTGGCGGCGCCCGTGGCGCACGATCCGGCCGCTGGCGATTCCGGCCATCGCGGTGGCGATCGCGTTCGTCACCCTGTTCTACATGGAGCGCGTGTACCCGCTGCAGCGTCGCTGAGTGCGCCGCGGCGCGGCGCGGATCAGTCCGCGGATCGGCCGCGCGCCAGCGCACGCGCCAGCGCGGCGGCCTGGCGCGCGTTGTTCTCGAGCAACGCCACGTTGGCGCGCACGCTGGCGCCGCCCGTCAGCTCGCGCATGCGCTCGAGCAGGAACGGCGTGACCGCGCGGCCGCTCACGCGCTGCCGGGCGGCGTCCGCCAGCGCGCGCGCCAGCGCGGCGTCGTGGTCTGCGGCCGGCAGCTCGTCGGCCTCGGGGATCGGGCACGCCACCACCACGCCGCGCCCGCCGAGGCGCCAGTGCAGCGCGACGGCATCCGCCAGTGCCGCGACGTCCTCGAAGCGCGCGTCCACGGGAAGCCCGCTCGCGCGGCGGTAGAACGCCGGCAGCTCGTCGGTGCCGAGGCCCAGCACCGGCACGCCCAGCGTCTCCAGCCGCTCGCGCGTCATCGGCAGATCGAGGATCGCCTTGGCGCCGGCGCACACCACCGCCACCGCCACGCGCGCGAGCGTGGCGAGATCGGCCGACACGTCGCCGCTCGCGGCCGCGTCGCGATGCACGCCGCCGATGCCGCCGGTCGCGAACACGCGGATCCCGGCCTCGGCCGCGAGCACCATCGTCGCCGCGACCGTGGTCGAGCCGCTCGCGCCCTGGGCCAGCGTGGCGGCGAGGTTGCCGGGATTCAGCTTGCGCACGGCAGGGTCGCGCGCCAGCCGCTCGAGCTGCAAGGCGTCGAGCCCGACGTGCGCGACGCCATCCAGCACGCCGATCGTGGCTGGTGTCGCGCCGCCTGCGCGCACGTCGCGTTCGAGCGCCCTCGCGGTGTCGAGCCCGTGGGGCTGCGGCAGCCCGTGGGTGACGAGCGTGGTCTCGAGCGCGACCACCGGCGCGTGCCGCGCCAGCGCGCGCCGCACCGCCGGCGCGATCGCGATCGGCTCGCGCGAGCCGTCCCGCGCGCTCATCCGCTCGCCACCCGGCCGAACCACGCCTGCCGGCGCAGCCGCGCCGCGGCCGGCGTGGCGGCGGAGAGCGCGGCCAGGCCCCAGTCTTCGAGCACGAAGCTGGCCGACACCACCCCCTGCTCGAGCGCGGCCTGCAGGTCCTGCTGCTCGAGCCACGCCGCCAGCCAGCCGCCCGCGAACGCGTCGCCCGCGCCGGTGGCGTCCACCACGCGCTCCGCGCGCGGGCGCCAGCGGGTGGTGGCGCCGGTGCGCGCATCGAGCGCCAGTCCGCCGCGCGCGCCCTGCTTCAGCAGCACGAACTTGAGCCGCCCGGGGTCGCCGAGCGCCGCGCGCCACGCGCGCAGCGTCTGCTCCGGCGCCTCGCGCGCGCCCGCCAGCTCCTCGTCGTTGGGAATGAACACGTCCACGTGGCGCACCACCTCGCGCCACGCGTCCGCGTTCGACACCGACACCGTCTCGTGCGGATCGAGCGACAGCATGCCCGCTGTGGGCGCGAGCGATGCGACCAGCTCGCGCTGGCGCGCGAGCGGCATCGGCGCCAGGTGGATCGCGCGCGCCGCGCGCCACGCGGCCGGCACGTCGTCCGGCCGCGGCGAGGCCTCGAAGTGATCGGCGGAATCCAGCCGATGGATCACGCGTCGGCCGCAGGGCTCGTGCAGCAGCCACGTGCGCAGGCCGGGGCCCGGCAGCGGCCGCAGCCCGGAGATGTCGACGCCGCGCGCGTGCAACCCCTCGAGGCTGTCGCGCGGGTAGTCGCTGCCGAGCGGGCCCACCACGCCCACGCCCACGTTCCACAGCCGCGCCCCGAGCGCCACGTAGGCGATCGCGCCGCCCGGCTCGCCCATGCGCGTGCGACCGTCGGCGAACACGAGATCGTCAACGATCAGGTTGCCAAGGCACACGAGGTCGGGCGTCACGCCGGCGCGCCGCCGCGGCGCCGCGCCGGCGCGCGGGATGCCGTACGCGCGCCTGGCGCGCGGGCACGGGG
>DASSIN010000177.1:0-5575 GCA_035691845.1 Candidatus Eiseniibacteriota bacterium | reverse complement strand
GGCAGCGGCGCCGGCCGCTGCGGCGGGAGCAGCGGCGTCGGCCACTCCAGCGTGCGCGTCCCGGCGTTGCCCACCAGCATCGGCTTCACCAGGTCGCGCGGAACGAGCGCGGGCCAGTACGCCACCACCTCCTGCGCCTGCGGACGGCCGCCGGTCACCGCCACGCCCGGCGGGCCGGACAGGATCACCGCCGGCACCATCTTCGCGAATGCCTCGATCTTCGCGCGGTCCGGATCGCGCACCGACAGCCGCAGCAGGATCTCGGGCGGATCGGAGGGCGGCGCCAGCGGGCCCCAGCACGCCGACTGTCCGATCATCTCCACGTGGCGCGCCGCGAACGGGACGCCCAGCCGCTTCCAGAACAGCTCCGCGAACGCCTCCGCCTTCGCCGCCGCGTCCGGCGCCGAGATGATGAGCGAGCCCGACGCCTTCCAGCCGTCCGAGTACGACGCGCTCACCTTGAGCATCGACGGCGCCGGTCGGCCGGTGATGCCCCACACGCGCACGCGGTCGCGGCCCGCCTGCTCCAGCCGGATGGTGGCGAAGTCGGCCACCACGTCGGGCGTGATGTAGCTGCGCGGATCGCCCATCTCGTAGACCAGCTGCTCCTTCACCGTGCGCACCGTCACCGCGCCGCCCGTGCCCGCGTGCTTGGTGACCACGAACGAGCCGTCGGGCGACACCTCGAGCACCGGATAGCCGATCGCGGCGAACCGGCGGATCGTGCGCCAGTCGGTGAAGTTGCCGCCCGTGCTCTGCGCGCCGCACTCGACGATGTGCCCGGCCACGATCCCGGCCGCCAGCCGATCCCAGTCGTCCGGCGCCCAGCCGAACGCCGCGATCATCGGCGCCAGCGTGAGGCCGGTGTCGGTGATGCGGCCCGCCACGACGATCTGCGCGCCGGTCTTCAGCGCCTCGACCGCCGGCCACGCGCCGAAGTAGGCGTTGGCGGACGACACCTGGCCGCGGATGGCGCCGAACGGCGCGCCGGAATCCATGTCGTCGAGCGAAACGCCCGCGCCGTTCAGCGCATCGAGCCGGCCGAGGATGTCGTCGCCGGCGATCGCCGCCACGTCGAGCGCGGCGCCGTGGCGCGCCGCGGCGGCGAGCAGCGCCTCGCGACAGGCGAGCGGATGGACGCCGCCGGCGTTGGTGACCACGCGCGTGCCGCGCTCCGTCAGCAACGGCAGCGCGTTCTCCACCTGCGTCACGAAATCGCGCGCGTAGCCGGCCTGCGGATCGCGCGCGCGCTGCTTCTGCATGATGGACATGGTGATCTCGGCCAGGAAGTCGAGCGTCACCACGTCCACCGGCCCCAGCTCCAGCTGACGCCGGAACTGCGACAGGTCGTCCCCCCAGTAGCCGCCGGCGTTGGCGATGCGCAGCAGGTCGGGCACGGGCATTTCGACCAAGCTAGCACAGCCGCGTGGAACGCCGCCCGCGTTGTGCTAGCTTTCACGCCCGTTCCGAGCCACCCGAGGCCTTCGAGGAGCCGCCCCATGCCCGCGATCACGCTGCGCACGACCACGCTCGCCGACCTCGCCTGGCCGCGCGCCGGGCTGCGCTCGAACGCCGCGCTGATCGTGGCGGCGAGCGCGCTCACCGCGCTGGCCGCCCAGGTCGCGATCCCGCTGCCGTTCTCGCCCGTTCCGGTCACCGGCCAGACGTTCGCCGTGCTGCTGGCGGGCGCCGTGCTCGGCGCGCGGCGCGCGGCGCTGGCGCAGGCGCTGTACCTGGCGGAGGGCGCGGCCGGGTTGCCGGTGTTCGCCGGCATGGCCGGCGGCGCGCACGTGCTGCTGGGGCCGACCGGCGGCTACCTGCTGGCGTTCCCGCTGGCCGCGGCGCTGACCGGCGCGCTGTGCGAGCGCGGCTGGGACCGGCGCTTCGGCTCGATGGTGATCGCGATGCTGCTCGGCAGCACGGTGATCTTCGCGCTCGGCCTCGCCGTGCTCGCGCGCTTCGTGCCGGCGCGCGCGCTGCCCGGCGCCGGGCTGCTGCCGTTCGTGCCAGGCGATCTGCTCAAGGCGACGCTCGCCGCGCTGGCGTTCCCGCTCGCATGGCGGTTCGCGTCGCGCCCCGACGCATGACGGTCGAGCGCATCGCCGTCCTCGGGGCCGGCATCATGGGCCGCGGCATCGCGTATGCCGCGGCCCTCGGTGGTTTCAGCACGCGCCTGCAGGACGCGAGCGACGTGGCGCTCGTCAACGCCCGCGCCGAGATCGCCGCGCTGCTCGACAAGGGCGTGGCGGCCGGCAAGGTGGACGCCGCCGCCGCGCACGATGCGCGCGCGCGCATCGCCACGATGTCGCCGCTGGCGGAGGCCGTGCGCGACGCCGACCTCGTGATCGAGGCGGTGCCGGAGAAGATCGAGCTCAAGATCGAGATGTTCGCCGCGCTGGACGCGCTGGCGCCGAACCACGCGGTGCTGGCCTCGAACACCTCGTCGCTGTCCATCACCGAGATGGCGGCCGCCACCACGCGCGCGCCGCAGGTGCTCGGCATGCACTTCTTCAATCCCGTCCACCGCATGAAGCTGCTCGAGCTGGTGCGCGCGCTGGAGACGGGCGAGCAGGCGCTGGCCGTGGCGCGCGAGGTGGGCGAGCGCATGGGGAAGACGTGCGTGACCGTGCGCGAGTCGCCGGGGTTCGTGACCAGCCGCATCAACGCGATGATCGGCAACGAGGCGTTCTACATGCTGCAGGAGGGCGTCGCCGGCGCGCGCGACATCGACACCGCGCTCAAGCTCGGCCTGAACCACCCGATGGGGCCGTTCGAGCTGGTGGACCTGGTCGGGCTGGATACGCGGCTCGCGATCCTCAAGTTCCTGCACCGCACGCTCGGGGAGAAGTTCCGCCCGTGCCCGCTCATGGAGCAGTATGTCGCCGCAGGCCGGCTGGGGCGCAAGGCCGGGCGTGGCGTCTACGATTACCAGGACCGCTGACGGGCGGCATTCGTGCCGTGTCGTATGCTGTGCCTGATCGCACGCTCGCGAGAGCGGTCATCCGCCGTTCTCGGCCCAGCGCGATCCTCGACGTGGCCTGAAGGCCGCGACCGCGGTCGCGCCGGCCTGCGGCCTTGCGGCTGACGCGCCCACGCGATCGTCGTGGGTTGAACCCTTCATTGAGGCGCCGATGACGGACACGCTGACGCCGGTTGCTCCCGCGAAGTTGATCATCGATGGCAGGGCGGTGGATTCGGCCTCGGGCCGCACGTTCACGACCTCCAATCCCGCCACCGAGGAGGCGATCACCACCGTCGCCGAGGCGGGCGTGGAGGACGTCGAGCGCGCGGTGAAGGCGGCGCGGGCGGCGTTCGATGGGCCGTGGGGGCGCATGCGCGCGGCGGATCGCCAGCGGATGCTGTTCAGGCTCGGCGATCTCGTTCTCGAGCACGGCGACGAGCTCGCGCGGCTCGAGACGCTCGACAACGGCAAGCCGATCTTCGAGTCGCGGCAGATCGACGTGCCGATGGTGGCGAACTGCTTCCACTACTTCGCCGGCTGGGCCACCAAGCTGGCGGGCGAGACGCTGCCGGTCCATCCCTCGTACTTCACCTACACGCTGCGCGAGCCGCTCGGCGTGGTGGGCGCCATCATCCCGTGGAACTTCCCGATGATCATGGTGGGCTGGAAGGCCGCGCCCGCGCTGGCGGCGGGCAACACCGTGATCGTCAAGCCGGCCGAGCTGACGCCGCTCACGGCGGTGCGGATCGGCGAGCTGGCGCTCGAGGCCGGCCTCCCGCCGGGCGTGCTGAACGTGCTGCCGGGCCCCGGGCGCGTGGTGGGCGAGGCGATGGTCCGGCATCCCGGCATCGACAAGATCAGCTTCACCGGCTCGACCGAGGTGGGCAAGCACCTGATGCGCACGGCCGCCGACTCGGTGAAGAAGCTGACGCTCGAGCTGGGTGGCAAGTCGCCGAACGTGGTGTTCGCCGACGCCGACATGGACGCCGCCGCGCGCGGCGCGTTCACCGGCATCTTCTACGGCAAGGGCGAGGTGTGCGCGGCCGGCTCGCGGCTGCTGGTCGAGGCCTCGGCCCACGACGCGCTGATGGAGAAGCTGACGGAGCGGACGAAGAAGGCGCAGCCCGGCGATCCGATGGACCCGAAGACGCGGCTCGGCCCGCTCGTGTCGCGCGATCAGATGGACAAGGTGCTGGGCTACGTGCAGACCGGCGTCGGCGAAGGCGCCCGGCTCGTCGCCGGCGGGCAGCGCCAGCCGCTGAACGGCAAGGGCTGGTTCGTGCAGCCCACGCTGCTCGACCACGTCGAGAACCGCATGCGCGTGGCGCAGGAGGAGATCTTCGGCCCGGTGCTGTCGGTGATCACGTTCGACGACGTGGACGATGCGGTGAGCAAGGGCAACGACGTGCTGTACGGGCTGGCGGCCGGCGTGTGGACCCGGGACATCCGCAAGGCGCACGCCGTCGCGCGGCGGCTGCAGGCCGGCACGGTGTGGATCAACAGCTACAACTTCTACGACGCCGGAATGCCGTTCGGGGGCTACAAGCAGTCCGGCTTCGGCCGCGATCTGGGGCCCGAGTGCCTGCGCGACGTCTCGCAGGTGAAGAGCGTGTGGGTGAATCTGGAGTGACGCATGCGGCCGGGTGCGCCCGGCGGATGCGGCGTCACGCGAGCCGGCCGCGCGTCAGGAGGGGTGCATGAGAGCGCTGACGGAAATCGTGCTGTTCACGCCCGAGCTCGACCGGCTGCGGCAGTTCTACGAGCAGCGCCTGGGCCTCGAGACGCGCGAGCGCGATCCGGGCTGGGTCAGCTTCGCGACGGGCGGCGCCACGCTGGCGCTGCGCCCGCAGACGGGCATCCACGAGCGCGAGGTCGAGATCACGTTCGCCAGCGACGACGTGGAGGCCGACGCGCGCCGGCTGCAGGAGCGCGGCATCGAGGTCCCGGGCGGCGTGCAGCGGCCCGCCTACGGTCCGGTGGCGCACCTGCGCGATCCGGACGGCAACGCGGTGGCGCTGCGCCAGGCCGGATCGGCGCGCCCGGCCGAGGGCTCGCCCGCGATCGACACCGTGATCGTCAACGTGCGCGACCGCGAGGCCGCGCTGGCGTTCTACCGCGACCGGCTGGGCCTGCGCGTGCTGGACGAGCGCCCGAACTGGATCGAGCTCGATGCCGGCGCCACGCGGCTCGCGCTCCACACGCGCGCGCCCCAGGACGACCAGCCGCTGCACACCGCCTCGAACGTGGCGTGGTGCTTCCAGGTGGCGGACGTGCCCGGCGAGGCCGACCGGTTGCGCGAGCGCGGGCTCACGCTGGCGAGCGCGCCGATGGAGGAGGATTTCGGCATGTACGCCGAGCTGCTGGATCCGGACGGCAACGTGATCGTGCTGCGCGAGCAGCCGGACGACTCCGACCGCGACGCGGTGGCCGATGCCTGGGACGAGCTGGACGAGGGCGCCACGCACCCGGTCGGCATCCGCAAGCCCACGGCGCGCGGCTCCAAAGCCGTGAGCCGGGCGCTGCTGGCGGCGATCGAGCGCCCGATCGGCGCGCCCAAGCCGGTCGCGGCCGGCCGCGGGCCGCAGCCCGCGCGCGCGGCGCAGGCGGCCAAAC
>DASSIN010000176.1:0-20480 GCA_035691845.1 Candidatus Eiseniibacteriota bacterium | reverse complement strand
GCCACGTCACGAACTCGTCGAGCAGCGCCCGCCGGCGCGGATCCAGGTCCGAGAACATGCACGCCAGCTCGTAGCCGCGCTCGCCCTTGGCGGCGGTCTCGCAGCGCACCACGATGCCCTCGCACTTGATCAGCTCCTTGGCGCCGCGTCCGCCGGGAAGTTTCGGCAGCACGATCGTCAGTCCCACCTTCGAGAGCGGGGCGAGGTAGTGCGTGGAATGGCAGTACACCCCGCTGGCCGAGATGTTGTGCGTCTCGGTGACGACGTGCGCGCGTTCCTCGGCCGCCGCCTCACCCTCCACCCGCATGCTCAGTCGCGCGTCGGCGCGCGCGCTGCCGCGGCGCTCCGAGCGTCGCGTGGTCCGTCGAATGGCCATCAGCCTCTCCCGTGTCGCCGGCGACCGCGCCGGCTCGGCTCCACCAGCGCCAGGTCGCACTCCCGCGCCGGAACGTCTACCCGGGCGATGGTGACGCGGACGGCGTCGCCCATCACGAAGCGACGCCGGCTGCGGCGGCCCACCATGCGAACCCCGGAATCGTCGAGATCGAAGCGATCGTCGAGCGTGTGGGACGGACGCACCAACCCGTCCACCGGAATGTCGTCCAGCTCGACGAAGAAGCCTTGAGGAATCAGTCCGGTGATGATACCCGAAGCCTCGTCCCCGAGTCGCCCCTCGAGGACCCGCAGCCCCTTCACCTTCACCGCCTCGCGCTCGGCGTCGGTGGCGTTCTGTTCGGTGGCGCTGCACTGCGCCGCCAGAGCGGCCACCTGGGCCGGGTCCCAGGCCAGCGACGGCCGCCCGTGCACCCACTCGCGCACCCGGCGATGGTTGTGGAGATCGGGATAACGGCGGATCGGCGAGGTGAAGTGGCAGTACTCGCGCGTGGCGAGGCCGAAATGCCCGATGTCGTGCTCCAGGTAGCGCGCCCGCGGCAGGGAGCGCAGCACGAGGCGGTGCAACAGCCTGCGGTGCGCGGCATCGAGCGACACCTGAAGCAGCGCCTGCAACGCCTTGGCGGGCTCGGCCGGTTGGCCCAGGCGGGGAAGCCCGAGCGCGCGCAGCATCGTGTCCAGATCGGCCAGCTTGCGGCCGGACGGCGGCTCGTGCACGCGGTACAGCAGCCCCGCGCCGCGCCGCTCGCCCTCCTCGCCCACGCAGCGGTTGGCGAGCAGCATGAACTCCTCGATCAGCTCGTGGCTCTCGAGGTGCGGCCGGCGCTCGATGCGCACCGGGTGGCCGTCGGCGTCCACCCACGCCTTCACCTCGGGCACGTCCAGGGCCAGCGCGCCGCGCTGGAAGCGGCGCGCGCGCAGCCCGCGCGCGAGCATCATCAGCGTCTCGAGCGCGTGCTGGAGCGGGGCGGCGAACCGGCGGTGACCGTCCAGCGCCTCCTGCACCTCGCCGTAGTGCAGCCGGTGGCGGCTGCGCACCACGGTTTCCGCGAACCGGAACGCGAACACCTCGCCCGCGCGATCCAGCGTCGCGAACACCGACAGCGCGAGCCGGTCGCGATCGGGCCTGAGCGAGCAGATGTCGCCCGACAGCGCCTCCGGCAGCATCGGCACCACGCCGCCCGGCAGGTAGCAGCTCGTGCCGCGCAGCTGCGCCTCGTGGTCCAGCGCGCTGTCGGCGCGCACGTAGTGCGACACGTCGGCGATGTGGACGCCGACCTCCCAGCGGCCGTGCCCCGCCGCGCGCACCGACAGCGCGTCGTCGTGGTCGCGCGCGTCCTCGGGATCCACCGTCAGCACCAGCTCGCCGCGCAGGTCCTCGCGGCCGGTGCGATCGTGCGGGCCGGGCGTGCGCGCGGCCGCGGCCGCGGTCTCGACCGCATTCGGAAAGCGGTGGCGCAGCCGGTGCTGGGAGACGACCGAAGGATCGTCCCATTCGGGGCGATCGTCCGCCCCCAGCACCTCGATCAGCCATGCCGGACCCTCGTCCGGCACCTCGGCCACGCACCAGTCGCCGTCGAGCGGGGCATGCGCCCCTTTCCACGCCAGTTCGCGCCGCCCGCCGCGCCAGCGGCGCGCGGGATCGAACGTCCATCGGCCGCGCGCGTGCAGCGCGCGGCCGATCAGACGCGGCGCAAGATCGTCGGGTGAGTGAGGCTCGGTGTCGGAACGCCGCACGGCCCGGTGGCCGTGGCTAGCGGATCCGCTTCTTGTGGCGGTTCTTGCGGAGCCGCTTCTTCCGCTTGTGGGTCGCAATCTTCTTCCGCTTGCGCTTCTTGCCTGACCCCATTCACTCCCCCGGCAGACTGCCGATCACGGCCGATCTGCGGCATCGCGGCGTTCGCCCGGCGGAGTCTCCCGCCTTGCTCCGGCCGGTCCTGGTCGGTGCTACCGTTTGCGCCTTTCGCACGCGGCGCCGGCCGTCACACGGCGTTCACGGTCTCCCGCGGCGCCTCGGACGCCAGCGTCTCGCCCAGCACATGCGTCTTCAGCTCCTTGCTCGGCTTGAACACCGGCACCAGCTTGGCGGGGACCATCACCTCGGAGCCGCTGCGCGGATTGCGCGCGCGCCGCGCGCGACGCTCGCGCACCTTGAAGGTGCCGAACCCGCGGATTTCGAGATGACGGCCTTCGCTCAAGGCGCGACACACGGCGTCGAGCAGGCCATCGACGATGAGCGCGGTGTGATTCTTCGAAACGCCCGTCCGGACCGATACGTCTTCCACGAGATCCGCCTTGGTCATGGCATTCCTCCTGTCCGCGTCTCCGCTCCGACGACAATCTAGCCGAGGGCCGGTCCCAAGACCAGCCCCATCAGGCGTGCGCCGACGCGTCCACCTCGTCCACTTCGTCCACCACGCCCACCACCACGCTCCGCACCGCGCCGCGCGCGCGACGCAGCAGCTGCGCGGCGCCGTTGCCCTCGTCGTTGACGAGCACGCGGTCGCCGACGCCGGCGTCCACAACGTCGAGCGCGATCAGCGTGCGCCCGGACCTGCCGCCCGCGCTCTCGGCCCGCACCAGCAGCAGCTTGAAGCCGGCCAGATCGCCGTGCTTGATGGTGGCGACCACCTCGCCCACCACGCGCCCCAGGATCACGCCGGCTGCTCCCGCACGT
Source organism: Candidatus Eiseniibacteriota bacterium (assembly GCA_035691845.1). Lineage (GTDB taxonomy): Bacteria > Eisenbacteria > RBG-16-71-46 > RBG-16-71-46 > RBG-16-71-46 > DASSIN01. The sequence continues at coordinate 17,410 of DASSIN010000176.1, read as the reverse complement.
GGTCCACGATGCCGACGATCGCGGCGTCCGCGGGATTGTCGGGATCGGGCAACGCGCTGGCCGCTTCGCGCGCGCGCACGTAGAACACGCGCTGGCCGGGGGCCGCCGACACCAGATCGATCGCCACGATGTGCCGCCCCTGGTCGGCGCCGGCGGAATCGGTGGGCTGCAGCAGCAGCATGCGGTGCCCGCGCCACGAGGGCACGCGCTCGGTGCACACCACCGTGCCGATCACGCGCGCGAAATGCACCCGAACATCCGCAGCTTGAGCTGTTCGTGCAGGCGCGGGATCACCACGGTGCGCGCCAGCAGACCCCGGCCCTGGGCCTCGGCGCGACCGGCGGCGATCGCCGCCTGCACGTCGCCCACCTCGCCCGTGAGCCACACCACGCCCTTGCCGCCCAGGCCGTTGGCGAGCCGCACGTCGCGCAGCGTGACGCGAGCCGCCTTGACCGCCGCGTCGGCCGCCACGATCGCGGCCGCCGCCGTCAGGGTCTCGAGCACGCCGAGCGAATCGTCGTCGCACGCCGTGGCGGCGCCGCGCAGCGCCGGCAGCACCTGCGCATCGAGCTGCGGGATCAGCAGCGAGTCGAGCAGCGTGTCGGCCGCCAGCTCGAGCCCGCGGCGGTAGGAGGCGCGCACCGGCGCCACGTCGCCGCCGATCAGCACCCAGAACTTGCCCGGCGACAGCGGGCCGACCTCGAGCAGCTCGACCTCCGCCGTCTTGACGAGCGCATCGGCCACCAGCGTGCCCTGGGCGATGCTGCCGGTCTCGATGGCGGCGATGGCGACCGGCATCACACGATCCGGAAGTGGTCGACCAGCGTGCAGCGGCGGATGCGCGTGAAGCTCTTCGCCGTGGTCATGCCCTCGCCGGTCGGGCTCGCGATCGTGAAGCTGGTCGGACCCTCGCCGCCCCAGCCGAGCCCGGCGAAATTGGGCCCGTTCTTCACGAAGATCGAGCAGTCGCATGCGCGGGCCATCTTCGACAGCTTGTCGATGTTCTTCGAGTGCATCGAGGCCGTGTGGCGGAATCCGTGCTCGACCTCGAGCGCCAGGTCGATGGCGTCGTCCACGGTGCGGACGCGCGTCATCGGCAGGATCGGCATCATCATCTCGGTCCACAGGAACGGATGGTCGTGGTCCACGTCGCACACCGCCAGCCGCCGCGCGGGATCGCACGGGATGCCGGCCTCGCGCAGGATCACGGCGATGTCCTTGCCCACGAACCTGCGGTTGATGATCGCGTACTTGCGCGGGCCCTGCTCCTTCTCGAGCACCACCTTGCGCAGCGCCTCGGTCTGGTGCGGCTGCAGCACCACGGCGCCGTGATGCGCGAACGCCTCCTTCAGCCGGTCGGCGATCAGCGCCACCGCGATCACTTCCTTCTCGTTGGTGCAGATGATGTTGTTGTCGAGCGAGGCGCCGGCGATCAGGTCCTTCGCCGCCTTGTCGATGTCGGCGGTCTCGTCCACCACCGACGGCGGATTGCCGGGCCCGGCGGTGATCGCCTTCTTGCCGGCCGCGAGCGCCTCCTTCACCACCCCCGGCCCACCGGTCACCACGTTCAAGCGGATGCCCTTGTAGTTGAGCAGCGCCTGCGCGGTCTCGATGCTGGGCTGTTCGACGGAATGCAGGATCGGCTCCGGCACGCCGGCCCGCCGCGCGGCGCGGTTCATCAGATCGATCGTGACGTTCGAAACCTTGCGGGCGTTGGGATGCGGGCAGAACACCGGCACGTTGCCACCCGCGATCATCGAGATGCCGTTGTTGATCACGGTCTCGGTGGGATTGGTGACCGGGGTGATGACCGCGATCACGCCGTAGGGCGCGCGCTCCATCAGCGTGAGCCCGTGTTCGCCGGTCCACGCCACCGGCTCCAGGTCCTCGGTGCCGGGCGTGCGCTCGGTGACGATCCGGTTCTTGAGGATCTTGTCCTCGACCCGCCCGAGCCCCGACTCCTGCACCGCCAGCTCGGCCAGCAGCTTCCAGTTCGCGGTCAGCGTGCGCCGGATCTCGGCGATCGCGGCCGCGCGCGTGGCGAGCGGCACCTTGTCGAACGCCGCGAACGCGCGCCGCGCCGCGGCCACCGCATCGTCGAGCGTGGCGTGGATGCCGAGCGGCTGGGCCGCGCCGGGAGCGGCGCCGGCGCCTTCGAGGCGCGCCAGCACGTCGGCGACGATCGATTCGATGCGCGCGGCGTCCACGCTCATCGCCGGCCCGTCCCCACCGCGCCCGAGGACTTGAGCCACGCGTCGCGGCCGTCGATCTCGACCGTGTCCACGATCCCCGAGATCACGGCGTCCACCGGCCGGTCACGCGACACTTCGGTGAGGCGCGCGGAGGAGCCCTGCGCCACCACCACCAGCTCCCCGATGCCGGCCCCCACCGCGTCGGCCGCCACCACCCACGCGCCGGCCGGCTCGAACGCGGCATCGACCTCGCGCACGAGCAGCAGCTTCAGGCCCAGCAGCAGCGGGTCCTTGCGCGTCGAGACCACGGTGCCGACGACGCGGGCGAGCAGCACGGGCTACTTCTTGCTACCGGCCGTGTCGTGACGCCGGATGGGCAGCGCGTCCTCCAGCATCCCGTGCGGCCGCGGGATGACGTGCACCGACACCACCTCGCCCACCTTGGCGGCGGCGGCGGCGCCCGCCTCGGTGGCGGCGCGCACCGCGGCCACGTCGCCTCGCACGATGGTGGTCACGTACCCGCCGCCGATCTTCTCGTAGTGCACGAGCGTCACGCGAGCGGCCTTCACCATGGCGTCCGACGCCTCGACCATGGCCACGAAACCGCGCGTCTCGATCAGGCCCAGGGCCTCTTCCTGCATGGACCAAACCTCCTTCACGGGGTTGAGTCGGACGGTCCGCGGACGGGCCCGCCCATCGGCTGCTCGAGCTGCGGTTCCGGGGCCGGAATGACGAGCGTGGCGTGCGGCGCCCCGAAGCGTCCTGCGGCGCGGCTCCCGGCGGCGACCGCGGCCTCCACCTCGGCCACGTCGCCGCGCACGAGCACCGTCACCAGCGCGTCGCGCGTCACCTCGTACCGCACGAACTGGACGCGCGCGGTCTTGCACATGGCGTCGGCCGCTTCGATGGCTGCGACGAAGCCGCGGGTTTCGATGAGGCCCATCGCCACGCGCGCCAAGTCGCTCGGTCCCCTCCCGGTGCTCCCGCGCGTCGCTCGAGGGCGCGATTGCGTGAGAGCGCCGCAACTTAGCAGGGAAGTTCCGAAGGGTCAATGAGATGTCAGCGAGGCCGGGCCGCGACGCGAGACGCCTGTTGCATGCGAACTCCGCGCTGCTGGGCGGTCGCTCGTCGGGCGCGCCACGCGCGGGCCTGCGTGCGCTCGCGGCCGCCACGGTGTCAGCGGCCCTCCCCGCAGCGATGCTCATGCGGCCAACGAGCCCGACGAAAAATCATGGGCCCCGTTCGTGCGGAGGTGCAGCGCCGGGAGGTGACGAACGAGGCCCGAATATGGTCCCCGCCTCGACCGTGTACCGGTCCGTAAGACTCCTTCGCTCGCGATAGGGGGATCAGCCCACAGCCGGCCAATCACGAGTCGCGCAGGGACGCACCGTATGGCGTTGTCTGGGCCGCCATTGGATCCGCCACCTGGAGGTGGAGTGGCGAACCGAGCAGCGACAACCCACCCCATCGCAACTGTGGTGCCGCGGGCGCGGCGCGGAGTACCCGAGGGCCGCGCCACGTTGGCGCGCAGCGGGTTGGCGTGGAATCGGCCGCCGGCTGCCCGGACGCATGCGGGCGATCGCGGCCGGGAAATCCGGGGGGTTTGGCGCGGCGGAAAGACCCCGGCTGGGGGTTTCGGCCACCGCCCCCGTCGGAGCGCGGCGCCTAGGCGGAGCCGATGCCGGTGACGGCATCGAGCGGAATCACCTTGGGGTCCGCGAGCTGCTCGGCGAAATGGCATGCGGAGAAGTGTCCGGGGCGCACCTCGCGCAGCGGCGGCGCCTCGCGCGCGCAGATCTCCTTCGCCAGGAAGCAGCGCGGGTGGAACCGGCAGCCGCTCGGCGGGTTGGCGGGGCTCGGCACGTCGCCCTTCAGCACGATGCGCTGGCGCCGCCGGTCGGGATCGGGCACCGGGATCGCCGACAGCAGCGACACCGTATAGGGATGGCGCGGATGCCGGTACAGGTCGCGCGCGTCGGACAACTCCGCGATGCATCCGAGGTACATCACCGCCACCCGATCGCTGATGTGCTCGACCACGGACAGATCGTGCGCCACGAACACGTAGGTGAGATGCATCCGCTGCTGCAGCTCGCGCAGCAGGTTGATGATCTGCGCCTGGATCGAGACGTCGAGCGCCGATACGGGTTCGTCGGCCACGATCAGCTTGGGATTGACGGCCAGCGCGCGCGCCACGCCGATGCGCTGCCGCTGGCCGCCCGAGAACTCGTGCGGGTAGCGCCGCGCGTGGTCCGGCGACAGTCCCACCAGCTCCAGCAGCTCGGCCACGCGCTGGCGCGCCGCCGCGCCCTTCGCGAGCTTGTGGATGGCGAGCGCCTCGCCCAGCATGCTGCCGACCGTGAGCCGCGGGTTCAGGCTCGAGTACGGGTCCTGGAACACGATCTGCATCTCGCGGCGCAGCGCGCGCAGCTCGTGCCTGCCCATCGTGGTCACCTCGCGGCCCTCGAACTTCACCGAGCCCGAGGTCGGCTCGATCAGCCGCAGGATGCAGCGCCCGGTCGTGGTCTTGCCGCAGCCGCTCTCCCCCACCAGCCCCAGCACCTCGCCGCGCGCGACGTCGAACGAGACGCCGTCCACGGCGCGAACCTGCCCCACCACGTGCGAGAACAGCCCCTTGCGGATCGGGAAGTGCTTGACGAGATCGCGCACCGCCAGCAGTGGCGTGCCGTTCGTGCCACCGTCAGACACGACTGCCCTCCCGTCCCGTGACCGGATCCAGCGCGCCGGACTCGATCTCGGGCGCGCGCCAGCAGCGCGCGCCGTGATCGTTCGAGATCGCGACCACCGGCGGATCGAGCGTGCGGCAGCGCTCCTGCACCGCGGGACAGCGCGGGTGGAACCGGCACGCGCGCGGGAAGTGCGCGGGGTTGGGCACGTTGCCGGGAATGACGCGCAACGTCTCGCGCTCGCCGCCCAGCCGCGGCAGCGACGCCAGCAGCCCGGCGGTGTACGGGTGGCGCGTGCGGTGGAACGCCTCGCGCGCCGCGCACGACTCCACCACCTGCCCGGCGTACATCACCACCACGCGGTCGGCGGTCTCCGCCACCACGCCCAGGTCGTGGGTGATCAGCAGCACCGCCATCCCGAGCTCGTCCTGCAGCCGCTGCAGCAGCTCCAGGATCTGGGCCTGGATCGTCACGTCGAGCGCGGTGGTGGGCTCGTCCGCGATCAGCAGCGACGGCCGGCACGCCAGCGCCATCGCGATCATCACGCGCTGTCGCATGCCGCCCGACAGCTGGTGAGGGTACTCGTCCACACGCTGCTCCGGCAGCGGAATCCCCACCAGCTTCAGCATCTCGATCGCCCGCGCGCGCGCCTCGCGCTTGTCCACCTTCTCGTGCAGCACGATGGCCTCGGCGATCTGGTCCCCGCACGTGAACACGGGGTTGAGCGACGTCATCGGCTCCTGGAAGATCATCGAGATCTCCTTGCCGCGGATGGCGCGCATCTCGGCCGGCGACAGGCTCAACAGGTTCCGGCCCTTGAAGCGGATCTCGCCGCCCACGATCCGGCCCGGCGGCTCGGCGATCAGCCGCAGGATCGACAGTGAGGTCACGCTCTTGCCGCTGCCCGATTCGCCCACCACCGCCAGCGTCTCGCCGGGCTGGATCGCGAACGACACCCCGTCCACCGCGCGCACCACGCCGGCATCGGTGAAGAAGTGCGTCTTCAGGTCGCGCACCTCGAGCAGCGGCTCGCTCATCCCGTCGGTCCTCCCTGCACCTTGCGGGGATCGAGCGCGTCACGCAGCCCGTCGCCCAGGAAGTTGTAGGCCATCACCGTGAGGAAGATCGCGATCCCCGGCACGTACAGCAGCCATGGGAACGACGTCAGCACGCGGATGCTGCGCGCCTGCGCCAGCATGTTGCCCCACGATGCCGCCGGCTCCTGCACGCCGAGCCCGATGAACGACAGGATCACCTCGCCCAGGATGTAGCCGGGGATCGTCAGCGTCGCGGCCACGATCACGAACGACATCGTGTTGGGCAGGATGTGGCGCGCGATGATCCGCATCCGGCTCATGCCGAGCGCCTCGGCCGCGGCCACGTACTCCTCGCGCCGGATCGACAGCACCATGCCGCGGATCACGCGGGCGAGCCCGGCCCAGGCGATGAACGCCAGGATCGCGACGATGCCGAGGTACACCTGCTGGCTCGGCAGGTCCACCGGGAACAGCGCGCGCAGCGCGATGATCAGGTACAGCCCGGGAATGGTGAGCAGCAGCTCGGTCGAGCGCATGATCACCGTGTCCACCCAGCCGCCGAAGTAGCCAGACACGCCGCCCAGCAGCAGCCCGAACGTGAACGAGATCGCGATCCCGACCAGCCCCACCGTGAGCGACACCTGTCCGCCGAACAGCAGCCGGGAGAACTCGTCGCGACCGAACGCGTCGGCGCCGAGCAGGTAGATGCGCTGCGGCGGATCCGTGCCGAACAGGTGGCGGTCGGTGGGGATCAGACCGAACAGCCGGTAGCGGTCGCCGTGCACGAACCACCGCACCGGCGCGACCGCCGTGCCCTCGCGGTAGGCGAAGTCCTGCAGGTCGCCGGCGGGCGATTGCGGATGCAGGAACGGACGCATGTGCAAGCGGCCGCCCTCCACCCAGTGCACGCGGTCGGGTGGCTGGAAGAATCGTGAGCGGTCCATGTCGTCCTGCGCGTACGGTGCCACGAACGGCGCGAACAGCGCGAGCGCGTAGAACACGACGAGCAGCGTGCCGCCCACCACCGCGAGCGGGCTCCGGCGCAGCTGCCGCCAGAACAGCCGCGCCGGCGACTGCGGCGGCTTCACCGCCCGCTCGGTCGCCGCCGGAACGGCTTCGGTCGGCGTGAGCTCGGCGATCTCACTCATAGCGGATGCGCGGATCGGCGACCGCCAGCAGCAGGTCCGCGATCAGGTTGCCGGCCACGAGCACGACGGAGGCCATCAGCACCGAGCCCATCACCAGGTACTCGTCCTTGGTCTGAAGCGCCTCGAGCGTGATGCGCCCGAGCCCGGGCCACGCGAAGATGATCTCCGACACGAGCGATCCCGACACCAGCGCCCCGAGCGTGAACCCGAACAGCGTGATCAGCGGGTTGAGCGCGTTGCGCAACGCGTGCTTGAACACCACGCGGGTTTCGGACAGCCCCTTGGCGCGCGCGGTGGTCACGTAATCCAGCCGCAGCACGTCGAGCAGATTGCCGCGCATCTGGCGCATGCGGCTCGCGAGCGGGATCAGCCCCACGGTGAGCGCCGGCAGCGCCAGATGCCGCAGCAGGTCGCCGGCGCGCCCGATCCAGTCCATGTCGTCGTAGCCCAGCGAGCGCATGCCGCCCACCGGGAACCAGCCGGTGCGCGCCGCCAGCATCAACAGCAGCAGCCCGGACAGCACCTCCGGCACCGACAGCCACAGGAACGCGAGCAGCGACAGCCCCTTGTCGGCGGCCGAGTACTGCTTCATCCCCGCCCACACGCCGAGCGGGATCGCCAGCCCCCAGGTGATGATCGCACCCGAGATCGCCAGCAGCAGCGTGTTGGCCAGTCCCTCCCTGAGCACCACGAACACCGGCTGGTGACGCGAGAACGACTCGCCGAAGTCGAAATGCAGCACGACGTTCTTGAGGTACAGCGCGTACTGCAGCCACCACGGCCGGTCGAGCCCGAACCGGTGGCGCATCGCATCCAGCGTGGCGGCCGAGATCTGCGGGTTCTCGGCCATCGTGCTGAGGAAATCGCCCGGCGCCAGCTTGAGCAGCAGGAACGTCAGCAGCGTGATCCCGAGCAACAGCGGGATCAGCTGCAGCAGGCGCCGGAGGATGTAGGTGCGCATCGAGGCCCGGGACTCAGGCTCTCGCGCGCGACTTCAGGAACACCCGGTCGATGTTCCACAGGATGCGGTGCGGGATCACGCTCGGCTGCAGGTTGCCGAACCGGTTGCTGATCGGAATCTTCACGCGAATGCACGGCAGCCACTCGATCCAGCACTGGTCGTTGATGATGGTCTCGATCTGGCCCCACGTACGCTTGCGCTCGTCCATGTTGGCGGTGGCGGTGTTCTCGCCGATCAGCTTGTCGATCTCCGCCTCCTGCGGGGTCTCGGGGTGCGGCTGGCGGATGTTCCAGTAGTGCGTGAGGCCGCTCGAGCGCATCACGTTCTGCCCCATGCCGGGGTCGGGCGGCGTGGCGCTGCCCAGGCCCAGCAGCACGGCCTCGTACTGCAGGTCGTTGCGCAGATGGGTGACGAGCGTGTTGAAGTCCACCGGCGACGGCGTGCAGCGGATGCCGACCTTGGCCAGGTCGTCCTTGATGAAATTGGCCATCGCCACGCGCGTGACGTTGTCGGCGTTGGTCATCAGGCTGAACTGGATCGGATGGCCCTGCGGGTCCTCGCGCACGCCGTCGCCGTTGCGGTCCTTGAACCCGATCCGGTCGAGCAGCGCCTTGGCCTGGGCGGGGTTGTAGTCCCATTTGCCGCCCTGGCCCGTGTACCACTGCTTGTTGCCGGGCGTCATCAGCGACCAGCACTTGACCGCGTCGCCGTAGAACACGCTGCGGATGATGGCGTCGCGATCCACCGCCATCGACACCGCGCGGCGGAAGTCCGCGTTCGAGAACCACGCGTACTTGACCGGGTCCGTGATCGGCTTGCCCATCACCGGGCCCTGTTTGGGATCGCGCACCTTGTTGAGATTGAACCAGAAGAAGTTGGTGTTGAGCGACGGCCCGAGGTCGTACAGCGTGTAGTTGCCCTTCTGCTGGTTGGCCTGGTAGGTGCGGTAGTCCTCGGGTTTCACGTTGTCGAGCCCGTCCACCTCGCCGTTCTGGAACTTGAGCGCGGCGGTGTTCTGATCCGGCACGATCAGGAACGTGACCTCGTCCAGGTACGGCAGCCGGTGCCCCTGCGGATCGACGCCGTACCACCACGGATTGCGGGACAGCGTCAGCGACTCGTTGGCGCGGTACTCCTTCACCCGCCACGGTCCGCTGGTGACGATGCTGTCGGGCGGCGTGCTGGTGGTGTAGGCGGACGCGAACGCGCCGCGCTTCCACGCCGCCTCGAGCACGTGCTTGGGCATGATCGGCACCGAGCCCGTGGCCGGGATCGCCAGCGCGTAGGGGCCGCCGAACTTCGTCACCACGGTGTAGGAGTCGGGCGTGGTGACCTGGACCAGCTTCCCGTTCACGGTGAGCAGGTCCATCACCGACGAGTGCAGCACCGAGTCCGTGCACACCGCGAACGAGAACGCCACGTCCTCGGCGGTGATCGGATGCCCGTCGGAGAATCTGGCCCCGTGGCGCAGGTGGAACGTCCACGTCGAGCCGTCGGCGCTCGATTCCCAGCTCTTGGCCAGTCCCGGCGTGTCCTGCTGGGTGATGTTGTTGTAGTCGCTCAACCCCACGAACATGCGCTGGGTGACGTCGCTCGAGGACGTCTCGTTGGCCATGATGGCGTTGAACGTCTTGGGCGACGCGGTCTCGGCGATCACGAACCGCCCGCCGTAGTTGCCGATCGCGTCCATCGCGAACGTCATCGTGTCGGCAGGCAGCGGGTTCGTGTCCTTGAAGCTGGTCTGGCCGTGCCCCGAGGTGCCGCAGCCGGAGAGCAGCAACGGAACCAGGGCGAGCGCGGCGGCCCACGCGTGTGACGCACTCGTTCGGACGGTCATGGAAGGTCCCTCGGACGGAGCCAAACGGGGGTGAAACGCGGGCGGAGTATGGGGGGCGTTCCGGGCACGGTCAACCGCCGACGGGCGAACGCCGTGCGCGGCGCGACGTGTGAGGTCACGCGAAGCGGGCCGGCGCCGGTTCCGGAGCGAGCAGGGTTTCGCCCGCCTCGTCCCGCACCACCACCGTGCCGGCCGGCAGGCCGGGCAGCAGCGCCGCGGCCCAGCGTTCGAGCGGCGGGTCGGCGCCGAGCCATGGCCCGGCGTGGGTCGCCGCCGCCTCCAGCATCCGGCGCGTCCGCGCGCGCGCGTCCGGGGCGAGCGCAAGACAGTCGGCGAGCGCCAGGTGGCCGTCGCCCAGCAGGACGCTCCCCTGCTGCAGCACCGCGCGCGCGGTGCGGCGCTGGGCGCTGCCCACGAGCTTGCGGCCCGCGAGCACGATTTCGTGGCGCGCGGTGGAGGCGAAGCACGGCCCCTGGCGCAGCGCGCGGGCTGCGTGACCCCCATCCTCGGGGCGCTCCGCGACGGTCCGCCCGCCGGCGAGGCGCGCCGGCACGCCGAGTCGAGCCAGCGAACCCGCGATCCAGCCCGAGACGCGCGCGTAGCACTCCGCGAGCGTTCCGGCGCCGAGCGGATCGGCGCGCGGCGCGGCGAATGCGTACGTCCACTCCTCGGCGTGGAAGATCGCGCGGCCGCCGGTGGGCCGCACCGCCCATGGAACCCCGGCGGCGGCGCAGCGCGCCAGGTCGAGCACGCGCGCGGGGTCCTGGGCGTAGCCGAGCGTGATTCCCGGCGGACGGAACCGGAACAGCCGCAGCACGGGCGCCGCGCCGCGCTCCGCGGCCGCCAGCAACGCCGCGTCGCGCGCCATCTGGTCCGCAGGGGAATGCGCGCCGTCGATCCACAGGATCACGGGGAAATCCTAGCGGATCGGGGCGTGCGCTACCGCATCCCCAGCCAGTCCTGGATCAGGAACTGGAACCGGCCGATGAGCAGCGAGATGCGCGACATCACCGTGTAGCCGTAGGCCGCGCCGAAGCTCACCATCAGGAACCCCATCCCCACCCGCGACACCACGCCCAGCGCGCCCTTGTGCTCGCGACTGAAGAAGAAGAACAGCAGCGAGCTGATGAGCCCGATGGTGAACAGGATGGCGCCGAAGTCGTTGTAGAGGTTGCCGGTCCACAGCGGCTGCAGGCTGGCCTGCACCTGTGCCACGAAGTCGCCCTGCGCGAACCCGGTGGTCTTGAGCCCGGCGTACACGCCGATGATCACCGCCAGCGACCAGCGCGACAGCCAGCCGATGCGGCCGAACAGGCGCGTGAACAGCAGCACGCCGAGGATGCCCGGGATCACCAGGAACGCGCGGTAATCGCCCTGGCTGGCCGCCAGCGGTCCCCCCGGCTGGCCGTGGAACGCGGCGCCGAGCGGCACCAGCAGGTTGGGCCACACCACCGTCCAGTAGTTCAGCGCGATGTAGTAGCCCGCCGACACGCCGACGAACAGGTGCTCCGCGAACTTGTAGAACGGGTTGTCCTTGTACAGGAAGCTGAACACGCACAGGGTGAGCGCGGCGCCCACCCACACGCCCAGATCGTGCGACAGGTGCGGCGTCACGCGCCCCTCCGCCGCCGCTGCCACAGCACGACGTTGCCGAGCACGATGCACAGCGCGATGAACATGTGCGCCAGCGACTGCGCGTCCATGCCCTGCGTGGCCGCGCCCTTCTCGTGGCGCGCCAGCTCGTACTCGGCCGCCCCGGCCATGCCGCCCAGCAGGCCTTCGAGCTGCCCCGACTGGAGGTAGGGGTAGTACTCGGGCGCGCTCACCGCCGTGCAGCCGGACACCATCTTGATGTGGAACCGACCCTGCACCTGCTGCACGTACTCCTTGGTGCCGGGATAGCCGGCCGAGATCGACACCAGCAGCGGGAAGCTCGAGTAGTCGCGCACGCCGTGCATGATGGGGTAGCTGGTGGTGACCCCGCCGCTGTTGTCACGCGGGAACGTGTTGGGGATGCTCTGCCCCATCAGCACCATCACGGCTTCGTTGCCCGACTTGTAGCCGAGGTTGATCCAGTCCACGCCGTAGGTCTTGTGTGCCGCGCGCCCCTCCTCGCGCAGCACCTGGTCCACGAGCCCGGGCCCGCCGTTCCACAGCACGGTGACCACCACCTTGCAGTGCTTCGACCACAGCTGCCGGATGGCGGTGCGAGTCATCGGCACCAGCTCGGGCTTGGCGCCGGGGTCGTAGTCGCACGACATCAGCACCGTCGAGCCGTCCGGGATCTGGTCCATGGCGTTCACGAACCCCTGCGTGGGCGGCGACACGTACAGCGGCAGCGCCAGCGGCCGGAGCAGCGGGATCAGCACCAGCACCCCGACGGCGAGGAAGATCCAGCGGCGGTCGAGGTTCTCGAGCCAGCGCATGTTCTAGTCCTCCCCGCTCAAGTAGGAGCGCTCGATCCCGAGGATCACGCGCAGGCCGGTGGCCATCACGCCCAGCGCGGCGCCGATCAGGATCGCGCGCTTGGCCGCGTTCTGCGGCACGTTCATGATCCACTCCGCCAGGTCGGGCAGCCGGTGGTGCTCGGGCAGGAAGCGCGTGAGCGCGGTGCCGATCGGAACGCGTCCGATCATCACGATCAGCGCCGCCACCGCCAGCAGCGCCGCGTCCACGGTACGGATCCGGAACGCGCGGAACGCGGCCGAGGCGATGAAGAACGCCAGCAGCGCGAACATCGTGGCGGCCATCGGGGAGTAGATGTTGTTGTACATCCAGGTGAAGCGCGTGCCCTCGTTCTGGAACCCCTCGCCCTCCACCAGGCCGACGATCAGCATCGTCAGCAGCGCGGCCACCAGCATCAGCTTGTACGGCCAGCCGTCGGCACGCTTCGAGATCGCGTCCACGTTCACGCGCAGCACGTTGGCGCCACCCAGCACGTAGCCGAACGCCACCACGATCACGGCGCTCTGTTGCAGGAAGTCGGCCGGCACGCTCACCACCTGGTGCGGCACGAAGAACGACAGGATCATGAACAGGCCGATGGCGGCGGTGATGAACAGCGGCACTTCGCGCTTCACGCCGGCCTCCGCATGCTCATTGCGTCACCATCCAGTGCGTGAGCTGGTGGATGCCGACGGTCTCGAGCACGCACCCGACCACGATCATGACGATCACGATCACCTTCATCAGGTCGGCGCCCTTCAGGCTGCCCACCAGCTTGGCCTCGCCCGACAGGTAGGCGCTCGCCGCGTACAGCTCCTCGCCGATCAGGGTGTAGTCGCACGCCACCACCAGGAACGGCAGCTGCGCCACGTTGGCGGTGCCGGCCACCTGAATCGCGCCGGTGATGAAGCCGGTCTCGGCCAGCAGCAGCGACTCGGCGTAGAACGAGCCCATGAAGATGTGCGCGGCCGGCCGGTCGCGCAGCATGATGCCGGTCACGGCCGCGACGTATGCGAACTGCTCGGGCGACACGAACCGCACGCTGTTGGGGTCGTACGCCTCCGGGTGCCCGGCGTGCAGGTGCCCGGCCTTCACCATCTCCTCGGCGATCGTGAACGGGATCGGATAGGCGACCGGCACCGTGATCGGCGTCTCGTACTTGGCCGTCAGCCGCGCCACGTTCTCCAGGATGACGAGACCCTGCACGGTCTGGATGTCGTCGATGTCCTGCACGCCCGGCACGTACAGCACCGAACGCCCCATCTCGGTGGCGCGCCCGATCGCCTCCTCGATCGCGCTGATCCCCGGGATCCTGCGCACGAACGGCTTGCGTCCGGCCTGGGCGCTGGCGATGAACCACAGCACGCCGCCGAAGAACACGATCGTGAGCAGCAGCACGCTCCAGCGCGTGGAGTTGAACCACTGCGACTGCGCCGAGACGGGACCGGTGATGCTCAGCGCCGGCGTGCGACCGCCCGGGCCGGCGGCGGTGATGCGGTAGAAGTACAGCACGCCGCGGCGCGCGTTCTGGTCCACCTTGGTGGTGGTGCCCGCGGCGGCCGAGTCAACGGTGGTCCACGGGCCGCCCGGATTCTCCGCGCGCTCGACCACGTACTGCGACAGCACGTGACGGCCGGCGACGTCGTCGGGCGACGCCTTCCAGTCGAGCTGGATGGCGCGTCCGGCGTCGTTGGGCACGTCGGAGGCGACGAGTCCCGAGGCGGGACGTGGCGCAGGTGCGCCCGTGGGCGTCGCCGGTGTGACGGCGGGGGGCAGGGAGGCGGAGCGGGTGGTGTCGGATGCGGCGGGCGATTGGGCGAGCGCCCCGGCCGTGAGCAGGATCAGCGCGGCGCCGGCGGCGGCGCTGCCCGCCAGGACCCGGGACGCGCGTGCGGCGGGGGGCCGGCAGGCGGGCTCGGTTGTCGCCGACGGCAGCGTCACACCGGCCATGGCCGGCGCCCGGGCCCTTCCCTGGCCGGCGCCAGGGCACCGGTTGCCGTCGGGGTGGACATTGCCGCGCACGCTAGCAACGCGCGTCGCGCACTGTCAACGCTTTTGACGCCGGTGCGGGCGCGACGTGCGCGAACGCGGGAGCGGATCGATGCCAGCGCCGGCCCGCCGCGGGCGCGGCGCACGATCACGAGGCGATGCGCTCGACGTTCGCGCGCGGCACCACCGCGCGCTGGCGATCGTCCTGAAATTCCACCACCAGCACGCGCACGAGCGCCTCGGTGTCGAGCGGCTCGAGCTCGGCCGGCAGCTCGGCCACTCGCCCGATGCGCCCGAAGTAGGGTTCGCGGATCACGCGGATCAGCGAACCCGGCTGGAGCCCGGTCGCCGGATCGTCCTCGAGCCCGGCCGCGCCGTCGGGACTGTCGCTCGGGATCAGGATCTCGGGCCGCATCACGCCGGCGCGGATCTGCGTGGCGCCGCTCACCGACGCGCGCCGCCCGGCGAGCCCGTTCAGCAGCCGCCAGCTCCGTTCCGCCATCGCGATCCGTCCGAACCCCTCGGTCAGCACCAGCGTGAACCCCAGCTCCTCCGAGCCCGTGATCGCAACGCCCAGGTCGCGCCCGAGCAGCTCGCGCAGGTCATGGTCGTCGAAGCCGCCCACCACCACCGCCGCCACGCCCAGCGCGCGCGCGCGCATCAGGGTGGCGTGCGACACGTACGAGCCGCCCACCACCACCTTGCCGCGGTGGGTATCGGTCAACGCCGCCGCCGCCAGCTCCTGATCGGGGCGCGCGCACACGATCGCGATCTCGCCGAACGTCTCGCCGCCGACGCCGAAGATCCCCTGCAGGAACGCGCCACGCGTCTCGATCACCACGCCCTCACCCGGGATCACCTCGGCCACCACGCCGCGCACGTAGGCGTCCACCTCCACCGGGATCGGCGGCTCGCGCAGGATCAGCTGCCCGGTCACGCTCGACACGCTTTCGATCGTTCCCGCCACCGGCGCCGTGGCGGAGTTGCGCACCAGCCCGAACAGGCTGCGCGCCGAGGCGATCTCCTCGTCCTTGCCGACCACCGATCCCACCGGCTTGAGCAACGCGGCCGCGACCTTGGCGGGATCCACCGCCAGCCGCGCCGCCACGTTCACGGTCTGCACGTTGCCGGGCAGCTCGGTGCGGGCGACGACGGTTTCCGGCTCCACCCGGTCGCCGCGCTGCACCAGGACCTGGCCCTTGAGCGGCAGCCGGCGCTCGCGGCGCAGCGTCGTGGATTCGGTGACGCGCAGCCCGGGCGTGTACGCGTGCGCCATCAGATCTCCCGCGGGTAGACGCCGAGCGCGCGGTTCCACGCGCGCAGGCGCTCGATGCGTTGCGCGGCGTCGTGTGGCAGCTCGAACGGCTGGCGCCCGCGCGTGTCCACGATCAATCCCACCACGCCGCCCGGCATCTCGGCCGTGAGCGGGCGCCCGCGACCGGCGCCGAGGTCGAAGCCGCGCTCGGGGGTGGCGGTGAGCCGCACGCCGCCCCCGGCCGGCAGCGGCAGCAGCACCAGCTCCCCGAACGGCACCTTGCGCTGCACCCGCGGCTGGCGATCGGATTCCAGCACCACCTCCACGCACGGGTGGCCGGACCTGCCGGAGCCGATCGGCGCCAGGCACGCGCCCAGCCGGATCAGGCAGTCGCGTTCGAACACCTGGGTCGCCGCCTGCTCGTGCACGGTGGACAGCACGCCGAGCTGCGGCGCCATGAAGATGCTGTCCACGGCCAGCTGCGTGAGCCCCTCGGGCAGGAACGCGTCCACCATCATCAGCGCCGACTGCACGCGGCGCGGCGCGTGCGACAGCACGCCCCCCGAGCCCACCAGCAGCCCCAGGTCGAGCAGGTTGACGAGCGAGCTGCCGGTCCGGCCCTGGTCCATCACGTCCGAGATCGTGCGCGCGCTCTGCACCCCCTTGAGCCCCACCGCCAGCGCCTTGTGCTGCTCGAACGCGAGCCGCAGCGCCTCGCGCGAGATCGCCTGCTCGATGGCGAGGTCCTCGAGCTGCTGCGGGATGGTGGTGGGGCGGATCATCTTGTTCTTGATCCGGTTGCGCAGCTCGACCTCGTCCACCGCGAACGGCACCCAGCGCAGGATGTTGTCGATCCCGGCCTCGGCCATCACGTTCGAGACCGAATAGCTCATCCCGAGATTGGCCGACACGGTGCGGTTGAACACCGTCTCGTCGCTGCCCGGCGACTTGAACACCGAGAACACGTCGGTGGTCGCGCCGCCGATGTCCACGCCCACCACCGCCACGCCGTCACGCTTCGCCACCTTCTCGATGATCAGCCCGACCGCGCCCGGCGTGGGCATGATCGGCACCGGCGTCCACGTCATCAGCTTCTTGTAGCCGGGAGCGTGCGCCATCACGTGCTCCATGAACAGCTCGTGGATGGCGTCGCGCGCCGGCTTCAGGTTCTCGCGCTCGAGCGACGGGCGCAGGTTCGGCACCACCGACAGCGCCGTGCGGTTCTCGAGCAGCTCCTTCACGATCGGCGCCGCGTCGCGGTTGCCCGCGTAGATCACCGGCAGCTCGTAGCCGGCGCCGAGCCGCGCCTTGGGATCGGCCGCCACCAGGATCTCCGCCATCTCCGCCACGCGCTTGACGTCGCCGCCGTCGGTGCCACCCGACAGCAGGATCATGTCGGGGCGCAGCTGGCGCAGGCGGCGGATCTTCTCGTACGGGCGCCGGCCGTCGTTCAGCGCGATCACGTCCATCACGATCGCGCCCGCGCCCAGCGCCGCCCGCTGCGCGCTCTCGCCCGTCATCTGCAGCACGAGCCCGGACACCATCATCTGCAGCCCGCCGCCGGCGCTGGAGGTGGACAGGTACAGGTCCACGCCCTCCTCGCCCTGCTGCGGCGTGATGATGCGCTCGCCGTCCAGGATGCGGCGCCCGGCCAGCTCCTCCACCTCGCGCACCGCGTTCAGCACGCCGCGCGTGACGTCCTCGAACGGCGCCTCCACCGTGGTCGGCGCCTCGCCGCGCACGGTGAGCCGGTAGCCGTCCGCTCCGCGCTCGATCAGGATCGCCTTGGTGGTGGTCGAGCCGCAGTCGGTGGCGAGGATGCTGCGGATGTCCTCGGGCCGTGGCGCCGTCACGGCCCG
>DASSIN010000175.1:0-4679 GCA_035691845.1 Candidatus Eiseniibacteriota bacterium | reverse complement strand
TGGCGGTCGGGGTGCGCGACGAAGGCGTCTCCACGCTGCACGACGCCACCGAAGGCGGCGTGCTGGGCGGCCTGCTGGAGCTGGCCGCGGCGACCGGCCTCGCCGTGCACGTCGCGCGCGACCAGATCCCGCTCGCGCCCGAGGCGCGCGCCGCGTGCGCGATGCTCGGCATCGACCCGTGGTGGGCGCTGTCCGAAGGCACGCTGCTCGCGTGCGTCCGCCCCGCGCGCGCCGGCGCCGTGCTGGCGGCGCTGGCCGCGCGCGACATCCTAGCCGCCGACATCGGCCAGCTCGCCGACGGCGCTCCCGCGCTGCACCTGCAGGAACCCGGCGGCGCCACCACCCACATCACCGAGCCCCAGCCCGACCCGTGGTGGCCGGCCTATGAGCGCGCCGTGCGCGAACGGTGGCGGTGATGATCGGAGCGCGGTGGCTGCTCGTGCAGGCGGCGGTGCTGCTCGCCGTCGCGGGGTGCGGGTGGCAGGGGCGGTTCATGGAGCGGGCGCCGGTGGCGAACCGGTCGCTGTCGGACGACCGCGAGCCCACGATGCGCGTGGAGCTCGCGCGTGGCCCGGGCTATTACCTCGAGGATCCCGCCACCACGCGCGCCGACGGGCTCGGGCCCGGCAACACCTACATGCTGATCCACGCCGGGCACGAGCTGCCGTGGATCACCGCCTGGCCCGGCGCGCTGTCGGGCTCGGCCACGGGCGCCGAGCGCGATCAGGCGCTCGCGCCCCAAGAGCAGCAGCTCCAGTTCGCGACGCCGGTCGTGTTCCACGTGCTGTGGGATCCGTTCTCGCCCGCGCGCAGCCGGCCGATCGTGGACAACGACTACGAATTCGGCGCGCGGCTCGCGTATCGAAGGGGACTGGGCCGCCGGGACGTGCTGCACGCGCTTCCGCACTGGGAGCTGCGCACCGGGGCCTATCTCGACCACATCAGCACGCACATCGGGGACGAATACGAGCAGCACGCGCAGAACCGCGGCGTGCTGCCGTTCCCGCGCATCAACGTCTCGCACGAGCCGTGGCGCGCCGACGTCGGGCTCAGGCGCACGTCGGCGGACGACACCGGCCATCGCGACTACTCCTCGTATTGGTCGATGATGTGCAGGGTGGAGGGGGCGAGCTTCCATCGGCGCGCGTCGCACGACCTCTACTATCAGGTGGATCCGCAGGAGCTGGATGGGCTGCCGGTGTCGGCCATTCCGGACACGCCCTACGGCGTCGACTTCTTCGTGGCGGCCGATGCTTACAATTATGTGCGCCAGCCGGAGAACACGTTCCAGCGCGCCTCCCGGCGAAGGCCCGCGGCCTGGTACGTGAGCGCATCCGTCGGGCGCCTGCGGGTGTTCGCGTACGACCCCACGCGGCCCGGCGCCCACGACGGCTACGCCCCGGCGTTCAACGTCGCGGGCGGATACTCACCGCGCGCCTCGGGCGAGGAGAGCATTCGCAGCGAGCCGTACGTTCGCGTGTACGTCGGCCCGAATCCGTTCGGGCAGCTTCGCAACCAACGCCACTTCTGGCTGGCGGGAGTGGGCGTGCGCTGGCGGCTGTAGGAGGTGAGGCGATGATCGATCGGCAGAAGCTGGCCGAGTTCGTGCTGGAGCAGGCGGGCGCCAATTCGCCCACCGAGCTGATCGCATTCGTGCAGGGGCACTGGGCCGAGGTGACGGGGGCGTCATTCGATTCCACCTCCGATCTCAACTGGCTGTTGCTGATCGGCGTGGCGGTGGATGGCATGCAGGGCTACGCGAACGTTCCCACGCTCAAGAGCGCCTATGGTCGCGTGATGGCGAACGTGCTCGACGCCGATGTCGTGTCCGCCATCGCCCGCCACGTCGCCGTGCAACCCGGCGCGGGCGGCCCCGGCGCAGGATCAGCAGATCGCAAGCGCCCGGCCACCAGGGCCGCCGGCAAACGGAAGCGCCCGGGCACGAGGTGAACGAAAACGCCGGGCGGTGCTCCACCCGGCGTTCGTTCGTGTGCAGCCCGTGATCAGAAGCGGAACGCGAGTCCCGCCGACGTCGTCCAGTTGCTGGGATCGAACGACACGAAGTCCACGTGCTCCCGTTCCATGAACACGTACTTGGCGTTCAGATCGAGCCCCAGGCTGGAGCCGAGCGGCACCATCACGCCGCCGCCCACGTGCGTGCCGAACCGTTCCGTGGTGCGGTTGCGGATGCCGAGATCGTCGCGGAACGACAGCGAGTTGTTGTACAAGCCCACACCGCCACCCACGTAGATCTGCTGCACGGGCGTGATCCA
Source organism: Candidatus Eiseniibacteriota bacterium (assembly GCA_035691845.1). Classification (GTDB taxonomy): domain Bacteria; phylum Eisenbacteria; class RBG-16-71-46; order RBG-16-71-46; family RBG-16-71-46; genus DASSIN01. Next base: position 2,406 of record DASSIN010000175.1, on the reverse strand, counting down.
CAACGTCGCCGTCACGGGCCACGACCGCTGGGTGATGGTGTTGTCGTTGAAGTGATCCTGCCGGTAGCCGACGCCCACTTCCGTGCTCAGCAGCGGCGCCCAGTGGGTGCGAATCGCGAGCTGACCGAATGGCGTCACCTCGTTGTCGCCGTGAATCGCGCGCGTCATCCCGACGGACGGAATCAGCCAGTTGGTGCTGGCGTGCGCCGTCTGGATGCCGACGAGCAGGACGGCCATGACGATCAACGCGCCGATGACGGCCCGATCGAGCAGCGACATCGAGTCGTGAGATCTATGTGCCATGGGATGCCTCCCGGTTTCGTGAGCGAACACGAGGCGATTCCGGCGCGCGCATCGCGTGTGCGATGCGGACCTCCTGCCGCCGGGCTCGCGAGGCGCCGGCGTTGACCGCCGGTCGCCGCGACGCGCCCCGCCCGTGAACCGCATGGCTCCGGGCAGGACGCGCCTCGCGTGGGGTTTCGATGGCGGCCGGGCCCGCGGGTTGCCGCGATCCGCGGCGTCGTGCGCCACGCACCGGGCACACGCGACACGCGTCGTGCATGGCGCCCGCGCGTTGCACGCTGCGCGCGCGCGGGACGTGACGTGCGCCGCACGGCTGCGCCCGCCGCGGACGCGGGCATGAAACGATCACGGCGGCGGCGACCCGGGTGGGGCCCACGGGCCGCTCGCCGCCGTGCGGAGCGCGGGACGCCGGCCCCGCGCCACCATTATACGTCCGCTACACGTCCGCGGGGACGCCCAACGCGGCGGCGCCGCGCGGGCGGGCGGCCCGCGGATGCGCGCGCACCAGCGCGGCCATCAGCGCCTTCTGCAGGTGCAGGCGGTTGGCCGCCTGCTCCACCACCACGCTGTGCGGCCCGTCCATCACATCGTCCGTGACCTCCTCGCCGCGGTGCGCCGGGAGGCAGTGCATGAACACGGCATCCGGGCGCGCGAGCCGCATCAGGTCGCCATTCACCTGGTAGCCGGCGAACACCACGCGGCGCCAGTCGGCCTCGGCCTCCTGGCCCATGCTGGTCCAGGTGTCGGTGTACACGACGTCGGCGTCGCGCACCGCCTCGCGCGGATCGCGGCTGCGGCGGACCCCGCCGCGCGCGCGGCGCTCGGCCTCGAGATACAGTCCGGCGTCGGGCTCGAACCCGTCCGGCACCGCCAGCTTGAGCTGGAAGCCGAACAGCGTCGCGGCCTCGAGCCACGAGTTCAGCACGTTGTTGCCGTCGCCCACCCACGCCAGCGTGAGCTGGTCCAGGTCGCGCCCCGCGCGCCACAGCGTGTAGAGGTCGGACAGGATCTGGCACGGGTGCGAGAAGTCGGTGAGCGCGTTGATGACCGGCACCGTGGCGTGCGTGGCCAGCGTGGTCACCACGCGATGCGCGAACGTGCGCACCACGATCAGGTCGCACATCTCGGACAGCACGTGCGCCACGTCGGCCAGCCCCTCGCGGCCGTGCTCCGACACCTCGGCCGCGCCCAGGTCCACGGCGTCGCCGCCCAGCTCGTGCATGCCGACCGTGAACGACACCCGCGTGCGCAGCGAGGGCTTGTGGAACACCAGCGCCGCCGTGCGGCCGGCGAGCGGCTGGGGGGCGTGCGGCGTGCCGCGCGCGGCCCGCAGCCGGTCGGCCTCCTCGAACAGCTCCAGCGCCCAGCCGCGGTCGCGGCCCATCAGGTCCAGGAAGTGACGGGTCATCGTCCAGGTTCTCCTAGGTGACGAGCGGCAGCAGCGACGGATCGCCCAACTTGGGCGGCGGAATCGGCAGCACCCACGAGCGCGTAGCGGCCGCCTGCGCGGCCTCCGACGCCCCGGGCACCAGATCGAGCACCACGGCCACCTCGTCGCACGCGTGCCGGCGCGGGCAGCGCACGCAGTCGGTCCACACCTTGCGCGGCAGCGCGTCGCGCGAAACGGTTGCGAACCCGCAGCGCTCGAAGAACGCGACCTCGCGCGTGAGCGCGATCACGCGCGGCAGCTGGAGCGCGCGCGCGTCGGCCAGCACGCGGCGCACGAGCCGCGCGCCGAGCCCGAGCCCGTGGCAATCGGGCCTGACCGCGAGCGAGCGCACCTCACCCAGGTCGTTCCACAGCAGCCGCAGCGCGGCGCACGCCACGAGCGCGCCGTCGCGCTCGGCCACGTGGAACTCGCGGATCGACTGGTACAGCTCGCTCACCGGGCGCGGCAGCAGCACGCCCTGCTGCACGTAGTCCGCCATCACGGCGGCGATGCCCTGCACGTCGGCGAGCGTCGCGCGCCGCAGCGTGATGCCGTGCGCGTCCGGCCCGTCGTTCTCGGGCGTCGCGTCGGCGCCCGCAGGCGCGCCGTCGTCGTCGCCCAGCGGATGCGCGTCGCCGTGGCCGGGCGGCACCGCGCTCGCGCCCGACCGGCCG
>DASSIN010000174.1:0-2269 GCA_035691845.1 Candidatus Eiseniibacteriota bacterium | reverse complement strand
CGGCGCGGTGGCGCGCGGCGGACGCGCGCTTCGGCGGCGCGCGCCGTTTCGGCGCGCGCCCGGGCGGGGCGGCGCGCTCGGCCTTGAGCCCGGTCGAGGGCTGTTCGAAGCGCAGCAGCGTGCCCGACGGCGACACCCACGCCAGGAACTCGGTCGAGGCGTCCGCGAGCTTCAGCTTGCGCGCCGACACGCTCGCGCCGCCCCAGGGGATGGTCTCGCGCCCGAGATCGGTCACGATGGCGTCGTAGAGCGAATCGCGCGCCCCGAGCACGAACAGCGTCACCGGCCGGGTGTCGAACGACTGGCCGTGCAGCGCGCGGCACATCAGCCCGAACGTGGTGAACAGCGGCGGCGAATCCACGACGAACAGCCGCCCCGGCGGCATCACCAGCCGGTCGCCTTCGCCGGCCCCGTTGAGCTGGCGGAACACGCTGAACAGCGTGTCGCCTTCCTGCGGCTCGACGCCGCGCAGCAGCGTGTCGGGCCCGATCGCCTGCGATGAGAAGTAGCGGCGCAGCCCGAAGTCGCTGGCGCCCGTGATCGTGAACATGTGCTTGGCGAGCACCACCGGTTCGCCGTTCGCGGCCCGCGCGGGCAGCGTCATGCGGGCGTCCGCGCTCACCATCAGGCTGTCGCCCTGCTCGTCGAACGTGAACGTCTCGGTGCCGATCTCGCGGCCGGCCACCGACACGTGGAACGTGCCCGCGTCCACGTGGGCGACATCGCCCTCGTCGGCCCGGACCGGGACGGCGAACGCGAGCAGCAGCGCGAGGACGGGCAGGCAGCGGCGAAACATGGCGAAAGAGCGTAGCACAGCCGCGGTCCCCGCCACCGCGCCGCGTGGCCGGCCATGGCCGGCCACGCGAAAACCCTGTCCGCCCGGCGAGCTCGGCAGTACCGTCGTGGCCGACAGCGGCTCTCCGGGACCGCCCTGCCGCGACCGCCCTGGCCCCGGGTGGAGAGTGCCCCGATGCGACGACCCCGCTGGATTCCCCGTCTGCTCCGACCTCCGCTCCCGCGCCCGCTCGATCTCCTGCGCCTGTTCGTCATCGCCCTGTGCGCGCTCGCCGCGTGCGCGTCGCGCGCGCGCGCGCTGGAGATCGACGTGCCCGCGGGCAACGCCGACCTGCAGGACGCGATCGACAAGCTCGCCGCCAGCAACGATGCCGACAACTTCCTCTACATCTCGCAGTCGTCGTTCGACTGGAACACGACCATCACCCTGGCCGCGTTCCAGTTCACGAACGGTCACCGGCTGCTGATCGCGCCCGAGCCGGGCGTGGGCATCGCGCGCGCGCAGATCGTCAACGCCGACCCGCACAACGCGATCCTGGCGGCCAACCAGGTGGGCGGCGTGGTGATCCGCGACGTGGACCTGCTGCGCAGCGTCACCAACCTGTCCGAGCTGATGGACCTGTCGATGGTTGACGACTTCACCATCGAGCGCTGCCACATCGGCTACACCAGCGCCTCGATCGGCGATCCCGGCAAGAACATGGTGGAGATCCTCTACCCCACCCACCTCGTGATCCGGAACTGCATGCTGTTCTCGGTGATGCCGGGCGCGTTCGCCGACGTGATCCACGCCAGCCCGTTCGGCGACCCGCAGAATTCGCTGTATCTCTACAACGACGACATCTCCGACTATCACGAGGCCGGCATCCGCCTGGACGGCTCCGGGCCCGAGAGCTCGCTGGTGGTGATGCGCAATTGCGTCGCGTTCAACTCGCCCGCGCTCGGCACCGAGCCGGTGGCCTATTCCAGCGGCGGCGGCACGCACAACTTCCGCGTGCGCTCGAGCCACAACACCGCGTTCGCCTCCGTCGGCCACATCGAGGCGATCGACGCCGGCGGCATCGACGTCGCCGGCGCGAGCCTGCCCGACTTCCTGCAGCTGCCGCCCACCGCGCCCGAGGAGGACGGCGACGTGATCACCCGGAGCTGGGACTTCACGCCGGGCGCGGTCAATCACGACTTCTATCACCTGATCGCGACCGCCGGGCTGCACACGCCCGCCACGCGCCGCGGCGTCACCGTCCTCGACGGCTCGCCCACGCCGCTCGACGAAGCCGTGCGGGACGACATCGACGATCAGCTGCGGCCGAGCCTCGGCAGCGATCCGCACACCGATCGCGGCGCCGATCAGCTGGACAGCGAGACCGCCAGCGCGGCCGCCGTCCCCGCGGCGCCCGCGCGCGCGCTGTGGGCCGCGCCCGCGCGCAATCCCGCGCCCGGCCTCGCGCTCGCGTGGCGCAGCGACGCGGAAGGC
>DASSIN010000173.1:0-10832 GCA_035691845.1 Candidatus Eiseniibacteriota bacterium | reverse complement strand
CGCGCGCCCCACCACCGCCGCGCCGCCTCCGCGTCGGATGGCACGAACGCCGGCTGCACACTGGCCGCCACGCCGAGCGCGCGGAACCGCGCCAGGTCGGCGGGATGCGCGAGCTGCACGTGCTCGATGCGTGGCGGCAGCGCCACGCGCGCGCGCGCCGCGCCCGCCGCCTGGTACGCGTCGAGCGCCGAGCGCACCGCGCGATCGCCGATCGCGTGGATCGCCACCGACAGCCCGGCCGCGAACGCGCGCGCGACCAGCGCGGCCAGCGCGTCGTGCGGGATCAGCTCCATGCCCGTGCCGCCGCCCTCGTAAGGTTCCAGCATCGCCGCGGTGCGCGAGCCGAGTGTGCCGTCTGCGAACAGCTTGACGCCGGCGATGCGGAAGAAGTCGTCGCCCACGCCCGACTCGAGCCCGAGCGCGCAGGCCGCGTCCAGCGACGACTGCGGCAGGTGCGCCAGCACGCGCAGCCGCGGGCCGTCGCCGGTCGCCAGCGCCCGCAGCAGGCGCAGCGACTCGGGGCCCTCGAAGTCGTGCACCGCGGTGATGCCGCGCGCGAGCAGCGTGCGCGCGGCGTGACGCAGCGCGGCCACGCCATCCGCCTTCGGCGCGCGCGCTTCCACCGGCTGCAGCGCGCGCACCGCGTGCTCGCGCAGCACGCCGGTGGGCTCATTCGCGCCGTCGCGCTCGATGCGGCCGCCCTCGGGATCCGCGCTCTCGCGGCGGATGCCGGCCTCGGCCAGCGCGCGCGAGTTCACCCACGCGGTGTGGAAGTCGTGGGCGTGCAGGATCACCGGGCGGTCGTTCACCGCGCGGTCCAGCACCTCGCGCCCCGGCGCATCCGGCCAGCCGTGCGCGTCCCAGCCGCGCCCCACGATCACGCCGCGGTCCGGATGCCCCGCGGCGAACGTCCGCACGCGCTCGGCCACCTCGCGCGCGCTGCCGGCGCCGGCCACGTCCAGCTCGAGCGCGCCGCGCGCCCACGCCAGCAGGTGCAGGTGGGCGTCGGTGAGTCCCGGCGTCACGGTGGCGTGGGCGGCGTCGAGCACGCGCGTGGCCGGACCGGCGAGCGGCAGCAGGTCGGCTTCGCGCCCCAGCGCCACGATCGCGCCGTCCTTCACCGCGATCGCGTCGACGCCATCGAGCGCGGCGCCCGACGACCACGCGCGCGCGCGGCGCACGATCACGTCGCAGCCCGCGGCGGCCGTCGGTCTCACCCGATGTCCGCGGTGCGCGCGACGGTTCGCGGCGCGGGGCGCGCGGGCCCGCGGGCGTCTTCGACGCGGTTCACGAGCACTCCCACGCCTTCCACCTCCACCTCCACCACGTCTCCCGGTTCGATCGGAGCGACGCCGGCCGGAGTGCCGGTGGCGATCACGTCACCGGGCTCGAGCGTCATGATGCGCGAGATGAAGCTCACCAGAACCGGCACGGGAAACAGCAGATCGGAGGTGCGCGCGCTCTGTCGCACCGCGCCATTGACGCGGCACTGCACGGCAAGATCGCCGGCCTCGAGACCGACCGCCAGCCACGGGCCCAGCGGCGCGAACGTATCGAAGCCCTTCGCGCGTGTCCATTGTCCGTCGCGGCGCTGATAGTTGCGTGCGCTCACGTCGTCGAACGCGGTGTAGCCGGCCACGTGCTCGAGCGCCCGCTCCTCGGCGACGTGCCGCGCGCGGCGCCCGATCACGACCGCCAGCTCGGCCTCGGGATCGAGCCGTTCGACGCCGGCCGGATAGCGGATCGCCTCGCCGCTCGCCACGAGCGCGCTCGGCGGCTTCAGGAACAGCAACGGCTCGGACGGCTGCTCCTGGCGGTCCGGCAGCACCGTCGCGCTCTCGGCGATGTGCGCGCGGTAATTGAGCCCGACGCACACGATCTTGCTCGGCTGGACCGGCACCAGCAGCCGGCTGGCCTCGAGCGGATCGCGCTCGCCGGTCTCTCGTCCGCCCTCCCACGGTGGTGCCGACCAGCGCACGAACGCGTCGCCGTCTGGACGTCCGTGGCGAATGGTTCCGGCGTACAGATAGCGGGCGATGCGCACGGGAGCCGGCGCGCGGGGGGTGCTCATGGGCGCAGTCTCGCCCGCGGCGCGCCGGCGCGCAACCCGCGTGCGTTGCGTGGCCCGGGAACGCTCTGTTACGGTCCGCGGCTCATGTCTTCGCGCCCGCGGCGGTCGCGCCGCCACACCGCCGCCCAGACGCTCACCCGCCGGATCGAGCAGCGCCGCGCCCACCTGGCCGTGATCGGGCTCGGCTACGTCGGCCTGCCGCTGGCGGTGGAATTCGCGCAGGCCGGGTTCCGGGTGACCGGCATCGACGTGGATGCGAGCCGGGTGAAGAAGCTGGCATCCGGAGTCTCGTACATCCAGGACGTGCCATCGGCCGAGGTGCGCGCGCTGGTGCGCGCCGGGCAGCTCGAGGCCACCACCGACTTCTCGGTGCTGCGCCGCGTGGACGCGGTCAACGTGTGCGTGCCGACGCCGCTCTCCAAGCAGCGCGATCCCGACGTGTCGTACATCGTGGCCGCGGCCGAGCAGGTGGCGCGTCACCTGCATCGCGGCATGCTCGTCGTGCTCGAGAGCACGACCTATCCCGGCACCACCGACGAGCTGATCCTGCCGCTGCTGTCGCGCACCGGCATGAAGGTGGGCGAGGACTTCTTCCTCGCGTTCTCGCCCGAGCGCGTGGATCCCGGCAACCCGCAGTTCAACACCCGCACCATCCCCAAGGTGGTGGGCGGCGTGACGCCGGCGTGCACCGACGTGGCCGTCACGCTGTACCGGCAGCGGCTCGAGGCGGTGGTGCCGGTGTCCTCGCCGCAGGTGGCCGAGATGGTGAAGCTGCTCGAGAACACGTTCCGCAGCGTCAACATCGGGCTCGTGAACGAGATGGCGCTGCTGTGCGCGCGGCTCAAGATCGACGTGTGGGAGGTGATCGAGGCCGCCGCCACGAAGCCGTTCGGGTTCATGCCGTTCTATCCCGGCCCGGGGCTGGGCGGACACTGCATCCCGATCGACCCGTTCTACCTGTCGTGGAAGGCGCGCGCCAGCGGGTTCGAGGCGCGCTTCATCGAGCTGGCCGGCTACATCAACGGCCAGATGCCGCACCACGTCGTGGACCTGGTGGCGACCGCGCTGAACGCGCGCGGCAAGGCGGTGCGCGGCTCGAAGGTGCTGGTGCTGGGCGTGGCGTACAAGGCCGACATCGACGACACGCGCGAGAGCCCGTCGCTCGACATCATGCAGACGCTGCTCGATCGCGGCGCGCGCGTGGAGTACAGCGACCCGTTCGTGCCGAAGCTGCCGTTCGCGGGACGCACGCTGACGAGCGCGCCGCTCACCCCCGCCACGCTGCGCCGCTTCGACTGCGTGGTGATCGCCACCGCCCACAAGAGCTTCCCCTACGGCGCCGTGGTGCGCTACGCGCACGCCGTGGTGGACACCCGCAACGCCCTCGCGGGACGAAAGTCGCCGAAGATCGTTCGGCTCTAGAGCGGCCGCCGAAAACGATAACGGCGGAGCGCTCGCGCGCTCCGCCGTCGTCATTCCCGATGAGCTAGTTCACCACTTCGAAGTCGGCGTCCACGGCTCCGTCGCCGCCCTTGCCCTTGCGGGTCGGGCCGGCGCCGGCGCCCTGCGGCTCGGGAGCCTCCTGCGCGCCGCCTTCCCCGCCGTCGCCGCCGCCACCCGGCGTGGTCGAGGCGCTCTGGTACAGCGACGCCGCCGCCTGCGACCACGCCTGCTCCAGCGCGTCGCTGGCCGCGGTGAGCTCGGCCGCATCCTCGCCCTTCAGCGCCTCGCGCGTCCGGCCGAGCGCAGCCTCGACCTGCGCCTTCACGCCGGCATCCAGCTTGTCGCCATGCTCCTTCAGGTTCTTGTCCACCTGGTAGACGAGCTGGTCGGCCTTGTTGCGGGCCTCGATCGCCTCCTTGCGGCGGCGATCCTCGCTCGCGTGCGCCTCGGCATCCTTCACCATGCGCTGGATCTCGGACTCGTCGATGCCGCTCGACACCTCGATGCGGATGCTCTGCTCCTTGCCCGTGGCGCGGTCCTTCGCCGACACGTGCAGGATGCCGTTGGCGTCGATGTCGAACGTGACCTCGATCTGCGGCACGCCGCGCGGCGCCGGCGGGATGCCGGTGAGCTGGAACCGCCCGATCGACTTGTTGTCGCGCGCCAGCGGCCGCTCGCCCTGCAGCACGTGCACCTCCACGGTGTCCTGGCTGTCCGAGGCGGTCGAGAACACCTCGCTCTTCTTGGTCGGGATCGTGGTGTTGCGCGCGATCAGCGTGGTGCTCACGCCGCCCAGCGTCTCGATGCCGAGCGACAGCGGCGTGACGTCGAGCAGCACGACGTCGCGCACGTCACCGGCCAGCACCGCGCCCTGGATCGCGGCGCCGATCGCCACGACCTCGTCCGGATTGACGCCCTTGTGCGGCTCCTTGCCGAAGATCTGCTTCACCAGCTCCTGCACCTTCGGCATGCGCGTGGCGCCGCCCACCAGCACCACCTCGTCGATCTGCGGGGGCTGCAGCCCGGCGTCCTTCAGCGCCTGCAGCACCGGGCCGCGGCAGCGCTCGATCAGGTCGTTGCACAGCTGCTCGAGCTTGGCGCGGGTGAGCCGGAGCGACATGTGTTTGGGGCCGGCCTGGTCGGCGGTGATGAACGGCAGGTTGACCTCGGTCTCGAGCGTGCCCGACAGCTCCATCTTGGCTTTCTCGGCGGCCTCCTTCAGCCGCTGCAGCGCCATCGGGTCCTTGCGCAGATCGATGCCTTCCTGGTTCTTGAACTCGTCCGCCAGCCAGTCGATCACGCGCTGGTCGAAATCGTCGCCGCCCAGGTGGGTGTCGCCGTTGGTGGAGCGCACCTCGAACACGCCGTCGCCGATCTCGAGGATCGAGATGTCGAACGTGCCGCCGCCCAGGTCGAACACGGCGATCTTCTCGTCCTTCTTCTTGTCGAGCCCGTACGCCAGCGCGGCCGCGGTGGGCTCGTTGATGATGCGCTTGACGTCGAGGCCCGCGACGCGGCCGGCGTCCTTGGTGGCCTGGCGCTGGCTGTCGTTGAAGTACGCCGGCACGGTGACCACCGCCTCGGTGACCTTCTCGCCCAGGTAGTCCTCGGCGGTCTGCTTCATCTTCTGCAGGATCATCGCCGAGATCTCGGGGGGCGAGAACTCCTTGCCGCCGGCCTTGACGCGCGCGTCGCCGTTCGGGCCGCGCACCACGTCGTATGGCACGAGCTTGATCTCGCTCTGGACCTCGTCGAATTTGCGGCCCATGAAACGCTTGATCGAGTACACGGTGTTCTTGGGATTGGTCACCGCCTGACGCCGTGCGACCAGCCCCACCAGCCGCTCGCCGGTCTTGGAGAACGCCACGACCGACGGCGTGGTGCGGAAGCCTTCGGCGTTGGCGATGACCTTGGGCTCGCCACCCTCCATCACGGCCACGCAGGAGTTGGTGGTGCCCAGATCGATGCCGATGACCTTGCCCATGAATGTCACGTCCTTTCGGGGATGGACGGGAGCCACGCCGGAGTCCCGGCGTGGCCCGTCGGAATGCCGCACGAAGCGTTACTCGGCCCGGATCTCGATCTCACGCGTGCGGGCCTCCTCGGCCTTGGGAACGTGGATCTCGAGCACGCCGTCCTTGTAGCTCGCCTTCACCTGATCGCCGCGCACCGGCGAGCCGAGCGTGAAGCTGCGCTCGAACGCGCCGTGGCTGCGCTCGATGCGCACCAGGCCGCCGTTCTTGTGGGTGTTCTCCAGCTTGCGCTCGCCGCGCACGGTGATGGTGTCGCCCATCAGGCTGACGCGCACGTCGGCCTGGCTGACGCCCGGCAGGTCGGCCTTCAGCACGAACTCCTCCGGCGTCTCCTCGATGTCCACCACCGGCGTGAAGCCGGTGTGCACGTCGCGCGCGAACGGGCGCGTGAACACGCTGTCGATGAGACGATTCATCTCCTCCTGAATGCCAACCAGGTCGCGCGGCGCGACCGCGGGAGCCCAGCGAACGAGAGTCATGACGTACTCCTTCTCTTTGTGGATGCGGACTCGAACGAAATGCCCGGCACGATCCGGGCGGGAAACCCCGCCGATCGCATTGCACCCGGCGTGCCACGCGCGCGCATTCGCATCCGACCGCGAACACGCGAGTTGCGCGGGCACCGAAACGGACGCCTCCCGGCCCGCGTTCGCTCACGCAACACCGATGTTTCCGGTCGAAACGACGTGTCGCGCGCTGAAGCGGCCGTGGCCGGGCGCGCAGCCGATGGGGCCGTGAACGCATTGGTCGCGGCGCGGCGCTCTGCTAGCGTGCCGCGCTCCATGCGCATCGCTCTGTTCCTGCCGCACGTCGGCGTGTTCGGCGGCGTCCGACGCTTCGTCGAGCTCGGCAACGCATGGAGCGCGCTCGGGCACGAGGTCACGCTGTTCCATCCCGCCGGCACGCCGCCCGGCTGGCTGCCGTTCGCCGGCCGGACGCTGCCGCTCGAAGCCGCCTCGAGCGAGGCGTCCGACGTCGCGTTCGGCGCCGACCCGCACACGTTCGCGGCGTTCGTCACACACCGGTCGGGCGCCCACGTCTACTACTGCGTGATCGAAGGCGATCCCGGCGTGGCGCGCGCCCTGGCCGAGCCGGACGTGCGGCTGGCGGCCAACTCCGGGGCGCTGCTGAAGGCGCTGCGCCGCCGCGCGCACGCGCCGGTGCTGGACGGGATCGGCGGCATCAACACGCGCCAGTTCACGCCCGACGCCACGCGCCGCGCGCAGCGCCCGCTGCGCGTGCTGGTCAACGGCCGCCGCTCGCGCGCCAAGAAGGGCACCGATCTCGTGCTGGCGGCGCTGGCGCCGCTCGTCGGCCGGGTCCCCGGCTTCGAGATCGTGCTGTTCGACAGCGTGGGCGAGGGCAACGTCCAGGATCCGCGTCGCGGCGCCCCGCTGCCGCCCAACGCGCGATTCGTGCTGGACCCGACCCAGGCGGAGCTGGTGGCGCTCTATCAGTCCGCGCACGTGTTCATCGCCGCCGAGCGCAAGGCCGGCTGGTGCAACACGGCGCTGGAGGCGCTGGCGTGCGGCGCGGCGCTGGTGTGCACGCCGAGCGGCACCGCCGACTTCGCCCGCGATCGCGAGAACGCGCGCGTGGTGCGCTGGCGCAATCGCTGGACCCTGCGCGCCGCCGCCGCGGAGCTGCTGCGCGATCCCGCGCTGCGCGAACGGCTCGGCGCCGCCGGCCCCGCCACGGCGGAGAGGTGGAGCTGGGACACGCTCGCGGCCAAGCTGATCGCGCAGGTTCTCGGACGGCGATGAGGCCGCCGAGGGGGTCCGGTTGCAGCGCAGCAGACGGGCCGCGATCGGCGGCCGATCGCTACCGTTCCGGGAGGTAGCCCGACTTCTCCATCGGCACCAGCAGCTCGTCCTTGGTGTAGATGAACGCGTCGCGCTGGTAGTCGGCCAGCTCGTAGTTCTTCTCGAGGAAGATCGCGTCCTCGGGACACGCCTCCTCGCACATGCCGCAGAAGATGCAGCGCAGCATGTTGATCTCGTAGCGCGCCGCGTAGCGTTCGCCGTGCGAGGCCGGCTGGTCGGGATCGTTCTCCGCCGCCTGCACGAAGATCGCATCCGCCGGGCACGCCACCGCGCACAGTTCGCATCCCACGCAGCGTTCGAGGCCATCCTCGTGGCGGGTCAGGATGTGCAGACCCCGGAAGCGCGGGAACATCTGCAGCTTCTCGTCCGGGTACTGCACCGTGAAGGGCTTGCGGAACAGGTTCTCGAACGTGACCGAGAGGCCCTTCGTCAGCTCCTTGATCATGACGGATTCCCGGGTGGGCGCGAATGCCAAGGCCGAAGCGGCGAGCTTAGCGGCGGCCGTCGGCCCGCGCAAACGACGCCGACGGGCGCGTGCTCAACCGCGGCGCGGGAGGTGCCGATGACACGGGAGAATGCAGTCCCCGGGCAAGGCCGCAACGCCGGGGAGTTCCAACAAGGGGAGCCGGCGTGGCCGACGAGCGCGACTTTCGCGGCGTGCTGCAGCACATGGTGTCGGTCGGCGCATCCGACCTGCACCTCAAGGTCGGCGCGCCGCCCACGCTGCGGATCGACGGCGTGCTGTTCAGCCTGGAACAGCCACCCTGCACGCCGGCCGAGATCCAGGCGCTGATCGACGCGCTGCTGCCGTCTGACAAGGTGAGCGGCTTCAAGCACGAGCAGGAGCTCGACGTCGCGGCCAGCGTGCCCGGCCTCGCGCGATTCCGCGTGAACCTGTGCTGCCAGCGCGGCACCGTCGGCGCCTCGTTCCGACTGGTGCCGCCCACCATTCCCTCGATCGCCGAGCTGATGCTGCCGCCGGTGCTCGGGGAGCTGATCCAGCAGCGGCAGGGACTGATCCTGGTGACGGGATCCACCGGCGCCGGCAAGTCCACGACGCTCGCGGCGATGATCGACCACATCAATCATCTGGAGACGCGCAAGGTCGTCACCATCGAGGATCCGATCGAGTACCTGCATCGCGACGACCGCTGCCTGATCTACCAGCGCGAGATCGGCCAGGACACGCACTCGTTCGCGCACGCGCTGCGCCACGTGCTGCGCCAGGACCCCGACATCATCCTGATCGGCGAGATCCGAGACGTCGAGACGCTGTCGATCGCGCTCACCGCCGCCAACACCGGGCACCTGGTGGTGACCACGCTGCACACCGCCGATGCGGTGCACTCGATCCAGCGCATCCTGTCCTACTACCCGCCGCACGAGCAGGACGAGATCCGCCGCACGGTGGCGGACAACCTGCGCGCCGTGATCTCGCAGCGCCTGCTGCCGCGCGCCGGCGGCCAGGGTCGCGTCGCCGCGGTCGAGGTGATGATCAACACCGGCACGATCCGGACCTACATCCTGGATCCCGCCAAGACCCCGCTGATCCGCGACGCGATCCAGGACGGCGTCAGCCAGTACAAGATGCAGAGCTTCGATCAGGCGCTGGTGAACCTGGTGCGCGACGGCTCGGTGACGCCCGAGAACGCCATCCGTTTCGCATCGCAGCCCAACGAGGTCGCGCTGCACCTGCAGGGGGTCGCGGGCCTCTCCAGCCGCGTATGGTCCCCTGCCGACCTGCCGGGCGCCGATCATTCGGCCGAGCCACCGTGGGTGGACGCGTCGTTCGACGTCAGGAAGGACCCGAGGCGGCCCCGGGCGGCGTGACGGCGGCGTCGCGCCGACGCGCGGCGGCGCCGTCGCCGTCCCGCGGTCGCATGCCCGCGCGCTAGAGCTTCGGCAGCGTGATGCCGCGCTGCGCCTGGTACTTGCCGGCGCGGTCCCTGTACGACACCTCGCACGGCTCGTCGCTCTCGAAGAACAGCACCTGGGCGATCCCCTCGTTGGCGTAGATCTTGGCCGGCAGCGGCGTGGTGTTGCTGATCTCGAGCGTGACGTGTCCCTCCCACTCCGGCTCGAACGGCGTCACGTTGGTGATGATCCCGCAGCGCGCGTACGTGGACTTCCCCGTCGTGACGCACAGCACGTTGCGCGGCACGCGGAAGTATTCGACCGTGCGCCCGAGAGCGAACGAGTTGGGCGGAATGATCGCGACCGGCCCGCGGAAATCCACCATCGAGGCGGGATCCACGCGCTTGGGATCCACGATCGTCGAGTTCACGTTGGTGAAGATCTTGAATTCGTCGGCGATGCGGATGTCGTAGCCGTACGAGGACACGCCGTAGGAGATCACGCCCTCGCGCACCTGCTTCTCCTCGTACGGCTCGATCATGCGGTGCTCGCGGCACATCCGGCGGATCCAGCGGTCGGGCTTGATCGACATGTCACTCCTCGGCGAAGCGGCCCAGCAGCCGGACCGCGTGGGACAACTCCGGCAGCAGCACCTGTTCCAGCGCCAGCTCCACGGCCGCGCGCGAGCCCGGCAGCATCACCACCAGCCGGCCGTGCGCCACCCCGGCGCCGGTGCGGGACATCCACGCGGCCGCGCCCACCTGCGCCACCGAGCGCGCACGCAGCAGCTCGCCGAACCCGGGCAGCCACTTCTGCACCAGCGGGGTCAGTGCCTCGGGCGTGCGGTCGCGCGGCGACAGACCGGTGCCGCCGGTCAGGATCACCACGTCCGTCCCCGAGCGCGCGAGCGCGGCGCGCACCGCGCGCCGGATCGCGTGCGGATCGTCGCTCACCCACGCGCGCGTCAGCACGCGGTGGCCGGCGCCGGTCAGCATCGCCTCGATGCGCGCGCCGGCGGTGTCGGCGGCGGCGCGCCGCGAATCGCTGACGGTGACGACCGCGCACGCGACCGGCCGCGGGCCGGAGGCGGCTTCGTGACCGCGCGCGCGCGGCCGACGCGGCCCCGAGCGGGCTCGCGACGACGATGCCGGGCGCATGCGGCCCGTGCGGCTCACGCGGCGCGGCGCCAGCCGCGCACCTCGTGCGACAGCGCGTGCGGCGCGAGCCGGAAGCGCTCGAGCCAGGGACCGCACTCGGCCAGCCGATGCTCGAGCAGCTCGGCCAGCGGTGGCTCCCACGCCGCGGGCCCCGCGCTCGCCGTGTCGCGCGCGGCCGCGGCCAGCTCGGCCAGGCTCCACGCCTCGGCGCCCGCCACCTCGTACCATCCCTCCCACGCCGCCTCGATCGCGAACGCGCGGCGCAGCGTCTCGATCGCGTCGGCCAGGGTGACGGGATTCACCAGCTTCGTTCCGCCGCGCGGCAGCCGCCCGCAGCGCGCGAGCCGGCGCCACAGCGGCAGCTCGGGCGCCACCACGGGCCCCAGGCGCAGCGCCAGCGTGGGAACGCCCGAGCCGCGCGCCAGCTCCTCGATCGCCCACAGCGCGCGCA
>DASSIN010000172.1:0-9609 GCA_035691845.1 Candidatus Eiseniibacteriota bacterium | reverse complement strand
GAGGCGCCGCTCGCCGCGCTCGGCGCGCGCGCCGCGGCGCGCGCCGGCGGCCGGCTGTTCGTGGCCGGCGCCGGCGAACGGTTCCTCGGCGATGTGGCCGAGCGGGTGCTGCCGGTGCACCCGGCCCGGCTCGGCGCATGGCTCGAGTCGCTGGCGAAGCTCGACGCGGGCGATCCCGCCACCGGCGCGATCGCGGGCGCGCTGCGCGACGCGAAGCAGCCGGGTATCCTCGCCGGCGGCGACCTGATCGACGGCCGCGCCATCACCGCGCTGGTCCAGCTCGGCTGCGGGATCGGCGGGCACGCGCGGCTCGGGTTCGTGTTCCCGGGCCCGAACGGGTTCGGCGCCGCCGCCGCGTGCCCGACGCCGGGGCTGCCGGACGCGCTCGATGCGCTGGCGCGCGGCGCGCTGCGGGCGGCGGTGGTGGTGGAGAGCGATCTCGAGCGGCTGTCGCCTGCGCGCGTGGCGCAGCTCGCCGGGCTCGAGCTGCTGATCGTGATCGATCACGCGCCGGGCGCGCTGGTGGAGGCGGCGCACGTGCTGCTGCCGGCGGCGACGCCGTACGAGAGCGACGGCACCTACGTCAACCGCGCCGGCCGCGCGCAGGCGTTCGTCGCCGCGCGCGCGCCGGGCGAGTCCGTGCGCGACATGCAGCACGACGAGCTGTTCCCGCGCCGGCCGCGGCGCGTGCCGCCGGAGTCCGATCCGCGGCCCGCGTGGTGGGCGCTCGAGCGCCTGCGCGAGGCCGCGCTCGGCCAGCCCGCGGCGCGCACGCTGCCGCAGCTGCGCGGCGATCTCGCGCTCGGACATCCGTTCTGGGCGCCGCTCGGGGCGCTGGCGCCGGGCGATACGGGGGTGGTGCTCGATCCGGGCGCGATCGGCGCGACGGCGCCGCCGGTCGCGGATTTCGCCGCGCCCGCGGGCGGCGCGCTGGCGCTGTTCCATCGCGACCGCACGCTCGGCAGCGAGCCGCTGTCCTCGCGCTCGCATGAGATGGCGCAGATGGCGGGACCGCCGGTGGCGCTGATCTCCCCCGCCGACGCGCGACGGCTCGGGCTCGCGCCGGCGGCGGATCACGCGAACGGCGCGCCCGCGCGCGTCGCGCTCACGGTGGGTGGCCGCGCACTCGAGCTGGCGGCGCGCGTGCTCGATGCGGTGCCCGAGGGTGCGCTGATCGTGCCCCGCGACGCCCTGCCCGAGCTGCCCGCGCAGGGCGCTGCGGTCGAGGCGCACGCGGCGGCTGCGGCGGCGACGACGGGAGGCGGAGCATGCTGAAGGAGATGCTGTCGGGGCTGGGGCTCACGTTCCGCACGCTGTTCCAGCGGCCGGTCACGGTGCAGTACCCCGAGCAGAAGCCGGACGTGCCGCCGCGCTATCGCGGCCGCATCATCCTGACGCGCGATCCCAGCGGCGAGGAGCGCTGCGTAGCGTGCTACCTGTGCAGCGCCGCCTGCCCGGTGGACTGCATCACCATCGCGGCGGCCGAGCGCGCCGACCACCGCCGCTACCCCGAGGCGTTTCGCATCAATTTCAACCGCTGCATCTTCTGCGGGCTGTGCGCCGAGGCGTGCCCCACACTGGCGCTGCAGATGACCACCGACTTCGAGATGGCAGAGACCACGCGCGAGGATCTGATCTACGAGAAGCCGGATCTGCTGGTGGACCACGGCGGGAAGTACCCCGACTACAGCTTCTGGGAGGAGGCCGGCGTGGACGTCACGCACGCCATGGGCCACGGCCACCAGGACCAGCCGCCCTCCGACCCGCGCTCCAACCTTCCCTAGCGCCGCCGCGCAGCCATCACGGCTGGAACGCGAAGCCCACCGGGATCTGCCCGGCCACGTTGAGCCCCATGGCCAGCTTGCCGCGCTGGTTCTCGGCCACGAACATCCCCGGCGACCAACCGGCGATCTTGAGCCAGCCCGGATACAGATTCACGCGCACCGGCTCGCGCCCGTGGCGCGACCACGACAGCGAGGCGAGCAGCGAGTTGTCGCGGTCGTAGAACAGGCCGCCGCTCGGCACCAGGTCCACGGTGCGCTCGCCGTTGCCGAGATCCACCAGGTCCGACGCGCTGAAGCCGCCGCCGAACGAGATGCTGCCGCGTCCCGGCCCGAGCGCGTACGACAGCCCGCCCTCGGAGTGCACGCCGTAGTCGTCGAACAGGCTCCAGCGCGTGTGGCCGATGGGCAGCTTGAGCGCGAAGTTCTGGCCGTTGTTGGCGAGCGCGTGCGTCGTGGGATCGATGCACGGCTGGTACGACCAGTCGGCCATGTTGAGCCGCCGGCTGAAGAACGCGCACACGGACGGGTGGCTGAACAGCAGAATGCCGAGCGGATCGAACACCTCCAGATCCGCGATCGGATCGGTGGTGCGGCCCACGTAACCATCGTTCTCCACCACCTCGTTCAGGAAATGGTAGCCCCCGAGCGTGACCAGCGACCATGCGGTGGGATGCGCGTAATCGTGCGCCGTGTACCACTCCTTCATCATCCGCCAGCTCATGCCGCCGCCGATCAGGTGCTGGGTGTAGTTGGGCCAGTAGCGCGCGTCGCGCACCGTGGTGCTGAACGGCAGCAGCTCCTGGCCGACGAAGTTCCTCCAGCCCGAGGCGCGGATCGAGGTGAACGGGTCGCGCAGGTTCATCCACACGTTGCGCGCGCCGTTGGCGTAGTCGATGTGGTCGAGGCGCGGGTCGCGGTTCTCGAGCTGCAGGATGCCGAACGCGCCATTGACCACGAGCTGCAGCGGGTTGACGAGCGCGTCGCTGCCGTAGTCGCGCCCGTGGTAGAACCAGCGCGTGGTGTCGGGCGGCGTCGCCGCCGCCGCCGGCGAGCACGTCCCGAGCGCGGCCAGCGCGGCGAGCACGGTTCCCGCCAGCACGCTGGCGACGCGGCGCCGAACCGGGGCGGCGCCCGTCCTCCGCGCCGGCTTCATCCGTTCAGGTTGCGCATCGCGAGCTCGGGATAGCGCGCGCCGGAGGCGGCGCCCTTCGGCATCGCGGCATCGAGGCGCGCGACGTCATCGGGCGTGAGCGTGATGTCGAGCGCCGCCAGGTTCTCGTCCAGGTGCCGGCTCCGGCTCGTGCCCGGGATCGGCACCACGTCGGCGCCGCGCGACAGCACCCACGCCAGCGCCAGCTGCGAGGGGGTCACCGACTTCTCGCGCGCGATCGCGCGCACCTGCTCCACGCGCTCCAGGTTGTGCTGGAAGTTGTCGCCCTGGAAGCGCGGATGGTTGCGGCGCGTGTCGCCCTCGGCCACATCCTCGGCTGCGCGGAACCGCCCGGTCAGGAATCCGCGGCCGAGCGGGCTGTAGGCCACGAACCCGATGCCCAGCTCGCGCACCGTGGCCAGCACCTCGTCCTCGGGATCGCGCGTCCACAGTGAATACTCGGTCTGCAGCGCGGTGATCGGGTGCACGCGGTGCGCGCGGCGGATCGTGGCCGGCGCGGCCTCCGACAGCCCGATGTGGAGCACCTTGCCCGCGCGCACCAGCTCGGCCAGCGCGCCCACCGTGTCCTCGATCGGCGTGTGGCGGTCCACGCGATGCTGATAGTAGAGATCGATGTGGTCGACGCCGAGCCGCAGCAGCGAGGCGTCGCACGCGCGGCGCACGTAGTCCGGCGCGCCGTTCACGCCCGCGAACTTGCCGTCCGCGCCGCGCACGTTGCCGAATTTCGTGGCCAGCACCACCTGGTCGCGGCGGTCCCGGATCGCACGGCCCACGAGCTGCTCGTTGGTGTGGGGGCCGTACACGTCGGCCGTGTCCAGCAGGCTCACGCCGAGATCGAGCGCGCGATGGATCACCGCGATCGATTCCGCCTCGCTGCCGCGGCTGTAGAAATCGCTCATCCCCATGCACCCGAGCCCGACGGCCGAGACGTCGAGCCGGGCCGGGCCGGTTCCCAGCGTGCGCGTCTGCATGGTGGTCCTCCAGCAGGGGGTCGGGGGCGGGCAGGCGGGGTCGAAAAGTACCATCGCGCGCGGCCGTCCGTCACCCCTGCCCGTCGCGCGGCCGGTCCCGGCCGGCTACAGTCGGGCACATGGCCCCGCCGATCGTGTCCGTGCTGCTGCCGGTGCGCGACGCGGCGCCGTGGCTCCAGGCCTCGCTCGCCTCGCTCGCCCGCCAGACCCTCGAGGCGGTGGAGATCGTGGCCGTGGACGACGGCTCGACCGACGGCTCGGGCGAGCGGCTGGAGCGCGCGGCGCGGCGGCTCGGCCCCGGGCGCATGCGCGTCGCCCGCACGGCCCCGCGCGGCCTGCCGGCGGCGCTCAACACTGCGCTGGGGCTGGCGCGGGCGCCGTTCGTGGCGCGTCACGACGCCGACGATCTCTCCCACCCCGAACGCCTGGCGCGTCAGCACGCGTTCCTGACGCGGCACCCCGACGCCGCCGTGGTGGGCTGCCGGCTGGCGCTGTTCCCGGCGCGCGACACCGGCGCCGGCATGAAGCGGTGGGCCGAGTGGCACAACGCGCTGCTCACCCACGACGCGATGGCGCGCGAGGTGCTGGTGGACAGCCCGCTCGCGCACGGAACGGCGATGCTGCGCCGGGGCTGGCTCGAGCGCGTGGGCGGCTGGCGCGAGCGCGGCTGGGCCGAGGACCTCGACCTGTGGGTGCGGCTGCTCGACGCCGGCGCGCGCTTCGCCAAGCTGCCGCGCGTGCTGTACCGCTGGCGGCAGCATCCGGCCAGCGCCACCCATCGCGACCCGCGCTACGCGCGCGCCGCCATGACCGAGCTGAAACGCGAATCCCTCGCGCGCCGGTTCCATGGTGCGGGCCCGTTCACGCTGGTCGGAACCGGCGCGAGCCTCGAGCGCTGGCGGGTGGCGCTCGGCCCGGACGGCGCGCGCGTGCACGCCGCACGGCATCCGGACCCTGCCATTGTGGCGGCCCTCGCGCCCCCGCTGGTGCTGATCGTCACGGCCGCAGTGGCGCGGGAGCGCTGGCGGGCGGCGTTGATATCGAATGGCATGAAGGAGACGAGCGATTTCATATTCGTGGTGTAATGCAAAGCCATCGTTCATATTGACAGTCCGCCAGGCCTGTGGCTCAATGGGCGCGCCCCGGAGCGGGGCCCACAGGGGAGGCAGGGCATGGCGACCAAGGCACGGCGCAAGCGCCGTCGGTATTCCGACGAGCAGCGCCGCACGATAGTCGAGACGGCACAGCGCGATGGGTTGACGGCGGCGGACGTGCACAAGAAGTTCGGCGTCACGCCCGTCACCTATTATTCGTGGCGCAAGAAGGCGAAGGTTCCGGCGCGGCGCGGACGGCCGCCGGGCAGCGGGCGCGCGGTCGCCGCCGGCCAGGGCGATCTCACGTCGATGGTGCAGCAGAAGGTGCGCGCGATCCTGCCGTCGATCGTGCGCCTGGAAGTGAACAGCTATCTCGACCAGGTGCTGGGCACGAACGGCGCGGGCGCGCCACACCGCCGCCGTCGCCGCCGCCGTGTAAAGGCCTGACGGCCAATCGATGTTCGCCGGCGCGGTCCATGTGGGCCGCGCCGGTTCGTTTTCAGCCTGAACGTCCGCCGCTCGCGGCCGGCAGCCGCGCCGCGGCGGTGGCGTCGAGCAGCCAGGTGCGGTCGCGCACCAGCGAGGCCGGCACCTGCTGCGGGGCGCTGGCCGGATCCAGCGCGCGCGCGACCGCCTCCGCTTTCTCCTGGCCTTCGACCAGCATCAGCGCCTCGCCCGCCGCGGCCAGCACGGGCGGCGTGAGCGTGATGCGGCGCGGTGGCGGCTTGGGGCTGTCGAATACCGCCGCCACGCGCCGGGTGCGCTCGGTGACGAGCGCCGACCCCGGGAACAGCGAGCAGGTGTGCCCGTCGGGGCCGATCCCGAGCAGCAGCACGTCGAGCGCCGCCGGCAGCTCGCGTGCGTAGCGCTCCGCTTCGGCGTTCAGGTCGGTCGCTTCGCCGAGCATGCGGTGCACGTTCGCATCCGGAATGCCGGCCGGGCCGATCAGCGTCTCGTTCGCCAGCCGGTAGTTGCTCTCGGGATCGCCGGGCGGCACGGCGCGCTCGTCGCAGAACCACACGTGCACGCGCGACCAGTCGAGCGGGCGCCGCGCCAGTGCGCGGTGCGTCAGCACGGGCGTGGCGCCGCCCGACACCGCGAGTGACGCGGTGCCGCGCGCGCGCAGCGCCGCGTCCAGCCACGCCGCCAGCCGATCGGCCGCCGCCTCGGCCAGCGCGGGCGCGCCGGCGAGCACCGCGACCGTGCCGGTCACCGCCGGCCGTCCCGATCGGAACCGTTGCCGGCGCGCAGGCTGCGCCACACGCGCCGGTCCTGGCGCATCAGCAGGTCGCAACGTCCGGGGCCGTCGCTGCCCGGCTCGTAGTTGGGAAAGTCGTGCGGCGGATGCTGCTCGAAGTGGCGCAGGATCGGCGTGATCCACGCCCACGACGCCTCCACCGCGTCGCGCCGCGAGAACAGCGTGGCGTCGCCGCGCATCGCGTCCAGCAGCAGCCGCTCGTACGCCTCCGGCGGCTCGCCGCCGAACGCCTCCACGTACTTCATCCGCATCGTCACCGTGCCCACCGCCAGGTCGTGGCCCGGCACCTTGGAGGCGAAGCACAGCTCGATTCCCTCGTCGGGCTGGATGCGCAACGTGAGCACGTTGGGCTCGATGTGCTCGCACACGTCGTCGCGCCCGAACAGGCACAGCGGCACCCTGCGCATGTGCAGCGACACCTCGGTCAGCCGCTGCGACAGTTTCTTGCCCGCGCGCAGGTAGAACGGCACGCCCTGCCAGCGCCAGTTGTCAACGAACACCCGCAGCGCCGCGAACGTGGGCGTGGCGGAGTCGGGCTGGACCCCCGGCTCCTGCCGGTAGCCGCGGTACTGACCGAGCACGACGTCGCGATCGATCGTGTCCTCCCACGGCATGCGCAGCGCGTGCAGGACTTTGAGCTTCTCGGAGCGCACGTCGTCGGCCTGGCTCGAGATCGGCGGCTCCATCGCGGTCAGGCTCAACACCTCGAGCAGGTGGTTCTGCACCACGTCGCGCAGCACGCCGGTCTGGTCGTAGAACGCACCGCGCGTCTCCACCCCCAGGGTCTCGGCGGCGGTGATCTCGACGTGCTCGACGTGATTGCGGTTCCACAGCGGCTCGAACATGCTGTTGGCGAACCGGAACACGAGGATGTTCTGGACCGTCTCCTTGCCCAGGTAGTGGTCGATCCGGAACGTTTGCGATTCGTCCAGCACGCGCGCGACCAGGCCATTCAGGGTCTTGGCCGATTCCAGATCGCGCCCGAACGGCTTCTCGATGATGACGCGCGTCCACGCCGGATCGGACGACGCGTGGATCAGCGCGGCGGCCTTGAGCCGGTGCAGGATCACCGAGAACTCGTTGGCCGGCGTGGCCAGGTAGTAGACGCGCCGGCCGCCGAGGCCCAGGTCGCGGTCCAGCGTCTCGAGCGTGGCGTCGAGCTTGAGGTAGGTTTCGGGCGTCTCGAAGTCGCCGGACACGAAGTGCAGCCCGGACGCGAACGCGCGCCACGTGTCGGAATCGAGCGTGCGGTCGCGCGCGAATTCCTTGATGGCGTTGGCCATCTCGGTGCGGAACGCGTCGTCGCTCCAGTCGCGGCGCGCCACGCCGACGCACGCGAACGGCTGCGGCAGCAGGCCGCGCACCGCGAGCTGCCACAGCGCCGGCACCAGCTTTCGGTGGGTGAGATCGCCGGAGGCGCCGAAGATCACGAACGCGCACGGCGGCGCCGGGCGCGGCGTGGCCGGCATCGCCTGCGGCGCGACCGCCTCGATGCGGGTCGCCATCTACGCTCCGCTCCCGCGCCCGGCATGCGCGCGCGCGCGCGCGTCGGGCGCCGTCACGCCTGCCGCTCCTTCACCGCGTGGCCACCGAATTGATGGCGCAGCGCGGCCAGCACGCGGTCACGGAACGAATTGTCCTGGCGCGACGCGAATCGCGTCATCAGTGCCAGCGCGAGCACCGGCGTCGGCACGCTCCGGTCGATGGCCTCGAGCACGGTCCAGCGCCCCTCGCCCGAATCCTCCACCCACGCGCGAATCTTCTCCAGCCCGGGATCGTCCTCGAACGCGCGCTCGGCCAGCTCCAGCAGCCACGAGCGAACCACACTGCCGCGGTTCCACAGGTGGGCGAGGCCGGCGAGGTCGTAGTGGTATTCGCTGGCGTTCAGCAGCTCGAAGCCCTCCGCATACGATTGCATCAGACCATATTCGATGCCGTTGTGGACCATCTTGGCGAAGTGGCCAGCGCCCGGGCCGCCCACGTGCCGCCAGCCCTCGGGCGGCGCCAGCGTGTCGAGCGCGGGCTTCAGCCGCGCGATCGCCTCCGGCGGGCCGCCCAGCATCATGCAGTAGCCCACCTCCAGTCCCCACACGCCGCCCGACACGCCGGCGTCCACGAACGCGACCCCGCGCGACGCGAGCTGGTCGTGACGGCGGCGCGAATCGTGGAAGTTGGAGTTGCCGCCGTCCACGAACACGTCGCCGCGCGCGAGCAGGCCGCCGAGCGCGCCCACGAGATCGTCCACCGGCCCGCCCGCCGGCACCATCGCCCACACCGCGCGCGGCGCGGCGAGTTGCGCGACCAGCTGCTCGACGCCCGCCGCCGGCACCGCGCCGCGCGCCTTGGCGTCCGCGACCGTGGCCGCGTTGCGATCGAACGCCACCACGCGATGGCCGCCCTGCATCAGCCGCAGCGTCATGTTGAAGCCCATGCGCCCGAGCCCGATCATCCCGATGTCCATGCCCCCTCCGTTCACGAGCCGCGTTCCGCCCCCATGAGAGCGCGGCGGCGCGGCGGGCGCAAGCAGGGCGGCCCGCGTGCGCCGCTCGGCGCGCGACGGATCCGGCGCTCACGGCGCGGCCGCGTCGCACGCGCCGACGGCGCGCGCTAGACTGCGCGCGTGACCCCGGAACGCCTGTCGCACTATCGGCTGCTGGCGCCGCTCGGCGCGGGCGGCATGGGCGTCGTGTACCGCGCGCACGACGAGCGCCTCGAGCGCGACGTGGCGCTCAAGCTGCTGAACGCCGAGTCGCTGGCCGACCCGGCGCTGCGCGAGCGGTTCCGGCGCACCGCGCTGGCGGTGGCGCGCATCACGCATCCGCGCGTGGGCACGGTGTTCGATTTCGGCTCGGACCAGGGCCAGGACTTCCTGGTGATGGAGCTGGTGCCGGGCGAGAGCCTGGCCGCGCGGCTCGCGCGCGGCCCGCTGCCGACGGCCGAGGCGACGGCGATCGCGACCCAGATCGCGGAGGCGCTCGAGGCCTCGCACGAGCTCGGCATCGTGCACCGCGATCTCAAGCCGGCCAACGTGATGGTGAGCGCGCGCGGCCAGGTCAAGGTGCTGGACTTCGAGCTGGCGCGGCTGCTGGAGGCGGGCGCCGACGTCACCCGCTCGACCTCGGGCGTCGTGCGCGGCTCGCCTGCGTACATGGCGCCGGAGCAGATCCTGGGCGCGCCGGTGGATGCGCGCGCCGATCTGTGGGCGCTGGGCGTGATCATGCACGAGATGGTGACCGGTCGGCCGCCGTTCGCCGGCGCCAACATCGCCACGCTCGCGCTGGCGATCACGCAGCAGCCCGCGCCGCCGCCGGCGGGCGCCCCGCCGGCGCTG
>DASSIN010000171.1:0-4096 GCA_035691845.1 Candidatus Eiseniibacteriota bacterium | reverse complement strand
CGCGAAGAAGTCGTTGGGCTCGCCTTCGTCGATTGCACCCGCGAAGGGTCCTAGGCTCCCATCACGGTAGTCCGTCCAGGTCAGGTAGATCGCGCCGCGGTGCGGGCCGGTGCTTGTGTCGATGGCGAGGCTCGGGAAATCGGCGTCGATGATCGACTGGACGTAGCCGGGGGCGTATCGCCCAGAATCATCCGCCCACCCGGGCGGCGGTGCACCGAGATCATCGAGGATCGGCGCCACCGCAATTGGGTACGAGAACGTCCCGCCGCTATCCCACGAAGTTGCCACCTGCACGGTGCGCGTCGCGAAGTCCTCCCACGACACGACCACCTGCCCATCGGGCCCAACGGCGATCGAGCTGCCGTTGCTGCTAATCCCGCCCAACTGCACCGGCGCAGACCACGTCACACCACCATCGCGCGATCGCGCGACTTGAATGGTTCCGTTCGCCGTGCTTCCCGATGGCACCATGTTCGTGTATGAGACGAAGACCATTCCCCCGGTCGGCTCGCATGCGATACGCGGGCAATCGTATGCCGGATAAACAGGGCTTGCCGGGGATGCGAATGAAGGCGGCGAAATTGACAGGCTGGCAGGATCGATCTGGTAGACTGCGACCCTCCCGTCGGCGTTCTGATCGTACAGGTCCGCAGCGTAGAACGCTCCGCTTCGGTCAGAGCAAACGACCGGGCGGTATCTCGGCCTGTCGGAGGTCACGGATAGAACAGGGAAGGTGCCAGGAGCCGACCAATGTCGGCCGCCGTCGGTGCTAGAGCTCCACTCCGCATCGGGCCCACGGGTGGCCCACACGCTGACACCCAATCCGCCGAACAACGCCACGTCCGGCTCGCTCTGTTCGAAGTCCTCCCGCAGCACGATGCTGTCGGGCTCCGGGACCTGCGCTCGCCCGGGGACAGGGAGCAGCGCAAGTAGCAGAGCCGCTGCGAAGAGGGAAAAGGGCGGCGGGCCAGACACAGACACCTCCTGGACGTCCTAAACCATGCTACGCCTCTCGACGGCGCGGTTCCACGCAAGTCGCCGCTGATCGTTCGTAACAGTGCGGTAGATCCCTGACGGTTCGGTGCGACGCGGGAAAGGCCGAAGTCGCGCCAGTTTGAGTGCTCGCACGGGGTCGTCCGGACAGGGCGCTACCGCCGGGGTTTGTCCTTCAGCTTTTCCAGTTGGCGGTGGAGTTCTCGGATCCTGCGTTGCAGGTCGGCGACGCGGGTTTCGCTGTCGCCGGCGCCGGGGGCTTCCATCGCCCACTCGGGGACGACGCTGGGCGAGGTGGCGAGCGTGATGCGGCCGGACTGCTCTTCGTCGTTGCGCACCCACACCATGTCGACGGCGGTGCCGGGCGGCGTGGCCGTCACCCAGCGCGCGAGCTGCTCGGGGTATTCCACGCGATCGCCCTCGAAGCCCACGATCAGATCGCCGCGCTTCAAGCCCGCGCGCGCGGCGGGGCCGCCGGTCACCACGCTCTCCACCTGCGCGCCGATCGGCACGCGCTCGTGCGGCTCGCTCTCGGCGGTGACGCTCGCGGCGCGCGTGCTGACGCCGAGCCAGCCGTGCGGCACGCGGCCGGCGCGCGCCAGGCTCTCGTACACAGGCTTCGCCTGATCGGCGGGGATCACGAAGCTCATGCCGCCCGGGCGGCGCTCGGCGTCGGGGCCGCCGTTGCCGATGTCGGGCGAGCCCAGCTCGCCCTGCACGATCCCCACCAGCTCGCCGCGCGCGTTCAACGCGGCGCCGCCGCTGTTGCCCGGGTACACGTTGTTCGTGAGCTGCAGCAGCGAGGTGCGCGGCTCCTGGTACAGGTAGGCGATGTTGCCGACCGATTGCGTCGGCTGCGCGCCGTAGGACATGCCGAGCGCGATCACCCAGTCGCCCACCTGCGCCGGCCGATCGGCGAACTTGAGCGGCGGCAGCTTCAGTTCGGGCACGCGCAGCACGGCCAGGTTGTAGATCGGGTCCATGCCGGCCAACTGCGCCTCGACCTGGAGTCCGTTGGTGGTGCGCACCATCAGCTTCTCGGCGCCGAGCACGACGCTGGCGGTGGTGAGCACCATGCTCTCCTGCAGCGCCACGCCCGAGCCGACGCGCGTGTGCAGGCGACGCGGGGCCTGGCCGGGCAGCGGGTGCGGGTAGGTGATGGTGCGCTGCGCGAACACGGTGACGACCGACGGCCGCGCGCGGCGCGCGATCTCGTCAACGTCGGTCTGCAGCCGGGCGAGCGTCCCCTGCGCGCGCGCGGCCGCCGGCAGCGCGCACGCGATGGCGAGCGCCAGCGTCGCCCCGCGCGCGAATCGCACGGTGGGCCTCAGAAGCTGATCACGGCCTGTTCGCCGTGCACCGCCGGCGTGGTGGAGCGCACGACCGAGGCCCGGCCGTTGTGCATGCGCAGCACGACCGGGTCGAGCACCATCTCGACGTCCTCGCTGTGATCGAACAGCGTGTCCGCCGCGGCCACCCGTTCGTGCCCGGCGCCGCTCCGCGCGGCCATCACCGGATGCCGCAGCTCGGGCTGGCGCACCGGTGTCAGCTGCGCCATCACCGCTGCCGCATGCGGCAGCGCGTGCGGCGCCTGGAGCCACGGACGCCACGGCGCCAGCAGCAGGCCCGTGATCGCGAGCCCGGCCGCCGCGGTGGCGAGCCACGCGCCCATCGGGCGCGCCAGCGTCACGCGGTCGGGGGCCACGGTCGCGCGCCGGGTGCGCGCCAGCACGCGTTCCACCAGCTCGGCGTCGGGCTCGATCCTCGGCAGCGAGCCCGCCAGCTCGAGCGTGCGCGCCAGCTCGTCGTACTCCACGCGGCAGCGCGCGCAGGCGGCGAGGTGGCGTTCCAGCCAGTCGCGTTCGGCCTGGGTCAGCTCGTCGTCCCAGCAGCCCCCGAACAGGCGGTGGGCGTCGTGGCAGTTCATGGGGTTCCCGATCTGCGCAGTAGCGGTTGGAGCTTGCGCTTCAGCATTCCGCGGGCCCGATTGATGCGCGACCGCACCGTTCCGCCCGGAACGCCGAGCACCTCGGCGATCTCCTCGTAGGACAGCCCTTCGATGTCTCTCAATACCAGCGCCACCCGGTATTTCTCCGGAATCGTGGCGATGCACCTGCCGATCGCCTCCTGCAACTGCTCGCGCTCGAGCAGGCTCTCCCGACCCTCCGTCGGATCGGCCAGCTGGGCGAGGCCGTCGGAGAACATCTCCTGCAGCGCGTCCAGGCTGAACCAGTTCCGGCGGCGCACCCGGCGGCGGATCTCGTTCTTGGCCAGGTTCGCCGCGATGGTGAACAGCCAGGTCGAGAACTTGGATCCCTGCCGGTAGTTCCGCCGGTGCACGAACACCCGCACGAACGTCTCCTGTGCCAGGTCGTCCGCGCACCCGCGGTCGTTGAGCACCCTGCCGATCAGATTCGTGACCCTGCCCTGGAAGCGCCTCACCAGCTCCGCGAACGCGCGCTCGTCGTCGCGCGCCACGCGGGCCATGAGGTCCTCGTCGGACAGGGACAGCACCGGAGGTACGGCGGTCTCACGGTCCATCGGCAAGGGCCAGCTCACCTACGCGACCTACCCCCGCGCACGGTTCGCGGTTCCATGACATTTCAGTGCACCTCGGCCAGCTTGTTGCGAAGCCGGGCGTTGCCGTTGTCCTGGGCGAGCGCGAGCCGGTACTGGTCGCGCGCCTGGGCCGGCATGTGGAGGCTCTGGTACACGTCGCCCAGGTGCTCCCGGACGGTCGGGTCCCCATGGGTCAGCAGCACGGCCTGCTCCAGCAGCCGGCGGGCCTCGTCCAGCCGGCCGAGCCGGAACTCGACCCACCCCATGGAGTCGAGATAGGCCCCGTTGCCGGGCTCGGCGTCCACCGCGCGCCGGATCAGCTTCTCGGCCTCGGGCAGCTCCCGGTTGTGGTCGGCGTAGAGGTAGCCCAGGAAGTTGAGCGCGGCGGCGTCGTCCGGGAGCTGTTTCAGCACGTCACGCGCCGCCGCCACCGCCCCGTCCACGTCGCCCGACTGCTCCAGGCACAGCGCCAGGTCGAGCCCGATCCGCGGCTGGTTCGGGAACCGCCGCAGCGCCTCGCGCCACGCGTCGGCCGCCTCGGCGG
>DASSIN010000170.1:0-9055 GCA_035691845.1 Candidatus Eiseniibacteriota bacterium | reverse complement strand
CGCGGGCGGGGGGTGCGGCCGGCCTCGGCCAGCGCGCGGCGCAGCAGGAACTCGAGCTGGCCGTTCAGGCTGCGGAGGTCGTCCGCGGCCCAGCGCT
This sequence comes from Candidatus Eiseniibacteriota bacterium, assembly GCA_035691845.1. GTDB lineage: Bacteria > Eisenbacteria > RBG-16-71-46 > RBG-16-71-46 > RBG-16-71-46 > DASSIN01. Next base: position 8,958 of record DASSIN010000170.1, on the reverse strand, counting down.
GCAGCGCCTCGAGCACGTCGGGGTCGAGCCGCAGCAGGAACGGCCGGCGTTCCGCCACGGCGGCCTACTCGCCGCCCGCGCGCGCGCAGGCGATCGGCTGCGGGGCGCGCATCACGCGTACAGCGTGCCGGTGTTCACCACCGGCTGCGTGCCGTGGTCGCTGCACAGCACGACCAGCAGGTTGCTGACCATCGTGGCCCTGCGCTCGGGATCGAGCTCCACCACGTGCCTGTCGGCCAGCTCCTGCAGCGCCATCTCCACCATTCCGACCGCGCCGGCCACGATCTGGCTGCGCGCCGCCACCACCGCGCTCGCCTGCTGGCGGCGCAGCATGGCGCCGGCGATCTCGGGCGCGTAGGCGAGGTGGCTGAAGCGCGCCTCCATCACCTCGATGCCGGCCTGCGCCAGCCGCGCCTGCACCTCGGTCTTGAGCTGCGCGGCGATGTCGTCGGTGTTGCCGCGCAGCGAGAGCTGGCCGGCCTCGCGCGCGTCGTAGGGATGCGAGGTGGCCAGGTTGCGCAGCGCGGACTCGCTCTGCACCTTGACGAAGTTGTCGTAGTTGTCCACGTGGAACATGGCCTCGGCGCTGTCCACCACGCGCCACACCACGATGGCGGCGATCTCGATCGGGTTGCCGTCGTGGTCGTTCACCTTGAGCTTCTGGCTCTCGAAGTTGCGGATGCGCAGCGACACCCGCCGTCGGGTGGTGAACGGGTTGACCCAGTAGAAGCCCTCCTGCCGCAGCGTGCCCACGTAGCGCCCGAACCGCACCAGCACGCGCGCCTCGTTGGGATTGACGACGGTGAGGCCGGTCGCGGCGATCGCGTCCACCACCAGCATCAGCACGGCCAACAGCGCGCCGGCCGCGTGCTGCTGGCGGGCGGAATGAATCAGCCACGCGAAACTCGCGGCCAGCAGCGCCAGCAGCACCAGCACCATCAGCGCGCCGGGGGCGGACGTCGCCTGCTTCTCGCGGTACATGCCTTCCTCCTCGGTGAGGGTGATGTCAGAATGATATCACCGCGATAGCTCAGGCGCAAGCGCGGGGGCCATCGGCGCGCCGGGCCGCGCCGGCGTCGCGCGCGGTCGCGTCTGCCCGGCGCGCGGCCGGGCTGCTAGAGTCATGGCATGGATCGCACCACCGTCGAGCTCAGCGGGCTCGGATTCCAGGCCGCCATCACCGCCATCCTGGCGCTGGTCTACCTGGTGCTCTGGCGCCGGCAGCGGCGCGCCTACTTCCTGACCTGGGGCGCGGCGTGGGGGATGTACGCGCTGCGGCTGGCGTTCATCTCCAGCTACGTGGTCACCCGCCGCGAGGCATGGCTGTTCGCGCATCAGGCGGCCACCGACTTCACCGCGCTGCTGCTGCTGGGCGCGGCGCTCCAGTTCTCGCGCGGGTTCCGGCTGCGCCCCCGCCACCTCGGGTTCGCGGCGCTCGGGCTGGCGTGGTCGGCGTTCGAGACCTACGGCATTCACGACATGCGCGTGGCCGGCACCTCGGCGTCGGTGCTGCTGTCCACGGTCACGCTGTGGAACGGGATCGTGTTCTGGCGTCACGCGCATCGCGTGCCGTCGGGCGGCGCGCGGCTGCTGGCGTGGACATTCGTGCTGTGGGGGGTCCACCACCTCGACTACCCGCTGCTGCGCGCGTTCGGCAGCGGCGTGCTGTGGGGCGTGTTCGCGGACGTCACGTTCATCGTGGTGGCCTCGCTCGGCACGCTGTTCCTGGTGCTGGGCGAGGAGCGCCGCGCGCTGGCGACGCGCACCGCGCAGCTCGAGCAGCTCACGCGCCAGCTGATGCGCGCGCAGGAGGACGAGCGCCGCCGCATCGCGCGCGAGCTGCACGACGAGGCGGGCCAGGTGCTGACCGCGCTCAAGATCGACCTCGATCTCGAGGGCCGTCGCGAGGCGAGCGAGCTGGTGGGGCGCGCGCTGGCGCAGGTGCGCGATCTGTCGAACCTGCTGCGCCCGGCGGTGCTCGACGACCTCGGGTTGACGCCGGCGCTGCGCGGTCTGGTGGACGACTTCGCGCGCCGCACGCGCATCGCGGTCGCGCTGGAGATGCCCGAGCGCCCCGGGCCGCTCACGCCCGAGCAGGAGGTGGCGATCTACCGCGTGGTGCAGGAGGCGCTCACCAACGTCGCGCGCCACGCCGGCGCGCGCGAGGTGCGCGTGCGGCTCGAGCCCGGCCCGGACGCGCTGCGCGTCGCGGTCGAAGACGACGGCTGCGGCGTGCGCGGCGAGCCGGTCGCGCACTTGGGGCTGCTCGGGATGCGCGAGCGGCTGACGGCGCTCGGCGGCTCGCTCGCGATCGGCCCGGGCGGCAACGGCATGGCGAAGGGATTCCGGCTCGAGGCCGAGATCCCGACCGGGGCGGCGTCGTGAGCGCGGGCCAGGTGCGCGTCGTGCTGGCGGACGATCACACGCTGGTGCGCGCCGGCGTGCGCCGCATCCTCGAGTCCGAGACCGGGCTCGTGGTGGCGGGCGAGGTGGCGGACGGGGCGGCGGCGCTCGAGGCGCTGCGTCTCGCGCCGGCCGACGTGCTGGTGCTCGATCTCACCATGCCGGGGCTCGACGGATTCGAGGTGCTGCGCCGCGCCAAGGCCGAGCACCCGCGGCTCAAGGTGCTGGTGCTCACCATGCACGCCAGCCCCGAGTACGTGGCGCGCGCGGTGCAGGAGGGGGCCGACGGCTACCTGCTCAAGGACTCGGCCGTGCAGGACCTGGTGGGCGCGATCTCCGCCGTGACCGACAACCGCCCGTACTTCAGCCCGCCCGTGCAGCGCGAACTGACCGCGCTGCTGCGCACGCCCGCGGCGCCGCGCGTGGTCGACACGCTCACCGAGCGCGAGCGCGAGGTGCTGACGCTGGTGGCGACCGGGCTCTCGACCAAGGAGATCGCGGCGCAGCTCGTGATCTCGACGCGCACGGTCGAGACCCATCGCGCGAACCTGATGCGCAAGCTCAACCTCAAGTCGGTCGCGCTGCTCACGCAGTTCGCGCTGCGCGAGGGTCTGATCGAGCGCTCGTAGCGCGCCGTCCGTGCGCCGCGCGACGCGCCGCCTCGGCACTGCGACCGGCGGAGCCGTCCCGGGCGACGCCCGACCGGGTCGTTCGTCCTCCGTAGGACTACGGAGCCGGTCTCCGCACTCTTGCGAATAGCGAGCGGCCGCGGCGGTCTTCTATGTTGCGTCCCATGCGGTCCGCGCTCTCCGTCCCCCGGCCGCCGGCGGAATTCCCGGCGCATCGAGTCCCCGCGATTCTCGCGCTCGCGACCGCATGCGCGTTTGCGCAGGCCCCCGGTGCGCAGGCGCAGGCCCCCGCGGACTCCGCGCGCGGCGACGCCGCCGGCGTCGCCGACTCCACGCGCCGCGCGGCCGGCGTGCGCGACACCGTCACCGTGCTCCCGCAGGTCGAGGTGACGCGCCCGCGCGTGGCGATTCCCGAGCGCAGCACGGTGACGAACGTGCGCCTCAATCGCAGCGACATGTCGCGGTTCCTGCCGGCCACCGTGGGCGATGCGCTGCTCGCGGTGCCCGGCGTCGAGCTGGTGAAGACCGGACCGTGGGCATCGCTGATCTCGGTGCGCGGTCTGTCCGGCGATCGCGTGGTGCTGATGGTGGACGGCGTGCGCATGAACACGGTGCGCGGCCACGGCGTCCAGCCGTCGCTGGTCGCGCTCGACCGGCTCGACGCGGTGGAGGTGATGCCGGGCGCCTCCAGCGCGCAGTACGGCTCCGACGCGCTCGGCGGCGCGGTCAATCTGGTGACCCACCACAGCCTGCTCGCCGGCACGCCCACCTTCGGCGGCAACGTGTCGGTGCGCGGCAGCGAGCCGGGCGCCGCCTACGCCCAGCAGGCCACGATGCGCTACGGCACCGCGCGCTGGGGCATCGAGGCACAGGGCGGGCTCGGACAGATGTCGGCGCTCACCACGCCCGCCGGCCGGCTGCCGAACTCGGGCGACCACGAATGGAACGCGGGACTGCGCGCGATGGGACAGCTCGCCGGCGGCCTGCTCGACCTCGAGCACACCACCAGCCGCGCGCTCGACATCGGACTGCCCGCGTTCGACAACGCCGCCGGCAGCCGCGGCGTGTACCCGCTGCAGGGCCGCGACGCCGAGCGGCTCGAGTACGTGCACCCGCTGCACGGCGCGCTGTCCCAGGCGCGCCTGCTGGCGGTCACGCAGCGGCTCGCCAACGACTTCACCGAGACCACGGTGGACAGCGTGTTCCTGCGCGGCCGGTTCGTCGGGCGCAAGGAGACGGTGGCGGCCGATCGCGTGCGCACGCGCGCCAGCGAGGTGGATCCGTCGCTCCGGCTCGCCGGCCCCGGGCACGTGCGGCTGACGGGCGAGTGGCGGCTGGAGCAGGCCCTGGGGCCGCGCACCGAGGACGTGACGGTCAGCAACCTGTGGGGGAACGTCACCTCGCAGACCCAGACGCTGGGCGAGAGCGTGCCCAACGCCTGGCGGCAGACGTGGTCGGCCGCGGCGTTCGGCGGCGGCGCGTGGCGCGGCACGCACGGCGAGGCCGGGCTGCGCTGGGACGCGATGCGCTCGCACGCCGACTCCACCGCCCACAGCTTCACCTCCACGCTGGACGCGCGCGACGAGCGCGTCAGCGCAGAAGGCGGCGTGTCGCGGCCGTTCGGTCCGCTCGAGCCGTACGCGCACCTCGCCACCGGGTTTCGCGCGCCGAACCTGGACGAGCGCTACTACGACGACGACGTGCACGGCGGCCTGCGGCTGTTCGGCAACCCCGACCTGCGCTCCGAGCGCAGCCTGGCGATGGAGGGCGGCGTGCGCATCGGCCCGATGTTCGGGGGGCGCATCGCCTCGGCGCGGGTGTCGGCCTACCGCTCGGAGGTCAGGGACCTGATCACGTTCCACTACATCGGCCAGCTCTACCTGATCCCGCGGTTCCAGTACTGGAACGTGAACCGCGCGCGCATCGAGGGCATGGAGTACGCGCTCGAGGCGCATGTGGCGCCGGTCACGCTCGGCGTGAGCGCGGCGTTCCCGCGCGGCTACGACCTCGCCACCGGCGAGCGGCTGGCCACGATCGGCACCGGCCGCGTGGTGATCGACGCCAGCGTTCCCGTGCACGCGCTGCCGCAGGGGCTGTTCGCCGCGCGCATGCGTTGGAACGACGCCGTGTGGACGCGCGACACCACGCTGGCGCGGCCGCGGTTCACCACGTTCGCGGTGGAGGGCTCGGCGACGTGGGGTGGCGTGCGCGTGACGCTGGCGGTGCGCAACTTGTTCGACGCCAGCTATCGCGAGCCCGGCAGCTTCATCCCCGAGCCCGGCCGCACGTTCGCGTTCGCCGTGCGGCGCGATTTCACCCGCCTGCTCGGGCCGGAGGATCGCGACTGATGCGGCGCGCACTGCTGGCGCTGGCGCTCACGTGCGCGCTCGCGGCCCCGGCCGCGGCCCGCACCGACGCCAACGTGCCCAACCGGCCGGCGCCGCCGGTCGCTGCCGACGGCGCCTATCTCGGCTCCGATGCACTCCATCCGCTCGCGGGTAGGGCCGCGTCCACCGCCGCCGCGGTGTACGCCGTGCCGCTGCCCGCGGGTGCGGTGGAGCTCGATTCCACGTACTACGACTTCCAGGACTTCGGCTCGCTGGGGGCGCGCATCGTGGTCGGACCCGACGACCGCGTGCACGTGGTGTGGGAGGACGACTTCTGCGAGCTGACGGGCGTGTGCCCGCCCAACCTCGCGGCGCCGAATCCGTACCCGCTGCGCGGCATGAACTACGCCTGGCGCGACGCGTCGGGACTGTGGACGCATGCGGGCCGCGTGGGCGACGCCACCGTGCACTGCAGCCAGTGCGCCCCGGCCGATCCGTCCGGCGGCTTCGGCACCGTGTCGCTGCTGCCGAACGGCGAGGCGTGCGTCGGGCAGCACGCGAACGAGGACGGCTGCAGCGAACGCGGCGACTTCTACCTGCAGCGCAGCGTCGGCGGCAATACGTGGAAGGACCAGCTCACGCCGATCACCGATCCCAGCTATCTGTTCCCGCAGGTGGTGGCGCAGCCGAGCGGCGCGTGCGTGGTGCTGGGCGAGACGCCGTACACCTCCTCCAACTGCGTGCACTGCGGCACCAGCGACTTCCGCGTCAGCACGTTCGCGAGCGCCTACGGCACGTTCAGCTGCCCGACCGGCTGGCAGGGCGGCGCGTGGACGGCGGTGAAATCGCTGATCACGTTCCAGTCGACCTACGGCTACGCCGGGTTCCCGAGCATGGCGGTGGGCTCGGACGGGCGCGTGGGCGTCGCGGTCACCGACTTCGGCCACAACGTGTGGCTGGTGCAGTCGTCGGACGGCAGCTTCGCGCCGGCCACCATCACCAAGCGGAACATCACGTACTACAGCGACGCCGCCATCACCGCCGCCGACTCGACCTCGACCCAGTGGCGACCGTACGTGCACTGCGACGTGGCATACCTCGACACCGTACCGCACGTGGTGTGGAGCGAGCTGCAGGCGCGCAAGGTGGGGACGGCGATCCAGTACTTCGACTGGCGCAGCCGGATCGAGCACTGGAGCCCGGATCGCGGCGTCGAGACGGTGTATCAGGTGCCGGCCGGCGTCGCCGACGGCTACGACAACATCGACAACGGCCTCGCCGGTCCGCTGGCGGGATTCAACACCATCTCCGTGGACTGGCCGCAGGTCGGGTTCTCGGCCGAAGGGCTCGAGACCTACGTGGCGTGGGACGGCTTCACCGACGCGTACGTCGATCCCGTCGCCACCGAGGGACTGCCCGGCATCTGCACCGGAACCGGCTTCGGCGATGTGTTCGCGAGCGTGACGCGCTCGGGTGAGGGCTGGGCCGCCGCGCAGAACCTCACGCAGACGCCGTGGACCGACGAGCGCTATTTCGCGCTCTCCCAGCGCAACACCGGCGGCCTCGCGCACCTGGTGTTCCAGGCGTCGGCGACCAACGAGGCCGGCTCGATGGTGGTGGGCGATCGACCGTCGGGCACCTACGTGCGCCGGATCGGCTACCTCGAGCGCCGGCTCGCCGCCTCGGTGGTCGGCGTGCCCGAGGCGGTCGCGCTCGCGCCCGTGCTGCGCACGTTCCCGAACCCCGCGCTCGGCCGGGTGCGGTTCGCGCTGCCGCAGGGCAGCCACGCCTCGGGCGAGGTCGAGATCTACGCCGTCAGCGGCGCGCGCGTGGCGCGGCTGCCGCTGTCGCTCGCCACCACCGCCGGCTGGGACGGCCGCGACGCATCCGGTCGCGCGCTCGGCAGCGGAATGTACCTCGCGCGTGTGGCCGGGGCGGTCGGCGGCGCGCCCGTCAAGTTCATGCTGGTTCACTGATGTTCACCCGAGCAGCATCCCCCCAGGGAGAGGACAACTCCGGAGCCCCCATGCGACTCACCCCCGCGCTGCATCTCGCCGTTGCATCCGTCTGCCTGTTCGTTGGAAGCGCATTCGCCTCGTCCACGCCGCTGCACACCAACGCCGGCACCATCGCCGAGCACGTCACCGGCGGCGTGCTGGACCTGGTGTGGGATCCCGGGTTCGGGTTGAGCAACGACGCCCAGCCGCTCACGCTGCCGGCCAGCGACCCGGCGTACGCCAACCCGTCCGGCGACCACACCGTGCTCGTGGCCACGAACTCGGCGCCCGATTCGGGCGGCATCATCCTGTCGGCCACCGATCCGCAGGGGCAGTCGGACTATCAGTGGGAGGCGTGGATGTTCTCGGGCGACGGCAGCACGCGCCGCGGCATCGTGGTGCGCGCCGATCCCACCAACGGGTTCGCGTCCTGCTACCAGTTCGTGGTGCAGTCGGGGCTGTTCCAGCTCAACTTCCGCAAGCTGATCAACGGCTCGCCCACCACGCTCGGCACGTGGTTCGCATCCAGTCTGCCGGCGCAGTCGATCCCGACCAACACCTGGCACAAGATCAAGGTGATCGCGCTCGGCACCCAGTTCCGCTGCTTCTTCGACGACTTCGAGCTGACGGCGGGCTCGCCCATCACCGACAGCGATCTCGCCGGCGGCTGGGCCGGCGTCTACAACTTCCGCTTCGATCTGGGCGGCGTGCCCGTGTACTTCGACGACCTGGTGCTGTCGCCCTCGCAGGTGACGGCGGCCCACGCCACCACGTGGGGGGCTCTGCAGGCGCTGTACCGCCGCTGATCGCGTATCCGCCGGGAGCGCCCGGCGGTCAAGCTGCTCCGTCTCCGGTGGCGGGCGTGGGGCCCGGCGCATTCCGCGCCGTAGCTCGCCGCCGGGACGGGCAGTCGTGAACCGGAGGTGGGGGCCTCCGGGAATCGCGAGGCCCGGGTCCTGGGACCCGGGCCTCGATGCGTAGCGTAGCGGCCGCGGGACGAGCTTCCCGCCGGCGCGCCAACCACGCCATGGCTATCGCGTGAGGGCGCGGATGTGATCGGCGGCGTGGGGCCAGTGGGCGATCAGCGCGGCGCGGTCGCCGGGCTCGAAATCGGCGCGGTCGAAGCCGGGCGCCATCGTCACGCCGAACAGCGCGAAGCTGCCGCCCGGCAGCAGCCGCGCGCCCTGCCACACGCCGGCGGGGACGAGCGCCTGCGGCCGCTCGCCGCCGGCGATGTCGGCGCCGATCCGCAGCGTGCGCGTGCTGCCGCCCGGCAGCAGCTGCAGCATCTCCACCGCATCGCCCAGGTACAGGTGGAACAGCTCGTCGAACGCCACGCGGTGCAGGGCCGAGAAGCTGTCGGGTGTGATCAGGTACCAGATCGCGCTGCCCGCCGCGCGCCGCCCGCGTTCGGTGGGCACCAGGACGCTGGAACGCCACGTCTCGACGTACCAGCCGCCTTCGAACGGCAGCGGCACGAGGCCGAGCGTTTCGATCAGGTATTCGGGGGTCAGCTCGGGCGTGGTCACGAGCGGCCTATCTGCGTGCGCGGCGGCGGGGGGATGGCGCGCGGCGGGTCGCGGCGCCGCGCGCGCGTGCGCG
>DASSIN010000169.1:0-5488 GCA_035691845.1 Candidatus Eiseniibacteriota bacterium | reverse complement strand
TCCCGCTCGGCTTCGGACTGGCCGCGATCGGCCTCCATCTCGCGCTCGGCGCGGGCGCGCTGGCCGGCCTGCCGGCGACCGCGCGCGTGCTGCTGGCGCTGGTCGGGCGCGTGCTGGGCCCGGGCGCGACCATCGCCGCGCTGCTCGAGCCGCCGGCGTGGTGGCTGGTGCCGGCGTGGGGACTCGGGTTCGGCGTGGCGTGGAACGCGGCGCTGGTGCTCGCCACGCGCGCGGTCGGCGCGCCGTTCACGGTGCTGATCCACGGCGCGGTCGCGGCGGATCTGCTGCTATGGGCGCTGGCGCTGGTGCGCGTGGCCCCGTGGCGAGCCGCCTCCGCGGCCGTCATCGAACCGCGCGCGTTCCGGCTCGGGCGCGGCGCCGGCGTCGCGGTGCTGCTCGCGATGCTGGCGGCGGGCGTGTTCGCCGGCCGGGTCGGCGTGGCGATCACCTGGTACTCGGATTCGCCCGATCACATCGCCACCATCCGTCGCATGCTCGAGCACGGCGACGCGTTCCCGAGCGACGCGTTCTATCGCGACGCGGGCGAATCCGGCGTCGATCCGCGCAAGGCGCTGTGGCACCCGCAGGTCGCGCTGGTGAGCGGGCTCGCGGCCGCGGATCCGATCGACACCTGGCGCCGGCTGCCGGCGCTGCTGTCGCCGCTGTTCGCGCTCAACGTCGCGGCGCTCGGCTGGCTGCTGGCGGGAGGCGCAGGCGCGGCCGTGGGCGCGTGGAGCTGGTTCCTGACCTACGGCGGCGGACTCGCCTCCCAGCCGATCCGGGAGACCGTGTTCTCCACCAAGCTCGCCGACCAGCTGGCGCTGGCGACGACGGTGGCGCTGCTGTGGGACCTGGCGCGCCGCTCGCGCCGCGCGCGCGCCACCGCGGTGCTGCTCGGGCTGTCGGCGGCGCTCGTCCACGTGTTCGCCGCGATCCAGTTCGCGCTGGCGTTCGGCGCGCTCGGGGTGGGCCTGCTCGTGCGCGAGCGCGGCTTCGGGGAGCGGGCGCGGCGCCTGCTCGCGACCGGCCTGTGGATGGCGGCGGCGATGCTGCCGTGGCTGCTGTGGCGCGCGCACGGCGCCTATCGCCCGGTGAACCCGATCCACACCGAGCCGCAGGGGCTGCTCACGCTGTGGGACGACGCGCGCATCGTCGGCATCGGCATCCTGTGGGAGTGGATGGGGCGGTTGTGGGTGCTGGTGCCGCTCGCGGCGTGGGGTCTGTGGCGCGCCGCGCGCCGCAACGACGCCGCGCTGTACGTGCTCGCGGTGTCGCTGGTCGTGGCGCTCGTGATCTTCGATCCGCCCGTGGTGCACGCGCTGCAGCCGACGCTCGGCTACCTGCTGATGCGCATGATCTGGATGGTGCCGCTGTTCGGCGTGCTGGCGTGGGGGCTGCCGGCGCTCGCGCGGCGGCTGGCGCGCGGCCCGCGCACGCCGGCGACGATCGCGGGCGCGGCGATCACGGTCGCGCTGCTGGTGCCGATGCTGCGCGAGTCCGCCCGGCTGTTCGTGAGGCCCGACGAGCTGCAGCGCGACGAGGCGGCGATGAGCCCGCTGCAGTGGCGACGCGGGCTGTCGTGGATGGCGCGGCATCTGCCGCCCGATCAGGTGGTGCTGTCGGATCCCGGCACCTCGTACGCGATCCCGATGGCGACCTCGAACTACGTGATGACGCTCGTGGACCAGCACAGCTCGCCCAACGATGCGCGCGCACTGGACCGGCTGCTGGACGCGCGCGACGCGCTCGACCCGTACGCCAGCTGGGAGCGCACGCGCCAGGTGATCGACCGCTACGGCGTGACGGTGGTGGTGGTGAACGCGCGGTTCCCCGACGTGCCGCACTTCGACTACTGGGCGCCGTCCGCCGAATGGGCGGCCGATGCGCGCGCGCGGCTCGACCGCGCCCCGCAGGCGTTCGAGCGGGTGTACGATGACGCCGGCTTCACCGTGTACCGCGTGCACCGCGCCGCGCTCGCCGCGCTGTCGGGCGCCGTGCCGCGGCCGTTCGTCGACCGCTACGATCCGCGCACGGCCACGGTCGCCCGCCGCATGGGCGACGACCGGCCGGCGCTGCAGTGGGCGATGCTGTGGCCGGCGACGGCGGCGCCGGGCGACACGCTGCACGGGGTGTTCGCGTGGCGCGCGCTGCGGCCGCTCGCGCCGGGCTCGTACGACGTCGCGGTGCGGTTCGACCGGCCGCTGCCGGACGGCATGGCGCCGCCCGCGTGGTTGGCGAAGCCGGTGCGCAAGGTGATCGAGCGCGTGCGGCACGAGCGCTACCGGTTTCGCGCGGATCACCTGCCGGTGGCGGGGGATTACGGCGTGGACCTGTGGCGGCCGGATCAGGTGGTGCGCGATTCGTTCCAGCTCGTGGTGCCGGCCGACGCAGCCCCCGGCCGCTACGTGGCGCAGGTGCGCATGCTGCGCCAGCCGCACTATCCCAACCTCCGGCTGTCCGACTACTTCTTCGAGCGCGACTACTTCGCCGGCGTTCCGATCGGCGGCGTGACGATCGCGCCGCGTCACGGGAGCTGACCATGTGCGGCATCTGCGGGGTCTATCACTATCGCGACGGCGCGCCCGACGTGCCGCTGGTCGCGCGCCAGACGGCGGTGCTGCGGCACCGTGGGCCCGACGACGGCGACGTGTGGAGCGAGGGGCCGGTGGCGTTCGGGCATCGGCGGCTGGCGGTCGTGGACCTGTCGCCCGGCGGCCACCAGCCGATGGCGAACGAGGACGGCACGCTGCACGTGACCTACAACGGCGAGCTGTACGGCTGGCCCGAGCTGCGCGCCGTGCTGGCCGCGCGCGGCCACCGGTTCCGCGGCACCAGCGACACCGAGGCGCTGCTGCACCTGTACGAGGAGCACGGCGACGGGCTGCTCGAGCACCTGCGCGGCATGTTCGCGTTCGCGATGTGGGACGGCCCGCGCCGGCGCATGCTGATCGCGCGCGACCGCGTCGGGATCAAGCCGCTGTACTGGCACGACGACGGCCGGCGCATCGCGTTCGCGTCGGAGCTGAAGGCGCTGCTGATCGATCCGTCGGTGCGGCGCGAGCTCGACGAGCGCGCGCTGGCCGACTACCTAACGTTCCAGTACGTGCCCTCGCCGCGCAGCATCTTCCGCGGCATCCACAAGCTGGCGCCCGGCCACGCGCTGGTGTGCGACGCCTCGGGCCCGCGCGTCACGCGCTACTGGTCGCTGCCGGTGGACGCCGACGCCGGCCACCCGGAGCGCTGGTACGTCGAACGGCTGCGCGCGCTGCTGGCCGAGGCGGTGCGGCTGCGGCTGGTGGCCGACGTGCCACTCGGCGCGTTCCTGTCGGGCGGCGTGGACTCGAGCGCGGTGGTGGCGCTGATGAGCGAGGCCGTGCCGGAGCCGATTCAGACGTTCTCGATCGGGTTCGAGGAGCAGGACTTCTCCGAGCTCGAGCACGCGCGGCGCGTGGCACGCCATCTCGGCACCGATCACCACGAGTTCGTGGTGCGCCCCGACGCGCTCGGACTGCTGCCGCGGCTGGTATGGGCGATGGACGAGCCGTTCGCCGACCCGTCCATGATCCCGACCTGGTACGTGTCCGAGATGGCGCGCCGCCACGTCACGGTGGCGCTGTCGGGCGACGGCGGCGACGAGGCGTTCGCCGGCTACACCACCTACCCGTGGGCGCAGCAGTACGCGCGCGTGGACCGGCTGCCGGGCGTGGTGCGCCGCATGGCGGGGTGGCCCGCCCGGCTGCTGCACGCCGACCATCCGCTCGGCCGCAAGCTCCACCGCGTGTCGCTGGCGGCGATCGATCGCCATCTGGACGTGATGGCCTATTTCCCGCCGCGCGAGCTGCGCCCGCTGCTGTCGCCGGCGCTGCGCGCCGCGCTGGGCGCGCACGATCCGTTCCAGACGCCGCGCGCGATCTTCGCGGGCGCCGCCGGCGCCGGCACCATGCCCGCGCTGCTGCACGTGGACGCGATGACGTACATGACCGACGACGTGCTCACCAAGGTGGACCGCACCTCGATGCAGCACGCGCTCGAGGTGCGCGTGCCGCTGCTCGACCACAAGGTGCTCGAGTTCGTGGCGCGCATCCCGTTCGAGCTCAAGCTGCGGAACGGGGTGAGCAAGTGGATCCTGCGCGAATGCGTGCGCGACCGGCTGCCGGCCGAGACGCTGTCGCGCGGCAAGCAGGGATTCGGGGTGCCGCTCGAGCACTGGTTCGGCGGCGACTTCGGGCGGCTGGCACGCGAGGTGCTGCTCGATCCCGTGACGCGCCGCCGCGGCTGGTTCGCATCCGGCGCGGTGGAGCGCGTGCTGGGCGATGCGCGCGCGCGCGACCAGCGACGCGCGCGGCAGACGTGGGCGCTCGTGTGCCTCGAGCTGTGGGCGCGCAGCATGCTCGATCGTCCCGCCGCGGCGCTGGCCGAGCCCGAGCCGATGGATCTGTCGCGGCACCTGCGCGCCGGCGCCGCGTGAACCTGGCGCTGCTGATCGGCCGCTTCCCGCCCGGGGTCGGCGGCGCCGAGCTGCAGGCCGCGGAGTGGGCGGCGCGTCTGGCGCGGCGGCACCACGTCACCGTGATCACGCGCCGGCTGCCCGCCAACCTGCCGGCGTGCGAGCGGCGCGACGGCTACGACGTGCGGCGCACGCCGGTGGTGCCCGTGCCGGGGCTGCGCACGGTGCTCGACCTGCGCGCGTGCGCGGCGGTGGTGGACGGGCTCGATCCGCGCCCCGACCTGCTGCTGTGCTTTCAGACGTTCGTGTCGGGATGGATCGGGGTGCGGCTGCAGCGCCGGTACGGCATTCCGGCGCTGGTATGGGTCCGCGGCGAGGACGAGCTGCGCGTGACCGGCTCCGCGCGCGGCCGCCAGTCGCCGGGGGTGTGGCGCGAGGCGACGGGCGTGCTGGTGCAGAGCGAGACGCAGCGCACCGCGCTGCTGGCGGCGGCACGCGCGCGCGATCCCGGGCTGGCGCGCGATGTCGAGGGCAAGCTCGCCGTCGTGCCCAACGGCGTCGTGCTGCCGCCGGCCGTGACCCCACCCGGCCAGGCGGTGCTGGGCGTGGGGCGGCTGATCGCGGACAAGGGCTGGCACGACCTGATCGCCGCGCTCGCGGGGCGTGGAATTCCACTGGTGCTGGCGGGCATCGGGCCCGAGCGCGCCGCGCTCGAGACGCTGGCGCGCGCGCGCCAGGTCGATGTGCGGTTCCAGGGCTTCGTCGGGCGTGAGCGGCTCGGCGCGCTGCTGGAAGGCGCGCGCTGCGTGGTGCTGCCGTCGCGGCGCGGCGAAGGCTTTCCCAACGTCGTGCTCGAGGCGATGGCGCACGGCCGCGCGCCGGTGGTGACGCCGGTCTCGGGCGGAGGCACGCTCGTGCGCGATGGCGAGGACGGGGTGGTGGTGCGGTCCGGCGACGTGCGCGCGCTGGGCGAGGCGGTCGAACGGCTGACGCGCGACCCGGCGCTCGCCGCGCGGCTGGGCGCCACGGCGCGCGCGACGG
>DASSIN010000168.1:0-4553 GCA_035691845.1 Candidatus Eiseniibacteriota bacterium | reverse complement strand
GGCCGGATGCGGACGCGGCGCGGCGCCGGTGCGCCGCTCCCACAGCGACTCGTACAGCGCCTCGAGCTGTCGCGCCATGAGCTCGGCCGAGAACTCCGAGGCGCGGCGCGCGCCGGCTTCGCCCATCCGCCGCGCGCGCGCGGGATCCGTCGCCAGCTCGCGCAGCGCCGCGGCGATCGCCGCGACGTCGCCGGGCGGCACGAGCAGCCCGGTCTCGCCCGCCGTCACCGCTTCGCGCGCGCCGTCCACGGCGGTGGCGAGGATCGGCAGGCGCGCCGCCATCGCCTGCGGGAACACGCGCGGCATCCCCTCCCACCGTGAGGTCAGCGCGAGCGCGTCGAGCGCCACCAGCAGCTGCGGCACGTCGGCGCGGAGTCCGAGCCGGTGGACGCGCCGGGCGAGGCCCGCCGAATCGACCGCGCGGTCGACGTCGGCGCGCAGCGGCCCATCGCCGATCAGCGCCAGCTCGAGCTCGGGCCGCTCCGCCGCGATGCGCGCAAACGCCGCCACGAGGTCGAGCGGCGCCTTCTGCGGCGACAGTCGGCCGACCATGCCGACCACGAACGCCTCCGGGCGCCAGCCGAGCCGGCGCCGCATCTCGTCGCGCGTCACGCCCGGAGCGCGGAACGCATCGAGCTCGATGCCGGAGCGGATCAAGTGGTACTGCGAGGGCACGCCCACCCCGTGCGCGAGGCCGCTGGTCTCGTCGGTGCGCGACACGACCACGATCGCGTCGCAGCGGCGCGCGCACCACCGCTCGATCGGCGCCCAGTAGCCGCCGCCGCGCACGTGGAACGCCCAGCCGTGGGCGGTGTGGACGACCACCGGCACGCCGGCACGGCGCGCGGCCACGCGCCCCAGCACGCCCGCCTTCGACGTGTGCGTGTGCACGATGTCGTAGCGCCCTCCGCGCAGCCGCGCCTCGATCCGCTTCAGCGCGCGCAGGTCCTGCCACGGCCGCACGGCGCGCACGAGCGAGGGCTCGACGTGCAGTGGGATCCCGCGCGCGCGCGTCTCCTCGTGCAGCGAGCCCTCGGACCCGGTCTCGGGACCGGTCAGGATCTCGCATTGGAAGCGCTCGGGGTCGAGCAGGGCGGCCTGCAGCATCGCGGTCTCCTGCGCCCCGCCGCGGATCATGCGCGTGATGATGTTGAGCACCCGGAGCCGACGACCGCTCATGCGTCGTGCGGCTCCGGGGACGCGGCACGGCGCGACGTCACTGCAGCACCTGGGCGGCGGTGAGCAGCGCGATGGCGACGCCCATCAGGCTCTCGCCGGCGATGATGCCCGACGCCACCGGCACGGTGTACTTCTCGTGCGTCTTCGGCCGCCACCTGGCCAGCCCCAAGGCGATCAGCGAGCCGATGAAGAACGACACCGTGTTGAAGCCGTTGATGGTGAACGCCAGCCCGAGTCCGGTCGCCGACGGGATGAAGCGCTTGTGTTTCGGCAGCCATTTCTCCAGCAGCGGCAGCAGGATGCCGACCGACGAGCCCACCACCAGCCCGATGCGCGCCGAGGTCGGCAGCGACGACACCCCCTTGGCCAGCAGCTCCGCCACCGCGCGCCACACCAGCGCCGCCGGCGCCGGCCACTTCTCGGTACCGAGCATGTTCACGTTCGGGATCAGGAAGAAGTACACCGGCACCACGATGATGCCGCCCGCCAGCACGCCGAAGAACTGCGCCAGGAACTGCTGGCGCGGATTGGCGCCCAGCAGGTAGCCGCTCTTCAGGTCGGTGAGCAGGTCGCCGGCGTGCCCGGTGGCTCCGGCGCTGATGTTGGCGGTCATCAGGTTGGTGGAGATGTTGCCGGGCGCGAGCGCGCCGAACGTGAGCTGCGTGATCTTGGACAGCGGCCCGACCGGCGTGATGTCGGTCTCGCCCGTGGCGCGCGCCGCCACCACCACCAGGAAGAACGTGGCCAGCACCGCCACCACCCCCATCCAGTACTGGATGTGGAACAGCGCGTGGCCGAGCACGATCGCCGCGATGCCGAGCGCGGCGTAGCCGAACACGAACCACGTGCCCGGCACCTCGATCCGGTTCATCGGATCGTCGGTCGCGGTGCGGCGCGACATGAACGCCGTCAGCGTGCCGAACGCGCGCACCACCGAGCGCCAGTTCATGAAGAACATCAGCAGCCCCGAGGTGACGAGCATCGGCACGCCGGTCCACACGCTCCAGCGCGAGATGCGGCTGAACGAGGCGGCCTCGATGTCGCCGCGCTGCAGCATCGCGGGCGCCAGGATGCCGAAGTTGACGATGGCGCCGAGCATCATGCTCCACGCCTGGCGGAACGAGATGATCGCGCCTGCCGCCACGAACAGCAGCGAGCCCTCGAACGACAGCGTGAGCTGATCGAGCCGCAGCGTCTTGCCGTTCAGCATGCCGACCGTGACCCAGTGCGTGCCCCACGTGGACTGGATGCGCGGATAGCGCAGCCACGGCGCCCACGTCGGTGCCACCCAGCCCTGGATCGGCGAGCTCTTGAACGCGCCCGGGATCGGGATCTCCTTGAGCCAGCTCGCGGTGGCGTCGCGCATCCACGAGATCACCACCCCGAACAGCCCCGCGATGCCGAGCGCCCACGCCTGGCGCGCGGCCTCGCCCGAGCGCGTGTGCAGCGTCTTCAGCGTGGTCGCGGCGGCGATGCCGCTCGGGAACGGCAGCTGCTCGACGTTGATCATCTGCCGCTTGGCCGGCACCGCCAGGAACACGCCCAGCCACGAGATCACGCACACCCACGGGATCAGCCACAGGTAGCGGTGCGCGTTGTCGGTGGGGATCGCGGCCGGATTCAGCATCATCAGCGCCGGGATCGCGTTCACGAGCCCGCCCGTGGTCATCGAGCCCGCCGCCGACGCGCACGACTGCATGGCGTTGTTCTCGAGGATGCTGAAGTCGGCGCCCGTCACCCCCAGCCCGCGACCCAGCGGCGTGCGCGCGAACGCGCGCTGCAGCGGAGTGAACGCCGAGAAGAACGAGTACGCCAGGATCGAGCACGTGATCGCCACCCCCAGGCTCCAGCCCGCCTTGAGCCCGACGTACACGTTGGAGCACGCCATGATCATCCCGAGCACCATGCCCATCAGCACCGCGCGCAGCGTGAGCTGCGGCATGCGGTCGCCGGCGTAGACGTGCTCGTACCAGTGCCGCTCGATCTCGTCTGCCGTCATCGGCCGCGACGGCTGAACCTCGGGTGCGGCGAGCGTTTCGGTGGCCACGGGCGGGTCTCCAGGATGGCGGCGGCGGACGATCGGGGAAAACGCGACAGTGTGGGCGGAAACCTCGCTCGGGGACAAGCGGAAACGGGGTCCGCGGCGTCGGTCGCGTTGACGATTCGGCGGGTTCTGCCGGAACGGCATGCATGAGCTGCGGCCACGAAGCCGATGCGGCCGCGGGAGTTGATTTCCCCGGCCGCGTCTGGCCCCGTACATGCAAGTCGGCGCGGTTTCGCCGGGAGCCTGCGTCGAGGTGCAACGTGCGGGCGGTCGCCCTGGCTCTGCCGCTCACGCTCTGCGCAATCCAAGGGGCGCAGGCGCGGGACGGCAACCGTGCGGCCGTCCGCGTTTATCTCGCCAGTCCCCCCGACGGCCTCGGGCGCTAGCGCTTCACCTGGTCGAGCCACTTCTGGGCCTGATCGCGGCGGTCGCTGACCGGCGCCTTGGCCAGGTAGCTCACGATCGCGTCGGCGGCGTCCTGGCGGCGATGGTCGTTCGCGCCGGACTGCCAGGCGTGCATGCGCGTGCTCGCGGCCTGCCAGCGCACCTCGGTCTCGAGCGGACCACCCTTGACGAACGGGAGCAGTCGCTCCCACTCGCCGGCCGCGTGATCGTAGCCGCCGGCCGATTGCAGCCGGTCCGCGACGGCGGTCAGGCGTTCGGCGTTGCGCGCGACCGAGCGCGGATAGGCGGGCAGGTTCTCGAACGCGGCCGCGACCTCGGCGCTCTGCGCGCCCAGGTTGCCCTGCGTCTGCGCGATCGCGCGCGCCGTGCTCTGCGCGGGCTGCGCTTCCAACTCCACCATCACGCGACCGCCGGGCTTCCCGGTCACGGTCTTCGGCAGGAAACCGCTGGCGCGGATCGCCAGGGTGGCGCTCGCGCCCGCCGCTGGAATGCAGAAGCTGCCGGTGTGGTCGGTGGCGGTGCTCGCCCGGGTGGCGGCGATCGTCACGGTCGCGCCGGCAACCGGATGGCCGGCGTTGTCCTTCACAACGCCGCACACTTCGCCGCGGCGCGTGGCGATGGCGGCCGCGCCGGCCCCGGCGGGCTCGGCGTAGCGCGGCTTGGCGATCCGGCCGGTGGGCGTTGGCGAAGTCACGGGCGGGCGCGCGAACGCCTGGTCGCGCGGCGATGGCACGGGCACCTCCTCGCCGGTCACGCTGTCGCGGCGCATCTCCTGCAGGTGCCCGGGGGCGGCGAACCGCGCCATGGCCTCCCCGGCCGGCGCGGGCGCGGGGGCGCCGGGCGCGGGCTCGTTCTGCGCCACCGCGCCGGAGGCGCGATCGGCGGCCACCTTGCCCGCGACCGCGCCGGCCGCGGGCTCGGGTGC
>DASSIN010000167.1:0-31370 GCA_035691845.1 Candidatus Eiseniibacteriota bacterium | reverse complement strand
GGCAGGAACCGGCACTGTGGCGTGACGACCAGCACCCTGGCCCGTCTGCCACCATGACAGCCCGGCATGGTCGCAGCAGCGGGCTCGCCGACCTCACGAGCGAGGGAATCGCATCATGGCGCCGCGACGTCCGGGACACGGACCAAAGACAGCGGGCGCACCTGCGAAGGTGCGCCCGATTCGTCCGCAACCGCATCGCATCGCGTCCGCAGACGATCTGCGATCCATGACGCCGATTAGTGCCGGGAACGGCGGCCGCGGTTCCTGTTGTTGTCGCAGTTGTTGTTGTCAGCGACGGCACGACGCTGTGGGACAGCGCCGTGCCCCGCGCCGTCACCGCACGACGACTTCACGGTGCATCAGTCGAAGCACCACGATCACGAGGATGACGACCACCAGGATGCCGATGATGGCGCCCGTGGCGTCCCCGCCGCTCGGCAGTCCCTTCGAAGCGCTGGCCAGCGTGTGAAGGTCCTGGTCGGACATGCTCGCGAGCCGCGCCTGGGCCTGGGCCGGCGCCACGCCATAGTCGCGGAGCTTCTGCGCCACGACCTCGTTCTCGAGGGCGCGCTGCGCCATCAGCATGTCGGCGTCGCGGGCCGATGCGATGCTCGTCGCGCCGGACGGGCGCGAGGGCGCCAGGCCCGCGGCCGCGGGCGAGACCTGGATGCACCCCATGCTCAGGATGACGACGAGGGTGGTCCAGCGACGAATCGGTTTCGACAGGATGCGCATGGCGACCCCCCGAAGCGTTCGCAGCGGTCAGCGACGACGCGGATCGTCGGCGCGAGATCGAACATCGAGGACGCTGCGGAGCGCAACCGCACGGAGCGGCGGGACGTCGATCCCCATCTGTCGGCGGGTGCGAACTCCGGCCGGGAGACGATGGGTAGGATGCCGGGCACGAGAAGGACGATTCCCGCGCCGGTCCCGCCACGACGCACCCTCCGGGTCCGTCGTGGTGTGGCGCGCCCTGGGACGCGGCCGCTATCGCGCCGAGTCGATCACGATCACGCCGCAACGAAGTTGCCCGGCTCTCGGGAGCCGGGCAACCATGGTTCACCACGCGAATCCAGGGCGAATCCTAGTTCCCGCCCCGGCCGCCATGCTTGTCGTTGCCTTTGCCGCCCTTGTCGCCCCCCTTGCCGCCCTTCTTGTTTTGTCCCGGAGGGCCGCCGCCTTTCTTCATCTGCCCCGGAGGGCCGCCCGCCTTCATCTGCCCCGGAGGGCCGCCGCCCTGGTCCATGCCCCTCGAACGACGGGCGTTCTGGTTCACGTAGCTCGGAGGACCGCTCGGGTGATGCTTCCAGCGCGTGGGCGGCACCCGGTAGAACACCGCCGGCACGTAGCGCGGCTCGATCACCACGAACCGACCGCGCCAGCTCCTCGATCGATACCAGTAGCCGTCGTGGAACAGCCAGTAGTAGCCGCCGTAGCGAAAGCAGTCATCGTCACCGATACGTGGGTCGTCCACGAGGTAGACGCGCTGATCGGGAAAGTACTGTTCGTGGGGCCGGGCGCGAAACACGAAGCGAGGTGGTGGAGGGGCGTTGCCGATGTCGATGCGCACGCTGATGTCCGCGTGCACGGGGATGCTGGTGAACACGACACCGGCAAGCATCGCCAGCACGACTCCCGACACGAGCCTGCAGCATTTCATACGGCCTCCTTTCGTCCGCAACGAGAACGATGGAATTCGTCAGGCAGCCGACGAATGACCCCACGATGGGCCCAGTCCCGGGACAGGGCAAGTGCGCCTCGGAATGGACCCATCCCTGATACACTGCCGGTCTCCTCGATCGGGTTCGGGCCCTGGGCCCATGCCGGAGGGATTCACTCTGTCGCCTGGCACTCGCGTCACGCCGCCCCTGGCCGCACCCCGTGCGGGCGGGGCGCGCCCCGAGCTCGCCGGCCTCGACACGACCCCCCTGCACGGCGAGCTGCTCGGCGTCGAGCGCCTGGAGGAGCGCGCCCGCGCGCTGGCGGCGGAGTTCACGCTGTCGCGGAATCCCCGGCGTGGACCACCGCGATTGCCGCGCCGAGTGGCCGAGGACGCGCGCGTGCTCCGCAACGCCTACCGGCTGCTCGCGGGCGACGTGCGGCGCGGGGACCCGATCTCCCCCGCGGCGGAATGGCTGCTCGACAACTTCCATCTGGTCGAAGCCGAGCTGCGCGAGATCCGCCAGAACCTTCCGATGCGTTACTACCGCGAGCTCCCGAAACTGGCCACCCGCGAGCTCGCCGGCACCGCGCGCGTCGACGCCATGGCGGTGGCGCTGCTCCGTTACAGCGACGCGCGGCTCGACGCGAGGCGGCTGGAACGATTCGTCGTCGCCTATCAAACGGTCGCACCGCTCAGCATCGGCGAGCTGTGGGCGTGGCCCAGCATGCTCAAGCTCGCCCTGATCGAACACGTGCGCCGGCTGTCCGACGAGTTGATCGAGAGCCGGGCCGGCCGCGTCGAGGCGAACCGCCTGTTCTCCGAATTCGAGGCCGCCCCGCCCCACGGCCAGCTCCCGCAGCTTCCGCACGTGCTCCACGTCGCGTTCGTGGACCAACTGCTGCAACGCATGCGCGAATACGGTCCCGGGGCCGCCGCGCTGCGCAAGCAGCTCGAGGACCGCCTCGACGCCTCGGGCGCCACGGTGGAGGACGCCGTGCGCGCGGAGCATCAGCGGCAGGCGATGAATCGCGTCTCGATGGGCAACTCCATCACCAGCCTCCGGCTGTGCGCCACGCTCGACTGGAACGAGTGCGTCGAGGCCGTCAGCCTGATCGAGCAGATCCTGCGGCGCGACCCGGCGGGCGTCTACGGCCGCATGGACTTCGCGAGTCGCGATCGCTACCGGCACGCGGTCGAGTCCCTGGCTGACCCCAACGGCGAGGCGCAGGTGCGGGTCGCGCTGCGTGCGATCGAGAGCGCGCGTCAGGCGGCGGAGAAGCTCGGGTCCGACGCGCGTGAGGCGCACGTCGGCTTCCACCTGATCGGCCGCGGGCGCAACGGTCTCGCCAGCGACGTGGCGCATCGTCCCCCGCTCCGGCAGCGGCTGAAGGACATCGCGTTCCGCCATGCCACCCCCTGCTACCTCGGCGCGCTGGGGCTGCTCACGGGGCTCGGGGTGGCCGCCACGATGGCCGCGGTCGCCGCGGCGCACGGACCACCCTGGATGCGGTTCTGGGCGGCGATCCTGGCGATCGTTCCCGCGAGCGAGCTGGCGGTGGCGCTCATGCACCGCGCCGTTCACCGGCTCGCCCGGCCGATGCTGCTGCCGCGACTGGACATGCGGGGCGGGATCCCCGAGCCCGCGCGCACGATGGTGATCGTGCCCACGCTGCTCGCCTCGATCGAAGGCGTCCGGGCCCTGCTCGAGCATCTCGAGGTGCACGCGCTCGGCAACATGGACCCCCGCATCCACTTCGCATTGCTCACGGACTTCCCGGACGCGGATGCCGAGCATCTCCCCGGCGAGGACGAGCTGCTGGCGAGCGCGGTCGCGGGGATCGAGGCGCTCAACGAGCGTTATGTGCCCGGCACCCGGGATCGGTTCTTCCTGTTCCACCGCGCGCGCCGCTGGAACGCCAGCGAGGGCGTGTGGATGGGATGGGAGCGCAAGCGCGGCAAGATCGAGGAGTTCAACCGCCTGCTGCGGGGAACGGGCACGTTCGCGGTGCAGATCGGCGCTGCGGAGATCCTCCCGCTCGTTCGCTACGTGCTGACGCTCGACAGCGACACCCGACTGCCGCGGGATGTGGCGCGGCAACTGATCGGCGTGATCGAGCACCCGCTCAATCGCCCGCGCTTCGACCCCGGGCTCCAGCGGGTGGTGGAGGGCTACGGCATCCTGCAGCCGCGCGTCAGCGTCACGATGGCGAGCGCCGCGGGATCGCTGTTCGCGCGGGCCTATTCCGGCCACACGGGCGTCGACCCCTACACGACGGCGGTGTCGGACACCTATCAGGACCTGTTCGGTGAGGGCAGTTTCACCGGCAAGGGGCTCTACGACGTCGACGCGTTCAGCGCGGCGCTCGAGGGGCGCGTGGCCGAGAACGCGATGCTGTCCCACGATCTGTTCGAGGGGCTGTTCGCGCGCTGCGCGCTGGTGTCGGACATCGAGGTCGTGGACGAGTTCCCGTCGAGCGTGCTGGCGCACGCGCGCCGCCAGCACCGCTGGGTGCGCGGCGACTGGCAAATCCTGCTCCACGTTCTGCCGCTGGTGCCGACCGGGCGCGGCATCGAGCGCAGCCGCCTGCCACTCATCAGTCGCTGGAAGATTCTCGACAACCTGCGCCGCAGCCTGGTGGCGCCGGCGCTGATGGCGCTGCTGGTGTCGGCGTGGACGTGGCTCCCCGGCGCGCCGCTGCTGTGGACGCTCGCCGCGTTGGCGGTGCTCGGGTTCCCGCTGTTCCCGCCGCTCGTCCACCTCGCCGGCGGCCCGCGTCCCCAGCAGCCGGTCGGCGTCTACCTGCGCGACGTGGGAGCGGAAGTGGAGGCGGCCGGCGCCCAGGTGCTGCTGCAGATCATGCTGCTCGCGAGCCATGCCTACGAGATGGTGCACGCGATCGGCACCACCCTGATCCGCATGGTGATCACGCAGCGCCGGCTGCTCGAATGGGAGACCGCTGCCGCCACCGCGGCACGCGCGGCCGGACTGGTGGCGCGCGGGGGCGCGTGGAGGTTCGTCGAGGAGATGTGGGCGGGCCCGGCGGCGGCGGTGCTGGTGTCGATCGGCGTGCTGTCCCGGCGTCCCGACGCGCTGCCGGTGGCGCTGCCGTTTCTGGTCGCGTGGCTGCTGTCGCCGCTGCTGGCGTGGTGGCTCAGCCGGCCGGCGGTGCCGCGCCGCCTGACCCCCACCCCGGCGGACGCGGCCCAGCTGCGCCGCGTCGCGCGACGCACGTGGCACTACTTCGACCGCTTCGTCACCGGCGAGGATCACGCGCTGCCGCCCGACAACGTGCAGCTCGCCCCCGAGCTGCGCGTCGCGCACCGCACCTCGCCGACCAACATCGGCATGGGGCTGCTCGCGACGCTCGCGGCGCACGACCTGGGATACCTGGGAACCGCCGCGCTCGGGGATTGCATCGGGCGAACCCTCACGTCGGTCGAGGCCCTCGAGCGCCACCAGGGCCATGTGCTCAACTGGTACGACACGCGCACCCTCGCGCCGCTCGCGCCCCGCTACGTTTCCACGGTGGACAGCGGCAATCTGGCCGGCGCGCTGATGACGCTGTCGGCCGGGCTGCGGGAGATCGCCGCGCAATCCATCGACCACGGACGCGCGTGCGTCGGCGCTGCCGACACCGCCGCCGTGCTCGCCGAGTCGTTGGCGGCACTGGAACACCGGAACGTCTCCACCCTGACTCGGTCGAGGAGCCGCGATGCGCTGCGCGAGCTGGAGGCGCTGCGCGTGATCCTGGCCGGCGGCGGACCCGGCGCCGCGCGGCTCGCTGCGGCCGGGCAGCGGGCCGGCCACCTCCACGACACGCTCGAGCGGCTCGCGAACGGGGCGGCGCCGGGTCCCGACCTGGACGCGGTGATCGAATGGGGCCGGCTGCTCGAGCGCGACCTGGCGCCGCCGCCGCAGCCGTCGGGTGATGCGTGGCGCGGGCAGCTGCGTGAGCTGGCGGCCCGCTGCGACGCGCTCGCCGACGCAATGCAGTGGAGGTTTCTGTACGACTCCGCGCGCGGCCTGTTCTCGATCGGCTTCCGACTGGCCGATGCCGACGGGCCCGGGCGTCTCGACGGCGCGTACTACGATCTGCTGGCGTCGGAGGCACGGCTCGCGAGCTTCGTCGCCATCGCCCGCGACGAGGTGCCGCAGGAGCACTGGTTCCGGCTGTCCCGCGCGCTGGTGAGCGTGGAGGGCGTCACCACGCTGGTGTCGTGGAGCGGCTCGATGTTCGAGTACCTGATGCCGCTGCTGATCCTGCGCAGCCACCCCGACACGCTGCTCGAGAACGCCTGCCGCGCGGCCGTACGCGCGCAGATCCTCTACGGCGGCCGTCAGCACGTGCCGTGGGGCATCTCCGAGTCCGCATATCACGTCGTGGACGCCCACGGCAGCTACCAGTACAAGGCGTTCGGCGTTCCCGGCCTGGGCCTCAAGCGCGGCCTGGCGGAGGACCTGGTGATCGCTCCCTACGCCACGGCGCTGGCCGCGTTCGTCGAACCCACCGCCGCGGCCGCGAACTTCCGGCGGCTGCTGCGCGAGGGCGCCGCGGGCCTGTACGGATTGGACGAGGCGCTCGACTACACGCCGCGCAAGGCCACCGCGCCCGAGACCGAGGGGGCGCCGCAGGCGCGGGTGCGCGCGGTCCGCGCGTTCTTCGCCCACCATCAGGGCATGAGCGTCGTCGCCCTGGCCAACGCGGTGCTCGGCGCCCCGATGGTGCGCCGGTTCCATTCCGATCCGCGCGTCCGGGCCACCGAGCCGCTGCTGCAGGAGCGTGTGCCGCGCTTCGTCCCGGTGATCCGGCCGCGCCCGGCGGAGTCCACCCGCGCCGCTCCGCACGTGCCCGCCGCGTCGCCACGCCAGTTCCGTTCGCCGCACACGCGCTACCCGAGCACCCACTTCCTGTCGAACGGGCAGTACACGACGGTCGTCACCAACGCCGGAGGCGGCGCCAGCTCGTGGCGTGGCCTCGCGGTGACGCGACGGCGGGAGGATCCCACCGGCGACCCCGGCAGCCAGTTCATCTACCTGCGGGACGTGCGTAGCGGCCTGGTGTGGTCGGCGACCCACCAGCCGGTGTGCCGCGAAGCCGAGCGTTACCGGGCGACGTTCCTTCCCGACGAGGCGCGGTTCGCCCGCACGGATCAGGGCATCGAGACGCGGCTGGAGGTCACGGTGTCGCCCGAGGACGACGTCGAGGTCCGACGCCTCACGCTCGTCAATCACACGGATGCGCTGCGCGAGATCGAGGTGACGAGCCTGGTGGAAATCGTGCTCGCCTCGCATGCCGACGATCTCGCTCATCCGGCATTCCTCAAGCTGTTCCTCGAGACCGAGTACCGGCCCGAATGCACGGCGCTGCTGTGCGGCCGCCGCCCGCGTTCCCTGGACGAGCTCACGCCGTGGGCCGTGCACGTGCTGAGCGCGGAGGGGGCCGGCCACGGCGCGGTCGAATGGGAGACCGACCGCGCGCGCTTTCTCGGCCGCGGTCGCACCCCCGAGGATCCGGTCGCGCTCGACGGCCGGGCGCTGTCGGGCACGACGGGGGCGGTGCTGGACCCGGTGTTGAGCCTGCGCCAGCGCGTGCGCATCGCGCCCGGCGCGCAGGTGCGGCTCGGGTTCGCCACCGGCGTCGCGACCAGCCACGCGGCGGCGCTGGCACTGGCGGAGAAGTACGACGACCCGGCCGGCACCGCTCGCACCTTCGCGCTCGCGACCAACCAGACGCAGATGCGGCTCGGTCACCTCGGCATCTCGACGGACGAGGCGCAGCTGTACGAACGCCTGGCGTCGCACGTGCTGTGGACCGATGCCACGTTGCGTGCGGCGCCGTCGTTCCTCGCGGCCAACCGCCTGGGCCAGTCGGGGCTGTGGGCGCACGGCATCTCGGGCGATCTGCCGATCCTGGTCGTGCGCGTGCTCCACGACGACGACGTGTCGCTGGTGCGCCAGGTGCTGCGCGCGCAGGAGTACTGGCGATTGAAGGGGCTGAGCGCCGACGTCGCGCTGCTCAACGAGTATCCGCAGAGCTACCTGGAGGAGATGCACGCTCGCCTCCAGGGCCTGCTCGAAAAGGGCACCTGGGCGGCCTGGCGGGATCGTCCGGGAGGCGTGTTCCTGTTGCGCAGTGACGCCATGCCCGAGCCTCAGCGCACTCTGCTGCTGGCGGCTGCGCATGCAGTGCTGAGCGGCGGCGCCGGCGACCTGGCGGACCAGCTCGGCCTGCCCTATCCCGAGCCGAGCTGGCCGCCCGCCCTGGCGGCGCCAGCGGGGACCCAGGCGGCTGAACCCGACGAGGTGGGCGCCGAGGTCGACGCGCCGCCGCTCACCCACACCAACGGACTCGGCGGTTTCACCGCCGGCGGCCGCGAGTACGCGATCGTGCTGACGGGCGACGCGGACACGCCGATGCCGTGGGTGAACGTGCTCGCGAACGAGCGCTTCGGCACGGTGGTGGGCGCCAGCGGGGCGGCCTGGACCTGGGCCGGCAACAGCCGCGAGAACCGGCTCACGCCGTTCGGCAACGACCCGGTGAGCGAGTTCAGCGGGGAGGCCATCTACCTGCGCGACGACGCGCGCGGAACCGTGTGGGGCGCCACTCCCGGGCCGTTGCCGCGCACGCGGAGCGGGGGTCGCTGGGTCACGCGCCACGGCGCCGGGGTCACCCGCTACGCCCACCGCGCCCACGGCATCACCTGCGAGCTCGCCGTGTTCGTGCACGCCGACGAGTCGGTCAAGCTGACGTGGGCGACGCTCACCAACCACACGGCGGCCACGCGGCAAGTGAGCCTGTTCGCATACAACGAGTGGGCGCTGTGCCCGCCGCGCGCCGGCGAGCACCGGTTCGTGGTCACCGAGCAGGATCCGGCGACCGGCGCGGTGCTGGCGCGCAATCCCTACAACTCCGACTTCCCCGGGCGCATGGCGTTCGCACACGCCAGCGTGCGGCCCGCGTCCGCGACCGGCGACCGGCTGGAATTCCTGGGCAGGAACGGCTCGCTGCGACGGCCCGCGGCGCTGGCGCGCGAGTCGCTGTCACAGCGCTTCGGCGCCGGCCT
This sequence comes from Candidatus Eiseniibacteriota bacterium, assembly GCA_035691845.1. GTDB lineage: Bacteria > Eisenbacteria > RBG-16-71-46 > RBG-16-71-46 > RBG-16-71-46 > DASSIN01. The sequence continues at coordinate 22,642 of DASSIN010000167.1, read as the reverse complement.
CGATCCGTGCGCCGCGCTCCAGATCCGGCTGGAGCTCGCGCCCGGCGAGGCGCGGGACGTCGTGCTGCTGCTGGGGCAGGGCGACGATCGCGAGCGCGCCGTGGAGCTGGCCGAGCGCTTCGCCAGCGTCGAGGCCGCGCGGGCGGCCCTGGCGCAGGTCGAAGCGCGCTGGGACGAGGTGCTCGGCACCGTGGAGGTCGAGACGCCGGATGATTCGTTCGACCTGATCATGAACCGCTGGCTGCTCTACCAGGCGCTCAGCTCACGGGTGTGGGGCCGCACGGGGTTCTTCCAGCCGGGCGGGGCGTTCGGCTTCCGCGACCAGCTGCAGGACGTGATGGCGCTGGTGTTCGCTCGGCCCGATCTCTATCGCGAGCAGCTGCTGCGCTGCGCGGCCCACCAGTTCATCGAAGGGGACGTCCAGCACTGGTGGCACGAGCACAGCGGCCGCGGCGTCCGCACGCGGTGCTCCGACGACGCGCTGTGGCTGCCGTACGCCGTGGCGCACTACGTGAAGTGCACCGGCGATCGCGCCGTGCTCGACGTGCCCGTCTCGTTCCTGGAAGCCCCGCCCCTCGCGCCCGGCCAGACGGAGGCTTACGGACGCCCCGCGATCGGGCCCGACGGCATCAGCCTGTACGAGCACTGCGTGCGCGCCATCGAAAGCCGTCTCACCATGGGCGCGCACGGTCTGCCCATGATCGGCACCGGCGACTGGAATGACGGACTGAACCGCGTGGGACACCTCGGTCGCGGTGAGAGCGTGTGGCTGGGCTGGTTCCTGTCGAAGATCCTGCACGACTTCGCTGGAATCGTGGAGGGGCGCGCCGACGGCGAGCGTGCGGCGCGCTGGCGCGCCGAGCGTGATCGCATGGGCGCGATGCTCGAGCAGGCATGGGATGGGGACTGGTATCGCCGGGCGTATTTCGACGACGGCACGCCGCTCGGCACCGCCCAGGCGCAGGAGTGCCGGATCGACGCCATTTCCCAGAGCTGGGCGGTGCTGTCCGGCGCCGCGCCGCGCGGACGCGCCGAGCGGGCCATGGACGCGGTCCGCATGCAGCTCGTGCGGCGCGACACCGGCGTGATCCAGCTGCTGGCGCCCCCGTTCGATCACACCCCGCTCGATCCCGGGTACATCAAGGGTTACGTGCCCGGCATCCGCGAGAACGGCGGCCAGTACACGCACGCCGCGCTGTGGACGGTGCTGGCGATCGCCCATCTGGGGAACGGTGACGAGTCGGTCGAGCTGTTCCACATGTTGAATCCGATCAACCGCAGCCGCACGCCGGATGGCGCCATGCAATACAAAGTGGAGCCCTACGTGGTGGCGGCCGACGTCTACACGCATCCCGCGCACATCGGCCGGGGCGGATGGACCTGGTACACGGGTTCGGCGGCGTGGATGTACCGACTCGGCGTCGAGGCGATCCTCGGAATCCGCCGCCGCGGCCGCTGCTTCACCGTGGCGCCGTGCGTTCCGGGAACGTGGCAGCACTTCGCCGTACGCTGGCGGCACGGGGCGAGCCGCTACGAGATCACCGTCGAGAATCCCGGACACAGGAACCGCGGCGTGGCGGAGGCGACCCTGGACGGCGTCCGCGTCGATCCCAGCGACATCCCGCTCGTCGATGACGGGGGCGTCCATCACGTGCGGGTGTTGCTCGGCGACCCCGCCCCCGAGCCGAATCCGGCCGCGGCCGCGGACAACACGCTCGTGTCCGGACCCCGATGAGCTTTGCCGCCGCGCGAGACTCCCCCCTGCGAGCGCAACGGACGACCTCGAGGACGTGATGCCACCGAAGCGAGTGCCCCCGGTGCTCGTCACCGGGGCGACCGGCCGTGTTGGGCGCGCCGTGGTCGATCTGCTGCTGGAAGCGGGCGTGCCGGTCCGCGCCTTAGCGCATCGCTCCGAGGCGGCGGCGGCGCTGCCGGCGGACGTCGAGGTCGTGACCGGCGACCTCAACGTGCCCGAATCGCTCGCCCCGGCGCTGCGAGGCGTCGAAGTCGTGTTCCTCGTCTGGACCGCCCCGCAGACGACTGCCCCGGCGGTGGTCGAGCGTCTGGCAGCCCATGCGCGGCGGGTCGTGTTCCTGTCCGCGCCGCACCGGACCCCGCACCCGTTCTTCCAGCAACCGAACCCGATGGCGGCGCTCTACGCCGACATCGAGCGGCGCATCGTCGCCGCCGGGCTCGAGTGGACGTTCGTCCGGCCCGGGATGTTCGCGTCCAACGCGTTGCTGTGGTGGGCGCCCGCGATCCGCGCCGACGGCGTCGTCCGCTGGCCCTACGGCGCCGCCGAGACCGCGCCGGTCGATGACCGCGACGTGGCCGCCGTCGCGGCGCGAACGCTGTACGAGGACCGCCACGCGGTCGGCGACTACGTCCTCACCGGCCCCGAGTCGTTGAGCCAGGCACGGCAGGTGAGCATCATCGGGGACGTCCTGGGGCGCCCGATCCGATTCGAGGAGCTGTCACCGGAGCAGTTTCGAACCGAAACCGAGGGCAGCTGGCCGCGCCCGGTGGTCGACATGCTGCTCGCCGCGTGGGGCGCGACGATCGGAACGCCGGCCTTCATCACCGGGACCGTGTTCGACATCCTCGGATCCCCGCCGCGCACGTTCCGCCAATGGGTCGCCGATCACGCCCGCACGTTCATGACGGGCCCGACCCCATCGGGTTGACCTCGGCACTCGAATGCTTAGAACGACGAAGGCCACGCCGCTCGGCGTGGCCTCGTTCACGTGGTGCCCGGGGCGAGATTTGAACTCGCACGGGTTGCCCCATACGCCCCTCAAACGTACGTGTCTACCAATTCCACCACCCGGGCACGATGATCGGGCTACTTGCCGCCGCCCGGCTTGGCGGGCGCGGGGGCCGGCGCGGCCGGGGCCGGGCCGGTCGCGGGCTTGGTGCCGCCGAGCGGCACGCCCTGCTGGATGGGCGCGCTCTGCGGGCCGCGCGCCGGCGCGCCGGGCTGGGCGGGCGCGGCGCTCTGCGCCTTGCGCGCCTCCTCCTGCAGCAGGCTGCGCGAGGTCGCGCCGCTGCCGGACGACAGCTTGGCCAGCACGAGCGAGGTCACGAAGAACAGCGTGCCGAGCACCATCGTGGCGCGCGTGACGAAGTCGGTGGCGCCGCGGCCGCCGAACACGGTCTGGGCCGAGCCGCCGAATGCGCCACCCGCGAGCCCGCCGCCCTTGGTGCCGGACTGCAGCAGCACGACGGCCACCAGGCCGAAGCACACCAGCAGATGGAACACGATCAGCAGGCTGTACATGAATCCCCTCGCTTGCGGTCGCTCGACGCCGGCCTCCGCGCACACCATGGGCGCGAAGCGGCGTGGAACAGTATCAACCCGCGCGCGGCATCGTCAACCGCGGCCAATGACCGCGCCGGCGCGGCGTTTCAGGCGCGCGCGGCGGCGGAGCCGGCGGCGGCGGCGATGCGCCAGAACCCGCCGGCTTGGAGCGAGGCGCCGCCCACCAGCGCGCCGTCCAGATCCTCCTCCGCGAACAGCGCGCCGGCGTTGCCGGCGTTGACGCTGCCGCCGTACAGGATCGCCTGCTCGCGCCCGACGCCCGGGCCCACCACGCGGTCGAGCGTGGCGCGCACGAGCTGGTGCGCCTCGACCGCCTGCCCGGGCGTGGCCACGCGGCCGGTGCCGATCGCCCACACGGGCTCGTACGCGATCACGCACGCGTGCGCCTGGGCGGCGTCGAGCCCGTCGAACGCGGCACGCACCTGGCGCACGAGCACGTCCGCGGTGCGGCCGGCCTCGCGCTCGGCCAGCGTCTCCCCCACGCACACGATCGGCGTCAGCTGGTCGCGCAGCGCGGCGCGCTGCTTGCGCGCGACCAGCGCGTCGTCCTCGCCCATGCCGTGGCGGCGCTCGGAGTGACCGACGATCACGAACCGGCAGCCGGCGGCGACCAGCATCGGGCCCGACACCTCGCCCGTGAACGCGCCATGCGGGTCGGCATGCAGGTTCTGGGCGCCGAGCGCGATCGGCGCGCCGGCGAGCACGCCGGCCACGGCCTCGAGCGCGGTGAACGGCGGGCAGACGACGAGCGCGCACGGCGCCTGACCGGGGACGAGCGCCACCAGCTCGCGCGCCAGCGCCTTCGCCTCGGGCGCGGTCTCGTGCATCTTCCAGTTCCCGACCACGAGCCGCGGGCGGCGCGGCATGGGCGCGGGCGCGGCGCTCACCGCGCCTCCACGGCGTCGTCCAGCGCGGCCACGCCCGGCAGCTCCTTGCCCTCGAGGAATTCCAGCGACGCGCCGCCGCCGGTCGACAGGTGCGAGAACCGATCGGCGAGCCCGCTCTCCTGCACCGCGGCCACCGAGTCGCCGCCGCCCACCACCGTCACCGCGCCGCGCCCGGTCGCTTCGGCCATCGCGCGCGCGATCGCGAGCGTGCCTTCGGCGAACGGCTTCACCTCGAAGATCCCCATCGGGCCGTTCCACACGATCGTGCCGGCGTCGCGCAGCGCGCGCGCGAAGCGCTGCACCGTGGCGGGCCCGATGTCGACGCCGATCTCGTCCGCGCGCAGCCCTTCGCCGGTGCCGTCGAGCGGCACCACGCGCGTCGGCTGGCGGCCGTCGGTGCTGGTGCTCGCCACGCAGTCCACCGGCAGCAGCAGCTCGACCTGGCGCGCGCGCGCCTGGTTCAGCACCTCGCGCGCCACGTCCAGCTTGTCGTCCTCGACCAACGACCTGCCCGTGGCCCGGTCCTGCGCGCGCAGGAACGTGAACATCATCGCGCCACCCACGAGCAGCCGGTTCACGCGCTGCAGCAGCGCGGTGATGACGTCGATCTTGCCCGAGATCTTGGCGCCGCCCAGGATCGCGACGAACGGGCGCTGCGGGTGGTCGAGCGCCTGGCCGAGATAGGCCAGCTCCTTTTCCATCAACAGGCCGGCCACGGCGGGATGCAGCAGCCGCGCGACGCCCTCGGTCGAGGCGTGCGCGCGGTGTGCGCTGCCGAACGCGTCGTTCACGTACAGGTCGCCGAGCGCGGCGAGCTGGCGCGCGAAATCGGGGTCGTTCTTCTCCTCGCCGGGATGGAAGCGCAGGTTCTCGAGCAGCAGCACGTCGCCGTTGCCGAGCGCGCGCGCCTTGTGCTCGGCCTCGGGGCCGACGCAGTCCGACGCGAACCCCACCGGCTTCCCCAGCAGCTCCGCCAGCCGGGCGCCCACCGGGCGCAGGCTCTGCTTGGGATCGGGCGCGCCCTTGGGGCGCCCGAGGTGCGACATCAGGATCACGCGCGCGCCCTGGCCGATCAGCAGCTGGAGCGTGGGCAGGCTGGCCGCGATGCGCGTGTCGTCGGCCACCGCGCCGTCCTTGAGCGGCACGTTGTAGTCCACGCGCACGAGCGCGCGGCGGCCGCGCGCATCGATCGTGTTCACCGAGCGCTTTCCCATCACGCCATCTTCAACAGCGCATCCACCACGCGGTTCGAGAACCCCCACTCGTTGTCGTACCAGCCGAGCACCTTGACCAGCTGCTGCTCCATCACCGAGGTGAGCAGCGAGTCGAACACGCAGCTGGCGGGATTCGTCACGATGTCGGTGGACACGATCGGCGCGGTCTCGTAGTGGAGGATGCCCCGCATGCGGCCCTCGGACGCCGCGCGCATCGCCGCGTTCACGGCCTCGATCGTGGCCGGCTTGCGCACGCGGCACACCAGGTCCGTGAGCGATCCGCACGGCACCGGCGCACGCACCGACAGTCCGTCCAGCTTGCCGTTCAGCTCCGGCATCACGAGCCCGATCGCCTTGGCGGCGCCGGTCGAGGTCGGGATCAGGCTCATCGCCGCCGCGCGCGCGCGGCGCAGGTCCTTGTGCGGCAGATCGAGGATGCGCTGGTCGTTGGTGTAGGCGTGGATCGTGGTCATCAGCCCGTGCTCGACGCCGAAGCTGTCGTTCAGCACCTTGGCCATCGGCGCCAGGCAGTTGGTGGTGCACGAGCCGATGCTGACCACGGTGTGCTTCGCGCGATCGAACTGCTCGTCGTTGACGCCGAACACGAACGTCAGGTCCACGCCCTTGGCCGGGGCCGAGATCAGCACCGCGCGCGCGCCCGCGGTCTGGTGGCGCGCGCCGCCGGCGCGGTCGGTGAAGTGCCCGGTCGACTCCAGCACCACCTCGACGCCGAGCGACTTCCACGGCAGCTTCTCCGGCTCCTTCTCGCTCACCACCTGGATGCGCTGGCCGCCGGCCGTCACGCGGCCGTCGTCGGCCAGCCCGGCGTCCGGCCACACGCCGTGCACGGAGTCGTAGCGCAGCAGATGGGCCAGCGTGTTCGCGTCCGTCAGGTCGTTGACCGCGACGAATTCCAGCGGCACGCCGCGACGCACGGCGGCGCGCACGACCAGGCGCCCGATGCGCCCGAATCCGTTGATCCCGATGCGAACGGCCATGATCACCTCGTACGAGTGGGATGGCGTGATGGGTCGCGGGACTATCCGCGAACCGCGTCGCGAGGGTCAAGGTGGGCCCGCAGGTCCTCGGCGAACAGCGCGCCGAGCGCGTCGGCCGGACTTACTCCGTCGAGTAGCGCAGGCGGAAATCGCCGAGGCCGTGCTCGTCCACGAACAGGAACACGAGCCGGCGATGGCGCACGCGATCGGTCACCTTGGGGTCGGCGTCGGGCGGGAGCCCGATCTGGCCGTCGTAGATCCACAGTTCGAACGGACGCTGGTCGCCGCCCGGGCCCTTCTGGTCCACGTCGCCAAGCGGACGGTCCTCGGTCGCGCGCAGCTCGGCCAGCACGCCGTCGAGCGCGTCGTCGCCGGTAGGGATCACCTGGTGCACGATCTCGGTCGGCTCGCCGTATCGAATGTACGCGCGGCCCATGTCGGAGAACATGCCCTTCACGAGGCCGGCGTGCGTCCACGTGCGGTTGGCGTAGTCCACGCGCTTGAGGAACGTGACGCGCGCCTCGTTCACCGCCGTGCCCGGCGACGGATCGCGCGCGGCCCAGAACGCCTCGAGATACGCCTCCTGCTCGCCCGGCCCCATCAGGGCGAACGCGTCCTCCTCGTCGGGCTTGAGCAGGAAGTGGACGTCGTCCTCGACCTCGCCGGGATTGCGCAGCCACGACTCGGGATGCCAGGCGATGCTGAAATGCGCGCGCCGCTGCAGCGCGGCACCCGCGCCGGGTTTGAGATCGAGCACCAGGTCGTAGCCGCCGGCCGGGATCGCGCTCACGTCGAAGCCGAGCGCATCGTCCAGCATGGCCGTCGCGGGCGCGCTGCTGTCCTGCTCGGCCACCACGTGGCCGTCGTGATCCACCACGCGCGCCTTCCAGCTCCACGCCACCGGCGCCACCGCGCGCGCCGTGAACCGCGCGCGCAGCCCGGTCGCGAACAGCCCGTACAGCCGCTCGGGGTTCGGGATCACCGTGGCGCCGCCGCGCTGGAACGCCCTCCCGGCGCCGGGCGCGCCCTCGGCCCACACGAACTCGAGATCGGAGACGTCGGCGTCGCGGCGCGGCACGGCCAGCGTGAGCGGGCCCTGGATGGTGCTCGACTCGGTGACGCTCCGGCCGGTGTAGATGATGCCGCGCTTCTTCGCCAGCACGTCCTCGACCCGGACACGCAGCTTCTGCGGCCCGGGCCGCACCGGCATGCGCAGTCCGACCACGCGCCCGAAGCCGCCGGCCGAGTCGCCGGACGCCAGCGCGAACTCGGTGGTCTGCTCGGTGGGTTTGGCGCCGAAGCCGCCCGACAGCCGCACCGTCACGCGCAGCCGGGCGGCGTCGCTCAGCGTGTCGCGCGCCAGCGCCGTCACGGTGGCGGGCGGCACGCGCAGGTAGACGTCGAGCAACGGATTGCCGGCGGAATCCGGGAACGCCACGGCGTCCACCGTGAACCCGACGCGGCCCGCCACGCGCCACGGCGGCGGCCCCTGGGCATCCAGGCTCTCGGCGCGCGCCGTGGCGGCCAGCGGGCCGAGCACCAGCGCGGCGCATGCGACACGGCGCGCTCCCGCGAGGAAGCGCGCCGCCGAAGTCAGCCGGTGAACCGGTTCAGAACAGGAACTTGAGCGAGAAGCGATGGACGCCACCGAGATCCTTCATGTCCGTGTAGGCGTAGTCGAGGTCGGCCATGCCCGCCACCGACACCGGGAAGTGGAACCCGACGCCGCCGGCGACTCCTTCGGAATCATAGTTGATGTTGTAGCCGCCCCGCAGGTACAGGTACTTGCGGAACGCGTACTCGGCGCCCACGTTGAGCTTCTCGGAGTTGTCCGGCGGATGTGAGAACTCGAACGAGCCGGTCAGCTTCTGATCCGCGGTCTGCATCAGCGTGGCGGACGTGCCCACGCGGAAGATCGACGGAATGCGCGCCGAGCGGTCGATGAACTTGATCTGCGAGCCGATGTTCGAGATCGACATGCCGATCTTCATCCCGAGCGTGCCCACGTCGTAGAGCGTGCCGACGTCGAACGAGAACGTCTGCTGGCTCAGGTCGGCGAGCCCCTCGCTGATGAAGTTGCCGGTCACGCCGGCGCTGAACTTGTCCGTGAACGAGCGCGCGTAGGTCAACCCCGCGCTCATCATGCCGGCGTCGAACGTCTTGCCCGTGCCGACGTTGGGATCGGGCTGGTAGGCGGTGGTCTCCACCATCGGCGTCATCGTCAGCGCGCGGGCGTTCACGCCGAACGCGCCCGGGATGTGCTTGATGTGGAACACGTAGCCGAGCTGGTCGAACGACAGGTCCGCCGGCCAGTTCGCGTGATTCAGCGACAGCTCGGATTTGTCCACGTCGATGCGCGCGATGCCGGCGGCGTTCCAGAACAGCGCGGTGGCGTCGTCCGAGACCCCCACGAACGCGCCGCCCATCGCCTCGGCGCGCGCTCCCACGCCGATCTTGAGGAACTGGCCGTCAAACGTGCCGACCTTTTCGAAGATGTTGGCGGCTCCGGCCAGCGCGGGAAGCAACATCCCGGCGCAGCCGAGGACCGCGATGGTCTTTCTCACAGGTGAATCCCTCCTTCGCCGCCTTGGCCCAGTCGGAAACTAGCGGATGATGACGAAGCGTCCACGTTGCGTGCCCTGACTCGATTGCACGGTGAAGATGTAGATCCCGCTCACGACGTCCTGGCCATTGCGCGAGATCAGATTCCAGCGCGCTTCGCCGTCGTTCGCACTGTCCTGCTGCCGGTTGTATCCCGGCCGGGTCTTGCCGTCGCTGCCGGTCACCGGCGGCCGGACGGACTCGTTCACGGCATCGGTCGAGCGGATGGTGGTCACCAGATCGCCCGACACCGTGTAGATCCGGATCGTCCACGGCCCCGCCGGCAGCCCCATGAAGTCGATGTGCGTGCCGGTCGGATCGGTCGCGTTCGGCGTCAGATCCCACGCCGAGGGACGGTCCTGGATGTTCGCGTAGCCACGGTACGGATTCGGCACCACCCACACGTGCTTGCCGCCCATCGTGCCCGACTGCGGCGTCACGCCCTCGGCCTCGACGCCCGATCGGCGTCCCGACAGCTCGAGCCTGGCACTGCCCGAGCCGGTGGAGTCGAACGCGGTCACCGAGTAGAAGTAGATGAAGCCGTTCTGCACCTCGTGGTCCACGTACTGGTAACGGCCCACCGTGTAGTGGGTGCGTGTCTCCCGGTTGCCGGGGTTGCTGCAGTCCTGGCGGCCCAGGATGCAGCCCGTGTTCTGGTCGCACGTGGGCGAGTTGACGCACGCGAACGTCGTGTCGGGGCGCAGGATCTGCCCGCTCTGACGATCCCACAGGTCGCCGGCGTTGAGGCAGATGTCGACCGTGGCGGTATCGCGGTGGCCGTCCGGGTAGATGTAGTTCGGCACGAACACCTTGGGGCAGTGCTGCACGTTCTGGGCGTCCACCGTGTAGTTGCGCGGGATCACGCCGTTCGTGGCCGGATCGCGATACCAGAACTGCCGGAACTCGCCGATCAGCGACCAGTTGTCGTCGCTTGGACCGGCGGAGCCCACCGGCCGCGTCCAGCCCGACACCTTCCAGATCCGATAGCCGCGGAAGTCGAACCAGCCGGTCTTGGGATCGGGCGACACCTCCGACAGGTTGTCCCACGCCAGCGTGACCTTGCGGTCGCCGGCCGCGGTGATGCGCTGCGGGTTGGGGTTGTCGGAGTAATTGTAGGTCGCCGCCACGTTCATGGCCGGGTTGGGCGGCGGCGCGTCGGCGTTCCACGTGTGGTGGAACATGCCCTGGTGCGTCTTGCTGTTGTAGACGCCGGTGCAGTAGTCGCAGTCGAAATCGAACCAATCGGGCTCGGGCTGCGTCGAGGTCACCGTGCGCACCTGGCCGGCCGAGATGTCGTGGCAGTCGGCCAGCGTCACGGCCGGCTCGCCCGGCTTGGGTTTGATCGGGGTCTCACGACCGTGGCCGTTCGTCAGCAACGGCCAGTCCGGCCGGTTCTCGTAGATCCCCTCGTACGCGATCTGGATCGCCAGGCAGTTGGCGAGCGAGGGGTACTTGGCGAGCAGCGCCACGCCCTTCTGGTCCTTCAACGCGCCGTCGGACTCGCCGGCGTAGTTCGCGTAGTCCGCGGCCCACTGCAGGCCCAGCGTCCGGTTGCCGAGTGCGACGCCGAACGCCACCGTCACCTGCACGCTGCCGCCGTCGGGCACGTTCCGCCACGGCCCGGTGGACCACCAGTCCACCTGATCGCCCTTCTGGTCGCCGGGCGGGGCGTTGATGAACCCGGTGTTGGGATCGATGTTGTTGGGTGGCGTGCCGACCATCAGCTGGAAGCGCTCCTGGTCCACGCTCGGACGCCCACCCTGGTTGAACGGCGTGCCCACCGTGTAGCAGCGGAACGCGCTGAACCCGACGCGCGCCGGGCCGTTCTGGCCGGTCGGGTCCACGGTGTGGTTGACCAGCATGAACGTCGGTATCCCCGGACTCTTGCCCAGGTCGCCGTCGTCGTCGCAGATCGAGAACGCGTTGACGCGGACCGGGAACCGCGGGCACAGCGCCGAGTCGGGATTGACCCCGTTCGGCGTGTTCGGCGCCCGCATGGTCGAATCCTGCATGCGCAGGTCGGTCGGCGCGGTGGCGTGGATGAACTCGCCGCTCGGGTAGCCGGACAGGTCGATGTCGTCCTGCCAGTAGCTGGAGGCGGAGGTCGGACCCACGTCCATGTCCACGATGCCGCCCACCACGAGGCTGTCGAGCACGTGGCCGGAGCGGTTGAAGATCGTCCACTCCACCACGTTGAAGTCGGTGTAGCCGGGGATCGAGTACGCCCACGCCAGCTGGCGGCACTCGAGCCCGAGCGGCACGTGCTTCTCGGTGGAGGAGGCGTTGATCGCCTCGGGCGTGTCGTCGCGCATCAGGCACGAGAACATCTGCTGGCCGATCGCGGCGTAGTCCTCGTCGATCTTGCCGTCGCCGTCGTCGTCACGGCCGTCCAGGAAGTCCTCGTCCACGCGCGAGTCGCCGGTCAGCGGATCGTGGTCGCCATCGTCGTTCACGAACCGCGTGCCGTTCACGATGCCGTCGTAGGCGCGGTAGATGTGGTCCACCGGGTCCAGCGTCGGCGGCCGCCACTCCTGGATGTAGCTCACGCGCCGCACCGCCGTGGGATCGGTGGCCAACGGGTTCACGGCGCCGACGGCGAGTCCGAAGTAGTCGATGTACTCGGTGCCCGACACGCCCGGCCACTGCGCCGCCGGATCGCTGGACAGGTTCGGGAACGGATTGCCGATGATGCCGTTGTTCGTGACCTTCATCGTCACGTTGCCGACGTTCAGCACCGCGCCGGGTCCGAAGATGTCGGGCACGTCCGCCGGTCGGATCTTGCCGTTCACCACGTGCGGGAAGTACTGCGGCATCGCCGCCTTGAAGTCGGCGAGCGTCATGCCGTCCAGCGTGTTCTTGCGGCCGTTGATGATCGGACTGGAATCGTCCTCCTGCGCGCGCGCCGACGCCAGCGGCGCGAGCAGCAGCAGCACGGCCAGCCCGGCCGCCCTGCGCGTGTGAATCCAGGACCTCATGCGCCCTCGCCCCCCGGTCGAGTTCATCAGAACGTCACGCTCACGCCGAGACGGACGCTGCGGCCTTCCTCGAACACGCGTGGATCGTGCACCGCGTTCCAGTCGAGGATGTTGTCGCCGTTGACGTCCTGCAGGTACGCGCCGCCGGCGCGCCCCGTCTCGGTGTAATAGATGGTGTAGTCGTCACCCGCCGTGTTCACGAACGGGTTGGGGAACGCTCCCTGCGACAGTCCGGAGATGTTCTTCGCGTCGAGCACGTTGCGGGCGTCGAAGAACAGCGTCACGTTCTGGCCCCACACCTTGTAGAACTTGTCGCCGTCGATCGTGAGCCGCGCGGTGCTCGGCAGGCGGCGCGAGTTGGTGAGCGACGGATCCGGCCGCCGGTCGTTGCGGAACGCCGGCGTGAACGGGAACCCCGAGCCGTACAGCCACAACATGCGGAATCCCCACTTGCCGGGATCGCGCACCACCGCCTGCAGCGACAGCGTGTGGCGCTGGTCCCAGTCGAGCGGCTGCTCGGCGATCGGCAGGTACAGCCGGCCACCGTTGAAGAACTGCAGCGCCGAGTTGGGATCGCTGGCCACGCCCGTCGCCAGCGAATAGGTGTAGTTCACCTCGGCCGAGAACTTGTGGCTGAAGCTCTTCTCGATGCTGGCCTCGAACCCGCGCGAGCTGGCGTAGTCGCCGTTGAAGTAGACGTTGACGAGGTTCCCGAACTCGTCGCGCTCCTGGCGCACCGTGATCAGGCCGTAGATGTCCTTGAAGAACACCGAGAACTGCCCGGAGATGTCCTTCGAGAACAGGTGCTGGACGCCGGCCTGGTAGGCGATGTTGGTCTCGGGCTCCAGATCGGGATTGCCGCGCACGGCCACCGACGTCGAGATGCCGCGGTTCTGGAACACGAAGTTGCTGGCCGGCGTCTGGTATGTCCACCCGTAGTGGAACGACAGCACGTCCTTGTCCGAGATCGGGTAGGCGATGCCGAGCCGCGGCGAGAACTGCGCCTTGTAGCGCTTGCCGGACTTGAGGTCGGAGTCCTGCACCTGCTCGCCGGGCGTGAACAGGTCGTAGCGCACGCCGGCGTTCAGCACCAGGCCCTCGAACTCCCAGCGGTCCTGCACGTACGCGGCGCCCTCCGGGTTGAAGTTGACGAAGTCGGAGCGCGAGCCGCCGGGCAGGCCGTTGGTCTCGGAGTTCGGCAGGTTGAGCGTCAGGTTCTGCACCTTGTTGTACTTGACCTCGATGCCGGTCTTCACCTGGTGCTGCTTCCACTGGCTGGTGGAGTAGTCGCTCTTCAGGTTCCAGGACGTCTGGTCGAGCTTCGAGTACACCGGGAAGTCGCCGTGCGTCGCGAAGTACGGGTTGTTCTCGGTGCCGGTCTGCACGTTGCCGCTCCAGTAGAACGGGCTCTGGATCCAGTACTCCCACGGCTGCTGCTGGCCCACCGACTGCAGCGTGTGGAACTGGAGCAGCGACAGACGCGTGGTCCACGCGTTCTTCGTGCTCTGGTTGGTCCACACCGCGGTCTCCTGATTGAAGCGGTTGTCCACGGTGGGCACGTGGTCCGGCATGTTGATCGCCTGCGAGCCGGTGTAGCCCGCCGCGCGCAGCGTGGCGGAGTCGGGCTGCGACGGGTACCACGAGCCGTACACCGGCGTGTAGGCGGGGGGCTGGCCGGCGGTGCGCACGGTGTCGTAGCGGACGCCCACGAACCCCTCGCGCGACCACATGTGGTTGTAGGGCGTGTTGATGCTGCGGTTGTTGATGGTCTCGAACGTGATCTTGTTGGGGGTGTTGATCCGCCACGCCAGCTTGAAGTTGGTGTTGATCTCGTTGTCCTGCCGGTTGCCGAGCTGGATGAAGTCCAGCAGCGTGCGGCGCGGATGGTCCATGGTGGTCTTGAGGTACGTGTCCTGGAACGTGCCCTCGTAGGTGGCGAAGTAGGTCAGGTTCTTGATCGGGGTCGGGCCGCCGAAGCCGAACGTGAACCGGTCGTAGTTGTCGAACGTCTTGGTGGGGTCGCCGTAGCGGTCGGTGTCCCAACGCACCTCGCCGCCGAACCGGTCGGTGCCCTCCTTGGTGGTGACGCTCACCACGCCCGACAGCGCGTTGCCGTACTCGGCGTCGAACCCGCCCGACAGGATGTCGGTGCCGGCGACCGCCAGGTTGGCGATGTTGGCGCTGTTGCCGAACAGCGGATCGGACACCTCGACGCCCGAGAACTGGAACTTCACCTCGCCACCGCGGCCGCCGCGGAAGTGCAGCTCGCCGCCCTGCGCCACGATGCCGGCCTTGACGCCCACGGCGTCCTTCAGGTTGTCGACCGGGATGTCCTTGAGCTTCTCGGCGCTGATCGACTGCTTGGTGGTCGAGGACTTGGTGTCGATCTTCTTCTCGGCCGTGACCTGGATCTCTTCCAGGGTCTTGACGGTCTTGCTCTCGCCCATCACGAAGTGGACGTTGGCGGTCTGCCCGGCGTTCACCGTGACCGACTGGGTCTGCGGATCGACGCCGAGCGCCATCGCCTTGAGCTGCTGGGTGCCGACCGCGACGCCGACGATGGTGAAGTTGCCGTTCTCGTCGGTGGCGGCGCCCTGCTTGGTGCCGAGCACGATGACGTTCACGCTCTGCAGCGGATCGCCATTCTTCTGCGTGACCTTGCCGGTGATGCGTCCGGTGGCCGCGGCCACCGGCGCGGCCGCAGCGGGCCGCGCGGCCGGGCGCGATTGAGCGAAGGCGAGCGACGCGCACGTGAGCGCGGCGATCGCGGCGGCGAGCGAAAACCTCAAGCGCCTGCCATCAGCGAACATGCCCCAACTCCTCGCAGAAGTCGTTGCCATGAGTAGCGGGCCTGGGACGGCGAAACGCCCACGATGCCCAAGCCCATCACGAGTTGTCAACGCTGGATCGATCTTCATCGTTCCGTTCACACTCCGTGCGCGAAACGAAAAGGACTGCGAGCAGCGCGACGATCGGAGTTGGGTGAGCGGGAACGCGAGAGACACAGGAAGGCACCCGGCGGGATGACCGCTGGACGGCGGTGCCGTACGCCCAGTCGACGGCCGCTACTATCGTGTCCCCGGCGGCCGGTTGTCAAGGAATCTTTTGGGGGGTTGTTCAGAATCCCCAATGGATCTGGACCGCGAGCTGCTGATCGCTCCCGCGTGAATTGGCGGGATCGCCGAAGTCCGCCTGCAGCCACTCGATCGCGTAGCCCGCGTCGAGCGCCCAGCGGGCCACGGTCGGCTGGATGCCGAGCCCGAGCGTGAGCGTGTGGCCGAGGTGCTCGTTCTGCGCGGTCAATGCGTCCTGGTCGTACCAGCGGTAGCGGTAGCCCGCGCGGCCGGCGAGCACGGGCGTGATCTGGTACTCGGCGCCGGTGCGCACGTCCCAGCCGGTCATCTTCGGGCCGTGGCCGCTCAGTGCCTGATCGAGCACCTCGCGCAGCACGTGATACTCGGCGCCCACCCGGCCGCGGCCGGAGGCGAATCGCCACTGCGCGCCGACGCCGCCGTCCACGCTGCGATCCTCGATCCGATTCGCGCTGACGCTGTCGGGCAGCAACAGCGTGTCGGCGCCGGCGCGGTTGCTGACGGTGTGCAGGAAGTAGTTGAACGCGGTGCGATCGCCGGCCGCGGGCGGGGTGATGTCGAGGCGGCGGTAGGCGGTGTTGACCCCGCCGCCGACCTCGAACGCGCCCCACGTCCACAGCGCGCGCGTATGGAGCGTGGTGCCCTTTTCCTCGCGCTCGAGCAGCTTGCCGCGGCCCTCGAGCGGATCGAGGCCGATGCCGGCCGACACCGTGTACACCCAGCGCTGCTCCGACTTCGAACTCCAGCCGCGACCGTCCGCCCCCCACTCGAAGTGCCGCCCGATCCTTCCGAGCAGCGTGGCCTGCCCGATCTCGTACGGCCGCGTCTCGCTGCTGCCGCCATGGTGCAGCGCATCGTCGTTCGAGCCCTCGATGTTGTCGCCGATCGCGTCGGCCACGATCGAGGCCGTCACGATCGGGGCGCGCCACGCCACGCCCGCGCCACCCCCCATCGTGCGCACCCTGTAGTGCGTGGGCGTGAACGTGTTCGGCGGATTCACCGTGGTGCCGTCCTCGTCGAGGAACTGGTTCGCGCCGTTGAGGGTGAACAGCCGGTACTGATCGTCGCTCGTCTCGCCGGAGTAGAACAGCCGCGCCGCGTACAGCCAGCGACCGGACTCCGTGTACGGCAGTTTGCCCGCCAGCACCGGCATCACCGTGGGCTGCACGAGCCGCGAGCGCTCCTCCACGGTCTCGGCGAATGGGCGGTCGTAGCGGAGCTGGCCCACGTTGCCGGCGATGCCGTAGGCGGAACCCTCGTCGCGCCGCCACAGCTCGTAGCCGAGCCGCGTTTCGCGCGCCGCCAGGTCCTGCCGCTCGCCGCCCAGCTCGTCGCGCACCGACGAAGCGCTCGCGGTGGCGGGACGGAACTCGACCGTCGAGGTGGTGTCGTCCACCGACAGCCCGGTGGGGTTCTGGGCGAAGTCCCACAGCGTGATGCGATTGTGCGGATCGTCGCCGACCCAGTTGAGGAGCCCGTAGCCCAGCAGGCGCGGACTGCGCGCGATCGGATCGGGCGACAACCCGAGCAGATGGCGCGCGTCGTCGTAGAACTGGGCGGAGGCGGGACTGGCGAAGGTGGCCGACAACGCGGCGACGAACACGAACGCGCACAGCGGCACCCTGCGCCAGGGGCTCATGAACACTCCTCGGTCCGGTCCAATGGGAACGCCCGCCCCGGGATGTCGCAGCAGGGCGTGCGGAATCGCGCGCGGTCAACGGCGTGCGAAGGCACGAGCGCGCGATAGTAGGAATCGTTCAGGACACTGTCAACGCCCAACTCCGCGCGGGTGAACGAGACGCGCCGCGCGCACGGCAGCGCCCCGGGTGGCGGAAACGCCCGGATGACCGGTCAGCCAGAAGCGCCACGGCCGCTCGGCCGCCCGCGAGATGCCGATCCTGGGCCCGCGGGCGACCCCGCGCCCGGCCCGGCGCGCGGGAGCGTCCGAGATCCACAGCGGCCCCCGGGTCAGGTCCGCGCCGTTCTGCGCGCGCGTGATGCCGAGCGCCGCGGCCAGGTTGCCGGGCCCGCGGCACAGTCGCCGAACATCGTCGATGCCGCGCCGCGCGCGCATCAGCTCGAGCCCCGTCACCGGCTCGAGCGCCCGCACCAGCACCGCCGAGGCGAAGCCCTCCTCGCCGGTGACCAGGTTCAGGCACCAATGCGCGCCATAGATGAAGTAGACGTATGCGTGCCCGGCCGGCCCGAACATCACGGCATTGCGTGCCGAGCGCCCGCGATACGCGTGGCTGGCGGGATCCTGCTCGCCGCGGTACGCCTCGACCTCGACGATCCGCCCGGCTGCGCGGCCCTGGGTGGAGTCGTGCACCAGCACCCGCCCCAGCACCGCGCGCGCCACGGCCAGCACGGGCCGCGCGTAGAACGCACGCGGCAACGGGCGACCGAACGGGTCACGCACCTGTCTCGGGCGCCGCGGCGGCTCCGATGCGAGGTCCGGCGCAGCCGCTTTCCGGACGCGAGCCTGCCACCGGCTCAATGACCGACGGGGAGTTCGCCGACGCCGAGTCGCTTCAGGCGCTCCATGAAGCGGTGGCGGATCTGCTCGAGGCGCTCGGGCGTGCGGGCCTCGAAGCGCGCCACCAGCACCGGCTGCGTGTTGGAGGCCCGCACCAGACCCCAGCCGTCGCCGAACTCCACGCGCACGCCGTCGAGCGTGATCACGCGGCGGGCGTCGGTGGCGCCCTCGAACTCGCGCGTCAGCTGCTGCACGATCGCGAACTTGCGCTCCTCGGGGCACGCCAGCCGCAGCTCGGGCGTGGCGACGTAGTGCGGGATCGAATCCACGATCGCCGCGAACGTGCGGCCCTCGCCCGCCACGTAGCGCAGCAGCCGCCCGGCGGCGACCAGCGCGTCGTCGAACCCGTACCAGCCCTCGCGGAAGAACATGTGGCCGGACATCTCGCCTGCCAGCGGCGCGCCCGTCTCCTGCAGCCGCTGCTTGAGCAGCGAGTGGCCGGTCTTCCACATGCTCGGCCGGCCCCCATGCGCGGCGATGTCCTCGGCCAGCCCCTGGCTGCACTTCACGTCGTACAGGATCTCGGCGCCCGGCACGCGCTGCAACACGTCGCGCGCGAGCAGCGCCAGGATCTGGTCGCCCCACACGATGCGGCCGCCGGCGTCCACGGCCCCGATGCGGTCGGCGTCGCCGTCGAACGCGATGCCGAGATCGGCGCGCGCGCGCTTCACCTCGCGCTGCAGGTCCACCAGCAGTCCGGGCACGGTGGGATCGGGCAGATGGTTGGGGAACCGGCCGTCGAGCTCCGGGAACAGCGCGGTCACGTTGTGGCCCATGCTCTGGAACACCTCGGGCACCACCGTGCCGGCGCAGCCGTTGCCGCAGTCCATCACCACCTCGAGCCCGCCGTCCACGCGATGCCGCTCGATCAGCTCGGCGCGGTACTCGTCGAGGATCGCCTCGTCCAGCACCGCGCCCGGGCCCGAGGCGTACGCCCCGCGCACGATCGTGTCGGCCATGGCCTGGATGTCGGCGCCGAACACCGGCAGCGCGCCGCGCGTCATCTTGAAGCCGTTGAACTCGGGCGGATTGTGGGAGCCCGTGATCTGCATGCCCCCGTCCAGCCCGCGCTTCGCCACGGCGAAGTACAGCGCCGGTGTCGGCACCACGCCCACGCGCTCCACCTCGAGGCCGGCCGCCACCATGCCGCGTGCCGCGGCGTCGGCCAGCCGCTCGCTGCTCGGCCGCACGTCGCGGCCCAGCGCCACGCGCCGGCCGCCCTCGCCGCGGATCAGCGTGCCGAACGCGCGCCCCACGGATTCCGCCAGGTCGTCGGTCAGCTCGGTCGCGTGCAGGCCGCGGATGTCGTACTCGCGGAACACGTGGCGCGGGATCATGCCGGCTCCTTCCTCTTCAGATATGCGTCGATGAACGGGTCGAGCGCGCCGTCCAGCACCGCGTGCACGTCCCCCACCTTCAACTCCGTGCGGTGGTCGTTCACCATCGTGTACGGCTGCAGCACGTACGAGCGGATCTGGCTGCCGAAGTCGATGTCCTTCTTGGCCGCGGTCAGCGCCTGGGTCTTGGCGCGCTCCTGCTCCTGCAGGAACAGGAACAGCCGCGAGCGCAGGATGCGCATGGCGAAGTCGCGGTTGCGGTGCTGCGAGCGCTCGGCCTGCGACTGCACCACGAGCCCGGTCGGCAGGTGGGTGATGCGCACGGCCGACTCGGTCTTGTTGACGTGCTGGCCGCCCGCGCCGCTGGCGCGGAACGTGTCCACGCGCAGGTCCTGCGGCGCGATGTCCACGGTGATGGTCTCGTCCACCATCGGGTACACGAACACCGATGCGAACGACGTGTGCCGACGCTGATTGGCGTCGAACGGCGAGATGCGCACCAGCCGGTGCACGCCGCTCTCGCCCTTGAGATACCCGTAGGCGTAGTCGCCGGGGATCTCCACCGTCGCGTCCTTGATGCCGGCCTCGTCGCCGGGCTGCAGGTCGAGCACGTTGACGGCGTAGCCGTGACGCTCGGCCCAGCGCGTGTACATGCGGTACAGCATGTCGGCCCAGTCCTGCGACTCGGTGCCGCCCGCGCCGGGATGGATCGACACGATCGCGCCCAGCCGGTCGTGCTCGCCCGACAGCAGGCTCATGCGCTCCAGCTCGCCGATCTGGCCCTCGACCTGGTCCAGCTCCTTCGAGATGTCGGCGAGCAGCGCGGGGTCGCCCTCGCCCTCGGCCAGCGTCAGCAGCTCCTCCAGCGGCTGCAGCGCCTGATCGCGCGCGTTCCAGTCGTCCACGCCGCGCTTGGCGCGCTTGAGCGTCGCCACCGTCTTCTGCGCCTGCTCGGGGCGATCCCAGAATCCCGGCTCGGCCATGGCGCGCTCGAGCGCGGCGATCTGCTCGCGGCGGCCGTCGACGTCAAAGGTACCTCCGCAGCGAATCGAGCGTCTCGCGCTGCTGCTGGACCCGGCGGCGGACGTCGGAGGCGGTCAGCATGCCGCCCCCCGCTCGCGCGCGCGGCGCAGCCGGTCCACCGCCGCGCGCGCGGCCGTCGCCAGCGCCGCGCGGCTGCCGGTGTTCTCGAGCGTGACGTCGGCCGCGGCGCGGAACGCCTCCGGCGCGCGCTGCACGCCGAGACGCGCATGCGCCTCGGCCGCGCTCCATCCCCGCTGCTCCGCCAGACGCCTCACCTGCTCCTCCTCGTCGGCCACCACCGCCAGCACCGCGTCGCATGCGCGCTCGAGACCCCAGTCGAGCATCAGCGCCGCGTCGATCACCACCACCCCGCGGAAGCCGCGCGCGCGCAGCGACCGCACGCTCTCCTCGATGCGCGCGAGGATGCGCGGATGCACCAGCCGGTCGAGCCGCGCGCGCGCCTCCGGATCGGCGAACACGCGCGCCGCCACGCGCGGGCGGTCGAGCGTGCCGTCCGCGCGGTACACGTCCATGCCGTAGTCGCGCATCAGCCCCGCGCGCACCTCGGGATCGCGGTCGGTGACCTCGTGCCCGATCTCGTCCGCGCGGATCACCTCGGCGCCGCCGTCCGCCAGCGCCTGGGCCACCGTGCTCTTGCCGGCGCCCGCACGCCCCACGACGCCCACCAGGAACAGGCCGTCGTCGGCCGGCGCGCGGCGCGGCCGCGCCGGCCGGGCCGCGTCAGTGGGCATCGAGCCACGTGGGCCCGCGGCCCACGGAGACCTCGAGCGGAACGCGCATGCGCCAGGCGCCACGCATCGCGCCCGCCACCACGTCCGCCACGGGTCCGGCCTCGGCCGCGTCGCATTCCACCAGCAGCTCGTCGTGCACCTGCAGCAGCAATCTAGCGGAGGGGTGCGAGTGCTTCAAGGCGCCGTGCACGCGCACCATCGCCAGCTTCACCAGATCGGCGGCCGACCCCTGCAGCGGCGTGTTGATGGCGGCGCGCTCCGCGTTCGAGCGCTCGCCGCCGTGCGCGCTGGCGAGCCCCGGCAGCCAGCGTCGGCGCCCGAGCAGCGTCTGCACGTAGCCCTGGCGGCGCGCCTCGTCAACGGTGCGGTCGAGGAACGCGCGCACGCCAGCGTACACGCGGAAATAGTTGCGGATGAAATCCTCGGCCTCGGCCAGCGCGAGCCCCATCTGCTGCGACAGGCTGCGCGCGCCCATGCCGTACATGATGCCGAAGTTCACGATCTTGGCGCGCGCGCGCAGCGTGGGATCGAGCGCGTCGCCGGCGGCCACGCCGAACACCCGCCGCGCGGTGCTGGCGTGGATGTCCTCGCCCGCCGCGAACGCCTCGATCAGCGCGGGATCGCCAGACAGGTGGGCCATCACGCGCAGCTCGATCTGCGAGTAGTCGGCGCTCACCAGCAGGCGCCCCGGCGGGGCCACGAATGCGCGGCGGATCGCGCGCCCCTGCGGCGAGCGCATCGGGATGTTCTGCAGGTTGGGATCGCTCGACGACAGCCGGCCGGTGGCGGCGCCCGCCTGGTGGAACGTGGTGTGCACCCGGCTGTCGCGCGGATCCGCCTCGGCGGGCAGCGCGTCGAGGTACGTGGACTTGAGTTTGGCGAGCGAGCGCCACTCCAGCAGCCGGCGCGGGAAGTCGTGCGCGGCCGCCAGCTCTTCCAGCACCGTCTGGTCGGTCGAGAACCCGGTCTTGGTGCGCCGCCTCGTCTTCAGTCCCAGCTTCTCGAACAGCACGCGCGACAGCTGCGGCCCGCTCGCCAGATTGATGCGCTCGCCCGCCAGCGCCGCCAGCTCGTCCTCGAGCCGCGCGAGATCGATCGCGGCGCGCTCCGACATCTCCGCCAGCACCGCGCGGTCGAGCGCCACGCCGGTGCGCTCCATGTCGAGCAGCACCGGCACCAGCGGGCGCTCGAGATCGGTGTACAGCGGCCACTGCTCGCGCGCCTCGAGCTGCGCCACCAGCGCGGCCGCGACCGGCTCGAGCGTCGCCACCATCGCGCGCGCGGCATCGTGCGCGGCGTGCGCCGCCACCGCCGCCAGGGTCGGGCGCGGGCGCCCGCGCACCACCCGCGGCTCGAGCGACGGCAGCGCGCGGCCGAGCACGTCGCGCGCCAGCGCGGGCAGCCCGTGGTCGCGTTCGGGATCGAGCAGGAACGACAGCAGGTGCAGGTCGAGCGTCGGCGCCTCGCACGGCAGCCCGAGCGTCGCCAGCGCGTGCGTGCACGCCTTCAGGTCGTGCGCGGTCTTGGGCACGGTCGGGTCGGCGAGCGCGCCCGCCAGCCAGCCCTTCACGCTGTCGAGCGGCACGTTGGGCCCGGCCTCGTGCGCGATCGGCACGTACGCGCTCGTGCCGTCGCGCGCGGCGATGCCGAGCCCCACCAGGGTGGCCGTGCGCGGATCGCCGCCCGCCAGCAGCGGCAGCAGCGCGAGCCCGTGCAGCGCGCGCGCGCGCACCGCGTGCAGCTCGGCCACCCACTCGTCCAGCATCTCGTCGGTGGCGAGCGCGCTGCCCGACCACAGATCGAGGCTGGCCTGCTCGGCCGGCATCGGCGCCACCGCGGTCGCGCCGGCGACGCCGGCGACGGGCGCGGGCGCGGCCACGCTCGGCAGCCGGCGCTCCTCCCACGCGC
>DASSIN010000166.1:0-12479 GCA_035691845.1 Candidatus Eiseniibacteriota bacterium | reverse complement strand
CAGCGGATTGATGCGACCCTCGAAGTTGCGATTGCCCGACAGCACCGCGGCCGCCACGAGCTTGCCGTCCGCCACCGCCTTCGCCACCGGCTCCGGCAACGGCCCGGAGTTGCCGATGCACGTGGTGCAGCCGTAGCCGACCAGGTTGAAGCCGATGCCGTCCAGGTCCTGCGTCAGGCCGGCGTCGTTCAGGTACTCGGTCACCACCTTGGAGCCGGGCGCGAGGCTGGTCTTCACCCACGGCTTGGGATGGAGCCCGAGCGCGCGCGCCTTCCGCGCCAGCAGGCCGGCGCCGATCATCACCGACGGGTTGGACGTGTTCGTGCACGAAGTGATGGCGGCGATCACGACGGCGCCGTGGCGCAGGTCGGCGCGCTGGCCGTCGGTGCCGATCTCGGCGTGCGCCTCGAGCTCGCCCGGCGCGAGGCCGTAGCCGCGCTCCTTGACCGGCGCCGACAGCGAGCGCCGGAACGCGCTCTTCATCTCGGCCAGCGCCACCCGATCCTGCGGGCGCTTGGGGCCGGCCAGGCTGGGCTCCACGTCGGCCAGATCGAGCGCCAGCGTGTCGGTGAACTCGGGATCGGACGTGGCGTCGGTGCGGAACAGCCCCTGCTCCTTGCAGTAGCGCTCGACCAGCTTCGCCGCGTCGCCGCGGCCGGTGCGGCCGAGGTAGTCGAGCGTCTCCGAGTCCACCGGGAAGAACCCGATCGTGGCGCCGTATTCGGGCGCCATGTTGCCGATCGTGGCGCGGTCGGGCAGCGACATCGCCGACAGCCCGGGCCCGTAGAACTCGACGAACTTGTCCACCACGCCCTTCCGGCGCAGCATCTGCGTGACGGTGAGCGTCAAGTCGGTGGCGGTGACGCCCTCGCGCAGCGCGCCCGTCAGCTTGAAGCCGATCACCTGCGGCGCCAGCATGAACAGCGGCTGCCCCAGCATCACCGCCTCGGCCTCGATGCCGCCCACGCCCCAGCCCAGCACGCCGAGGCCGTTGATCATGGTGGTGTGCGAGTCGGTGCCGACCAGCGTGTCGGGATACGCGTGCGTCTCGCCGTCGCGCGTCGAGGTCCATACGCCGCGCGCCAGGTATTCGAGGTTGACCTGGTGCACGATGCCCGTCGCCGGCGGCACCACGCGGAAGTTGTCGAACGCCTTCGAGCCCCAGCGCAGGAACTCGTAGCGCTCGCGGTTGCGCTGGTACTCGAGCTCGGCGTTGCGCTCGAGCGCGCGGATGTTGCCGAACACGTCCACCTGCACCGAGTGGTCGATCACGAGATCGACCGGCACCAGCGGATTGATCCGGCGCGCGTCGGCGCCCAGCCGCTGCACCGCGTCGCGCATCGCCGCCAGGTCCACAACGCACGGCACGCCGGTGAAATCCTGAAGGATCACGCGGCCGGGCTTGAACGGCAGCTCGAACGGCTCCTGCGCCGTGCGCCAGCGCGCCAGCCGCTCGACGTCGTCGTCGCGCACCTGGAAGCCGTCCACGTTGCGCAGCACGGATTCGAGCAGGATGCGGATCGAGAACGGCAGCCGGTCGATGGCGACGTTCAGGCGCCTGGCCAGCGCGTCGAGGCGATGGATGACGACGTCGCCATGCGGCGTGGCGAGCGTGGCGCGGGCGCCGAAGGTGTCGCCGGCGGCGCTGCGGGCGGAGGCGGACTGCGGGCGGGAATCAGGCGTGTTCATGACGCGTCCTTTCCGAAACGAAGGCGCACAGGGCCTTCGGGTGGGACGAGGGGCGCACAGGGCCCCCACACGATCGAACCACCTGAGTATAGCCCCGTCGGTCTGGCGTTCAAACCCTACCGACGGGCGGCGTGTTGCGCCGGCGTGCGGCTCAAATCGTCGTACAGCATCTCGACGAAACGGTCGCTCTTGATCGCGCCCTGCCACTTCGCATCCAGCGCGGCCAGCGGTTTCGCGGCCTTCACCTGGTCCAGCGTCTCGTGCTGGCGCACGTGCGCCAGCACGGCGGCGCGGGCGGCCACCAACATGTCGCGGAACGCCACCAGACTGGCGCGGTCGCCCAGCGGGCCATGGCCGGGGATCACGCGCGTGCCGGGGCCGATCAGCCCCAGCGCGCGATCGTCGGCGGCGATCATGCCGTCCACGCTGCCGCCGCTGGCCACGTCGATGAACGGATAGAAGCCGTTGAAGAACGTGTCGCCCATGTGGATCACGTCCTGCGGCGCGAATCGCACGATCACGTCGCCGTCGGTGTGCGCGTTGTTGACGTGGAAGCACGTCAGCGTCTGGCCGTTGACGTGGAACGTCAGCGACTCGGGGAACGTCACCAGCGGCAGCGCGGCGTGCGGCGAGGCCGGGATCGTGTCCTTGAGCGTGGGAATGATCTGCTCGCGCTCCATGCGCGCGCGCACGTTGTCGTGCGCCACGATCGTGACGCCGAGCGCGGCGAAGTTGGCGTTGCCGCCGGTGTGATCGCCGTGCCAGTGCGTGTTCAGGATCCAGCGGATCGGGCGGCCGCCCGACACCGAGTCCACGCTGGCCCGGATGCGCGCCGACAGGTCGGCGAACTGGTCGTCGATCAGCAGCACGCCGTCCGATCCCGCGCACACGCCGATGTTGCCGCCGGCGCCGAACAGCACCCACAGGCTGTCGCCCACCGACTGCGCGCGGATCCGCACCTTGCTGAAGTCCTGCTGCGCCGGCGCGCGCGCCGCGAGCGCGGCGATCACCACGCCGGCCGCGAGCGCCACGTACACCACGCCACGCACCGGGAATCGCAGGCGCGGCGTCATCGGCCGGCCGCCTGCTGCGTCGCCGCGATCCACGCCTCCACCTGCTCGCGCAGCACCGGCAGCGCCACGGCGCCGTTCTCGAGCACGGCGTCGTGGAACTGCTTGATGTCGAACCGGGCGCCCAGCTTCTGCCTGGCTTCGTCGCGCAGCCGCAGGATCTCGAGCTGGCCCACCTTGTACGCCAGCGCCTGGCCGGGATCCGAGATGTAGCGGTCCACCTCGTTCTCGATGTTGTTCTCCGCCAGCACCGTGTTCGCCAGCATGTAGTCGATCGCCTGCTGCCGGCTCCAGCCCATCGCGTGCAGCCCGGTGTCCACCACCAGCCGGCAGTCGCGCCACGCGTCGTACGACAGCATGCCGATGCGATCGAGGTCGCTGGAATAGAGCCCCATGTCGTCGGCCAGGCGCTCGCTGTAGAGGCCCCAGCCTTCGACGAACGCGGTCACGCCCTGGTGCCGGCGGAATTCCGGCAGCCCGGTCAGCTCCGAGGCGATCGCGATCTGCAGGTGATGGCCGGGGATCGATTCGTGGAACGCCAGCGCCTCGGCCTCGTACTTGGGCCGCGTGGTGGGCTGGTAGGTGTTGATCATGTAGTTGGCGGGCCGCGAGCCGTCCTCCGAGCCTTCGCGGTAGTAGGCGATGGTCGAGTACGGGGCCTCGTGCATGCCCATCACCTTGACCTGGCAGTCGGCCTTGGGCAGCAGATGGAACCACTGCGGGATCGCCGCCTTGGCCCTGGCCAGCGTGGCGCGCGCCTTGGTCTCCACCTCGTCGGCGGTGGCGAAGTGCATGGCGGGATCGTCGCGCAGCTTGCTCTGGATCGCGGCGATGTCGCCGGTGCCGAGCACCTTCCGCCCCAGCGTCGACAGCTCGGCGCGCACCCTGGCCACCTGCTCGAGCCCGAGCTGGTGCAGCGCCTCGGGCGTGCGATCGAGCGAGGTGTGCACGCGGATCAGCTTGCGGTAGGCGTCGAGGCCCCCCGGCAGCGAGCTCAATCCCGGATGCGCCTCGGAGCGTGCCCGGGGCAGCACGCTCGTGGCCAGGAACGCGCGCAACCGCGCGAACGAAGGCCGCACACCGGCCGTCACCGCCTGATCCAGATCGCGCGTGAAGCGGGCCTCGTCGTCCGCGCTCCAGCCGTGCGGGGCGTGTCCGGGCGCGGCCAGCGGCCACGCGGCCGCGGAATCGGCCAGCTCGTGATCGAGCTGATCGAGCGTGGACTCCACCGCGCGCTTGCTGGCCACCTTGCCGGCCGCGAGCCCGCGCTCCAGATTGGCGATCGTCTGATCGATGTATGGCCCCATCGCGCGCACGCGCTGCACGTAGTTGCGGCCGTCCTCCACCGTGCCGATCGTGGTGTAGTCGGGCACGTTCATGAAGTCGCTCTGTGGGCCGTTGCGCGCGTCGATGTTCCACTCCTCGAAGTGGCACTCGATCGCCGCGATCTCGCCGTCCACCGTCTCGATCAGCGCCGCGCGGTCCAGCTCGTGGCGCGCGTCGAGCCCGGCCGTCGCGATCGCGCGCGCATGCGCCAGCGTGTTCGCCAGGAACGCGCGCTCGCGCTCGATGCCGGCCGGGGTGTTGTCCTCGAGCAGCGCGTCGAAGCGCCGGTCGCCGATGCTCGTCGCCTCGCGCGGATTGAAGCGCAGGTGCGTGTTCCAGTAGTCCGTGCACAGCCGGTCGAGCGCGGCGTTGGGATCGGTGGCGCGCGCGCCGGCGGCGCGCGCGAACGGCGCCGGAGCGGCGAGCAGCAGGCTCGCGGTGACGAGGGTGCGGATCATGGCGAATCTCCGGGGCGCGGGGGTGGGGGGACGATCGTGGCCGCGCCCGGCGCGCCGCGGCTGCGGGCGATCGTCACGGCGAGCGAGCCGACCACGAGGATGGTGGCGAACGTGAACCACTGGATGGCGTAGCTCAAGTGCATCATTTCGTCGAACGGCTCGGGCGCGCTGCGCAGCGGCTCGCTCGGGGCATCGGGACCGGGCAGGGCGCGCAGCATCCACGGCGCCACCCGGTACGGCAGCCGCGCGGCCAGCGTGTCGGGATCGAGGCCGAGCGTTGCCCACACGCTGGCCGAGTCGGAGTAGGGCAGCCGGTGGAGCGGCCAAGGCCCGCGCACGGGCGGCAGCGCCTGCGGCAGGCCGACGACCGCGCGCGGCCCCGGCACCGGGTGGGCGAGCGGGTTGGCGGTCGAGGCGTCGGCGGCGTACAGCCAGCCGCGGTCCACGAGCACCGCCTGGCCGGGCGCGATCACGAGCGGCGTCACCACGTCCACCCCGGGCGAGCCCTGGTGGGCGCGCGCCGACAGCACGAACTGCCGGCGCTCGTCGTACACGCCGTTGGCGCGCACGCGGCGCAGCCGCACGGATTCCAGCGCCGGCAGCGGCGGCGAGAGGTCGAGCGGCGGCGAGGCGAGCGCCGAGCGCAGCGCCGCGTTCAGGCGCTGCTTCCCGTGCCAGCGCGAGAGCTGCCAGAACCCGAGCCGCACGCACAGCGCCGCCACCGCCACGATCGCGAGTGCGAGCAGCAGCTTGCGCGTCATCGGGGGTGCGCGCGGGAGTGGCGCGCGATCAGGCCGCCGGACCGGACGAGGGGGGCGCGGGCGGCGCGGGCTCCGCGGGCTTGGGCGCCGGCGGGGCCATCTCGAACGCCACGATCTGCGATGTGAACCCGCAGCGCTTGTGGCTCGAGTCGCAGAACGGCTTGTTCTCCGACTGGCCGCAGCGGCACAGCGCGATCCGCGCGCGCCCGCCGAGCCCGAACGGGCGACCTTCGCTGTCCACCAGCTCGAAGTCGCCCTCGATCTTGAGCGAGCCGTTGTTCATCACCGTGATGCGCGCGGCTGCCATTCGTCCTCCGGCTGCAAGTGGAGCGGAATCTAGCAGTTGCGCGCGAGCGGCGCGAGGAGCGCGCGGCGTGGCCGGCGCCTGCCGGCCCGCGCGCCCGGCCGCTGCAACCTCGCGGGCGGGAACGGCGTAACATCCTTCGGCCCCCGGTTCGCGGAGGCGTGCCTTCGCGCGCCCGGCGTTGGCCGGGCCGCCACCCGGGGCCCAAGGAGAAGCGACGTGTTCGGGCTGTTCGGTCTGGGGATGGTGCTGTTCGTCGGCGCAGCGCTGATCGGCCTGGTGTGGGCCGTGCTGTCGCTGGTGATGTGGGTGCTGTTCCTGCCGTTCCACCTGCTGCGGTTCGCCTTCCACGGCCTGGCCGCGCTGTTCCTGCTGCCGTTCGTGTTCCTGGTGCTCACCGTGGTCGCGATCGCGGTCGGGCTGCCGCTGCTGTTCGCGGTCGCGCTGCCGCTGCTGCCGCTGGTGCTGGTGGCGGCCGCCGTGGTGTGGCTCGCGCGCCGGCTGTCACGCCCCTCGCCGGTGCGCTGATCCCCGCGGGGCCGGTCCGGCGCCCCGCGCGGCGGACCGGCTACCCGCGCGCCAGCTCGTACAGCACGCGCGCGCCGGCTTCCGCGAGCCCCAGCCCCGCGGCGCCGAGCACCACCCACACCGGGTTCATGCGCCAGCGCACCAGCAGCAGGAACGCGATCACGGCGAGCGCGGCCTGGGTCCAGGTGTCGATGCCGTTCCGGCCGAGCGAGATCGCGGCGGCCATCATCAGCCCCACCACGGCCGGCTGGATGCCGTGCAGGAACGCCTGCACGGTGAGCGTTCCCCGGAACCGCTCCATCGACGAGCTGACGAGCAGCACCAGCACGAACGACGGCAGGAACACCGCCACCGTGGAGACGATCGCGCCCGCGAGCCCGGACAGCACGTAGCCCACGAACGTGGCGGTGATCACCACGGGCCCCGGCGTCACCTGGCCCAGCGCCATGGCGTCGGCGAACGCCTGCGGCGTCAGCCAGTGGCGCGCCTGCACCAGCTCGGCCTCGAGCAGCGGGATCATCACGAACCCGCCGCCGAACGTGAGCGCGCCGGCGCGCAGGAAGATGCCGGCCAGGGAGCCGAGCTGCTGCAGTCCCTGATACGCGCCCGACAGCGAGATCATCGCCAGCGGTGCCACCGGCGCGAACCCCGGCAGGTCGTCCTCGTCCATGCGGCGGCGCCACCACGGCCGGCGCCCGTCCTCGTGATGCGATGCCGCCCACACGCGCCAGCGCAGCCAGCGCCAGCGCACCTCGACGAAATCGAGCAGCCGGCGCCCGGGCTCGGCCGGCGATGGGAACAGCTCGCGCACGATGCCGAGCACGCCGGCCGCGAGCACCACCTCGGGCACGCCGAACCCGAGGAACGCCACCGCCACGCCGGCCACGATCATCACCAGCAGCGCCCAGCGGTCGCCGAGCAGCCCGCGCCAGCCGCCGGGCTCGCCCGAGGGCGTGAGCGTCACGCGCGACCCGAGCTTGATGGCGGTGGCCGCGACCAGCCCGACCACCGCGGGCGTCAGCGCCGCGAACAGCCCCTCGACCACGCGCAGGTGCCGCAGGTGCGGGTAGAGCAGCGCGAACACGAGCAGGATCAGGAACGATGGCAGCACGAACCCGGCGACGAGCGTGAGCGCGCCGGCGAGCCCCGCCAGGCGCCAGCCGATGAACCCGAGCGCGTTGAACGCCACCGCGCCGGGCAGGCTCTGGGCCAGCGCCGCCGATTCCAGGAACGTGTCGGACGCGATCCAGCGCCGGCGATCGCAGATCCGGTGCTCGATCTGGGTCAGCACCGCGAGCCCGCCGCCGAACCCGATCAGCCCGAGCGTCACGCCCTCGCGCAGCAGCTCGCGGCCGCCCGGCATCCGGCCCGGCCCCTGGGCGATGGGCGCCACCTCGACCGGCGGCGGAACGAGCGTGGGCGTGCCCGCCGGGGGCGGCCACGCGTGCTCCGGCCGGGCGGGCACGGTCGCGGGCGCCCCCGCGGGCGCGTCGGTGCCGCCGTGCATCGCCCACGCGATCAGCACCAGCATCAGCGCCACGAACACCCACGCCGAGATCCCGTGCGTGAGGTGGTCGAGCACCGCGCACGCGCCCGCGGCCGTGACCAGCACCACGAGCAGCAGCGGCGGCCGCGGGCGCCGGCGCGTGGCGGCGCGCGGCACGAGCGTGGCCGGAGCGAGGCCGCTCACGCGCGCGCTTCCGGAAGCACGCTCATGCGATGGCACGGTGCGGGACGGGATGCGGCATCGCGCTTGAGCCTACGCCACCCGGGCCGCTTGCGCCCGCCGGTCCCGTTCGCGCATGCTCGGGCGTTCGCAGTCCCCTTCCCCGTCCCCCAACCGCGAGCGTCACGAAACATGGCACCGGAATTCATCTACACCATGAAGGACCTCCGCAAGGTGGTCCCTCCCAAGCGCGAAATCTTGAAGGGCATCTGGCTGTCGTTCTACTACGGCGCCAAGATCGGTGTGCTGGGCTTGAACGGCGCGGGCAAGAGCTCGCTGCTGCGGATCATGGCGGGCCAGGACCAGGACTTCATCGGCGAAGCGTTCCTGGGTCGGAACTACACCGTCGGCCTGCTGGAGCAGGAGCCCAAGCTCGATCCTGGGAAGACCGTGCTCGGCAACGTGCAGGACGGCGTCGCCGACAAGATGAAGGTCGTGAACCGCTGGAACGCGATCAGCGCGAAATTCGCCGAGCCCATGGACGACGACGCCATGGCGAAGCTGCTGGAGGAGCAGGCGAAGGTTCAGGACCAGATGGACGCCATGAACCTGTGGGACCTGGACCGCCAGCTCGAGATCGCGATGGATGCGCTGCGCTGCCCCCCCGGCGACGCCGAGGTGGCGACGCTGTCGGGTGGCGAGAAACGCCGCGTGGCGCTCACGCGGCTGCTGCTCCAGAAGCCCGACCTGCTGCTGCTGGACGAGCCCACCAACCACCTGGACGCCGAATCGGTGGCGTGGCTCGAACGGTTCCTCAAGGAGTATCCGGGCACGGTGGTGGCCGTCACCCACGACCGCTACTTCCTCGACAACGTGGCGGGCTGGATCCTGGAGCTCGACCGCGGCGCCGGCATTCCGTGGGAGGGCAACTACTCCTCGTGGCTGGAGCAGAAGCGGGCGCGGCTCGCCACCGAGGAGAAGCAGGAATCCGCGCGCCAGAAGACGCTGGAGCGCGAACTGGAATGGGTGCGCATGGCGCCGCGCGCACGGCAGGCGAAGAGCAAGGCGCGGCTCCAGGCGTACGAGAAGATGCTGGCCGAGGAGGGGCGCGAAAAGATCGAGAACATCGAGATCTACGTGCCGCCCGGTCCCCGGCTCGGCAACGTGGTGATCGAGGCCGACCACCTGCGCAAGGGTTACGGCGACAACCTGCTGATCGAGGACCTGTCGTTCAAGCTGCCCCCGGCGGGGATCGTGGGCGTGATCGGCCCCAATGGCGCCGGCAAGACCACGCTGTTCCGGATGATCACGGGCCAGGAACAGCCGGACGGCGGCTCGCTGCGGATCGGCGAGACCGTGAAGCTCGCCTACGTGGACCAGAGCCGCGACGCGCTGCCGGGCGAGGCCAACGTGTGGGAGGCGATCTCGGAGGGCAAGGACACGCTCGAGCTCGGCCGGCGCAGTGTGAACTCGCGCAGCTACGTCGCCGGGTTCAACTTCCGCGGCGCCGATCAGCAGAAGCGCGTGAAGGACCTGTCCGGCGGCGAGCGCAACCGCGTGCACCTGGCGCGCATGCTGAAGAGCGGCGCCAACGTGCTGCTGCTGGACGAGCCCACCAACGACCTCGACGTGGACACGCTGCGCGCGCTGGAGCAGGCGCTGCTCGATTTCGCCGGCTGCGTGGTGGTGATCTCGCACGACCGCTGGTTCCTCGATCGGCTCGCCACCCACATGCTGGCGTTCGAGGGCGACTCGCAGGTGGCGTGGTTCGAGGGCAACTACCAGGACTACGAGCACAACCGCCACGAGCGGCTGGGCTCGGCCGCCGACCAGCCGCATCGCATCAAGTACAAGAAGCTGGAGCGCGTGTAGCAAGCGAATCGCTTGCCGGGCCGGCGCGGCCGCGCGATGATGGGCGCCTCACCCTTGCGGAGGTTGCCCGTGCGCGCCCGGCTCGCCCTCACTCTCGCCTGTTTCGCCCTGGTGCACGGCGTCGCGATCGCGGCGCCCGCTCCCACCCCGCAGTCGCTGCGCCGCTACGACGGCACGCCCACCGCGCCCGCCGCCACGCCCGCCGCGCTGCGCCAGATGCTGCTCGACGCCCGCAACGCCGGCGCCGCGCTGCCCGCGCCCGACGAGCTGCGCGCAGCCGCGCACGAGGCCGCGCGCACCGACCCCGCGCTCGTCCCGCTCGCCGTGCTCGACGTGGCGACGGCGGAGGGCCGCGCGTTCGCGTTCGCCACGCTGCGCCCGAGCACGTACCGCGGCGGCGACGTCAGCTTCGTGCTCGATCCCGCGCGCTGGATCTCGGACGGCGCGCCGGTGCGCGCGCTGGCGCTCGATGCCGGCGACGGCGCGGGGTTCCGCCCGCTCGAGTTCGGCGCGCGCGTGCATGCGCACTACGCGCGTGCGGGCTGGCAGGTGCTCACGCTGCGCGCCACGCGCGCGGATGGCACCGTGCTCGAGGCGCACGCCGCGTTCGAGGTGGCCACACTCGCCGCGCCCTCCCCCACCGACACGATCCACGTCACGGCCAGCGTCGCCTACCAGGGCGTGGCCGGCACCGGCAACGGCTACGTGGACCTGGCGCCCGGGCACAGTCAGCTCGTGAACCCGGTGATCGTGATCGAGGGCTTCGACATCGACAACACCATGGGCTGGGACGAGCTGTACGCGCTGCTGAACCAGCAGAACATGCTCGAGAATCTGCGCGCCATGGGCTACGACCCGGTGGTGCTCGACTTCACCGACGCCACCGACGACATGCGCCGCAACACGTTCGTGTTCACGACGCTGCTGCAGCAGGTGGAGGACGCGATCGCGCCCGGCGCCACGGTGGCGGTGGCGGGCGCCAGCATGGGCGGCGTGATCGGCCGCTACGGGCTCGCGTGGCTCGAGTCGCACGGCATCCCGCACCGGGTGCGCACGTTCATCTCGTTCGACGGCCCGCACCAGGGCGCGGACATTCCGCTCGGGATCCAGTACTGGGTGCAGTTCTTCGCCAGCCAGTCGAGCGATGCCGCGTTCTACGCCACCCAGCTCTCACGGCCCGCCGCCAAGCAGCTGCTCGTCTACCACACGCCCGTGCCGGCGAGCGGCGTGCCCACGTGCGATTCGCTGCGCACCGCGTTCCTCGCCGACCTGGCCGCCGTGGGCGGCATGCCGCACGCGCCGCGCAACGTCGCGATCGCCAACGGCAGCGGCGCCGGAACCGGCCAGGGGTTCGCGCCGCTGGCCGAGCTGATCCGCTGGGAATACAACGTGCTGCTGGTCCAGATCCGCGGCGACGTGTGGGCGCTGCCGTCCAACGGCAGCGGCAAGATCTTCGACGGCAAGCTGTTCGTGTTCGGCAGCACCAACCTGGCCCAGACCGTGACGGTGTCGGGCACGCTGCCCTACGACGGCGCGCCCGGCGGCTGGCGCAACACCATGGCCGAGCTGGATTCCGTGCAGGCGCCGTTCGGCGACATCGTGGCGCTGTATCCCAACCACTGCTTCGTGCCGACCATCAGCGCGCTCGATCTGTCGACCGGCGATCTGTTCCACAACTGCCTCGCCGATCCCAACCTGCTCGGGCTGTCGCCGTTCGACACGCTGTACGTGCCGCACAGCAACGAGGAGCACACCAGCGTGACGGCCGAGAACGCGGCGTGGATCACGAACGAGATCACGCGCCCGGCGGCCGCCGCGGTGCCGGCGTTCGGACCGCGCGCGGATGCAGGCGTCGCGCTCGGCCGCCCGTGGCCCGCGCCGTTCCACGCGCGCGTGCGCATCCCGTTCGCGCTGGCGCGCGCGGCGCGCGTCACGCTCACGCTCCACGATCTCGCCGGCCGCGAGGTGGCGCGACTCGTGAGCGGCACGCTGTCCGCCGGCGCCCACGAGGCCGACTGGGACTCCCGCCTCACCGACAACCGCCCCGCCCCCGCCGGCATCTATTTCGCCCGCCTCGAAGCCGACGGCACCCAACGCACCACCCGCCTCGTCCTGGCCCGCTGACTACGCCATGGCTTCACATTGCAGCGATGATCACCTCACCTGCCCTCCGGCCCGACCCTCGCACCCCATGAAGAACGCAATAGTGGGGCCCGTCCGTACGACCTTCGTACCATAGCGGCAAGGTACCGCGGCTGCTAAAGTCTTGAGCGAGTCGATTGCAGGATGGTTCCCGCGAGATCTCAGAGCACGAGTGCTCGTCTCCCACCGCACCACCACTGTGGCTGATCCCCGATCTGGCCTACTGACGTGCAGTCAGTGCGTGGCAGTGATCCGGGACCCCCGCCCACGATGGGAGGTGCTCAATGCGTCGCCTCACAGCGGGTGTTCTCGGCCTGCTGGCCCTTGTAGCTGCGAACCGTTCGGACGCGATTCGCCTGTGCTGGGGCAACGGCGCGACCGGAATCACTTTCAGTCGCGACACCGCGACCGTCCTCGTCGTACAGGCGGATTCCGGTAAAGCCTTACCGTCCGAGTGGCGGCTCATCTGGGACGCCGACTCCTCCGGGCTTCGGGTCCGGGCAATCGACTCCGCCATTGCCTTGCTCTGACCCCCAATTCGACGAGACACCTCCGCGAGGTACCATCAAGTACCTGAGAGGGCCGTCATGGAGAGCGTGGCCAAGGGGTCGGACGGGCGTCGGCTGTTCACCGCCGAGTTCAAGCGAACGCAGATCGATCGGA
>DASSIN010000165.1:0-32139 GCA_035691845.1 Candidatus Eiseniibacteriota bacterium | reverse complement strand
TGCTGCTGGCCGCATCGGGCCCCGCGGCGCGCGCCCACGCGGACGGCGAGCCGGCCGACAGCAGCGTCGCCCCCGCGCCGCCGCCCGCTTCCGCCTCCGTCCCGCCGCCGGCCGCGTCGGCGCACTGGCAGTTCGAGTCCTCGGCGCTGCTCTACGGCGAGCGCACGCGCACCAACGTGATCGAGCCGATCGGGCGCATCACGCGCCTGATGGCGAACGGCCAGACGCTGTCCGCGGGCCTGACGCTCGACGCC
This sequence comes from Candidatus Eiseniibacteriota bacterium, assembly GCA_035691845.1. Lineage (GTDB taxonomy): Bacteria > Eisenbacteria > RBG-16-71-46 > RBG-16-71-46 > RBG-16-71-46 > DASSIN01. The sequence goes on along the minus strand of DASSIN010000165.1, from coordinate 31,885 downwards.
ATCACCGGCGCCTCGCCCACGGGCGCGCTGCCCACCGGGCGCGTGCCGGCCACGGTGGGCGGTGGCGACGAGGGCGTGCAGGGCGGCGTGCGCCCGGTGCAGACCGTGACCGCGGCCTCGGGTGGCGGTGGCGGCGGATCCACGCCCAAGCCCGGCGACATCCCGGTCAATTCGTTCAGCGACTTCCGCGGCGCGTTGACGCTCGACTGGGTGCGGCCGATCGGCTCGCTGCTGACCGTCAACGCCGGCACCCACTTCTCGCGCGAGAAGGACTATCAGTCCACCGGCATCAGCGGAAAGCTGTCGCTCGACATGATGCAACGGCTGACCACGCTGACGGTGGGCGGCGCCACCGATCACGACGACGTGTTCCCGACCCGCGGCACGCCGGCCGGCCTCGACAGCCTCGCGCCCAAGACCGGCGGCTGGAATCCCAAGCGCGTGAACGGCGGCCTGGTCGGCCTCTCGCGCATCCTCACGCGGCGATGGATGGTGTCGGTCAACGGCTCGCGCACGTTCGAGCGCGGCTATCTCACCGAGCCCTACAAGGTGGTGAGCATCGTCGGCGCCGACGGCTATCCGATCGGGCAGCTCCCCGAGAAGCGACCGACCGAGCGCATTCGATCCGACATCCTGGCCGGCTCCGTCTACCACCTCGCGCGCGACGTGCTGTACACGTCCTACCGCTATTACTGGGACGACTGGAAGCTGACGTCGCACACCGTGGACGTCATGGTGCGCCACGATCTGGACGAGCAGACGTTCATCCAGCCGCACGTGCGGTTCTACACGCAGTCGGCGGCGTCGTTCTTCCGCTACGGATTCACGCAGGCGGAGCTGGACGCGAACGGCCTGCCGGCGTACGCGAGCGCGGACGACCGGCTGGGCGTGCTGCACGACGTGACGGTGGGCGCGACCTACGGGTTCCACACCGAGAGTTTCCCGGGCGAGTTCACGATCCGCGCCGAATACATCCGCCAGTGGGGCAGCGGACATCCGCCCCAGGCGGTGGGCGTGCAGCGGGGGTTCAACCTGGCGCCCGGGATCGACATCGGCGCGGTGACCGCCGGCTACAGCGTGAGCTTCTGAACTCCGGGGCCCGCGACGCGGCGCGCGGCGGCACGCCGCCCGCGCGGGCCGGCGCGGACACGACGCTCGTGCCCGTGGCGCACGGGTTCGCCGGGCGGTTCACCGCCATGGCGGGCCCGTGCGAAGTGCTGGTGGACTCGGACGACGCGGACGAGGCGCGCGCCGCGCTCGACGCCGCGGCCGCCGAGGCGTGGCGCATCGAGCGCAAGTTCAGCCGCTACCGCGACGACAACGTCGTGCACGCCATCCACCACGCCGGCGGCGCGCCGGTCGCGGTGGACGACGAGACCGCGCACCTGCTGGACTACGCCGCCACGCTGCACACGTTGTCCGACGGCCGGTTCGACATCACCTCGGGCGTGCTGCGGCGCGTGTGGACGTTCGACGGCGGCAGCCGCGTGCCGGACGAGGCCGCGGTGCGCGCGGTGCTGGCGTGGGTCGGATGGCAGCGCGTCACGTGGCGCGACCACACGCTGACGCTGCCGGCGGGCATGGAGATCGACTTCGGCGGCATCGGCAAGGAGTACGCGGTGGACCGCGCCGCCCTGGAGGTCGCCGCGCGCGTGTCGCACGCGTTCCTCGTCAACTTCGGCGGCGACCTGTGGGCCAGCGGCCCGCAGCGCGGCGGCCGGCCGTGGGCCGTGGGCATCGACGACCCCGACCGCACCGGCGACGCGGTGCTCGAGCGCGTGGAGTTGGAGCGCGGCGGCCTCGCCACGAGCGGCGACGCGCGGAGGTTCGTGATGTGGCGGGGCCGCCGTCTCGGCCACATTCTCGATCCGCGCACCGGCTGGCCGGTGGAGGGCGCGCCGCGGTCGGTCACGGTGCTGGCGCCCACCTGCCTCGAAGCCGGCACGCTCGCCACGCTGGCCGTGCTGCACGGCCCCGGCGCGGCGGAATTCCTGCGCGAGCAGGGCGTCGAGTTCCGCATCGTGGCCTGACCGCGCTTGCGCGCGTCCCCGGCGCCCCGCAACCTGGCGCGGCCCGCGCACGTAGGCATATGGTCCGGCCAGCGCGCGCGGCTCCGTGACGCTGCCCGCCACCCGAGGGACTCCGATGATCCGTCGCCTCTCGATCGCGGCGATGCTCGTGTTGATCCTGGCTTTGGCGGCCGCGGCGCACACCGAGTCGGCCGATCCCGCCACGCCGCTCAATCCGGCCACCTGGCGCGGCGACGTGCGCTTCCTGGTGGCGGCGGTGGACTCGATCCATCCGCGCCCCTACGCACGCCACTCCCGCGCCGCGTGGGACTCGGCCGCCGCGGATCTCGAGCGCCGGCTCCCGCGCCTGCGCTACGACCAGGCGGTGGCCGGCTTCATGCGCATGATGACGCTGTTGGAGGACGGCCACTCGCGGCTCGACCAGCTCGATCTGGCCGGGCACACCGAGCCGCACCTGACGCCGCTGCCCGGCCCCGGCATGGACGTGGCCTATCCGCTCGAATGCCGCGTGTTCGCGGACGGCATGCGCGTGGTGCGCGCCACCGCGCCGCATCGGGCGCTGCTCGGCGCGCGCGTGGTGGCGATCGACGGCGTCCCCGTGGCCGAGGCGGTGGCCCGGGTCTCGGCGTTCATCCCCACCGACAACGCGATGTGGACGCTGGACGTGCTGCCGGCGTTCCTGCGCGTGCCCGGCTATCTCGACGCCGCCGGCCTCGCGTCCGGTCCCGCCGCGCCGCTACGACTCACGCTCGAGGACGCCCGCGGCCGCCGGCGCGAGGCGAGCGTCGCCGCCGAGCGCCCGGACTCCGCCGCGCGCTGGATCGCGGCCGACGCGGACGTGCGCGCGCCGCTGCCGCTGACGCGCGCGCTGCCCGAGCCGTGGGGCTATGCCGATCTCGGGGACGGCGAGCGCACCGTGTTCGTCCGCATCCGCGAGATCGGCAACGCGCCCGGCGGCGCGACGCTGGCGCAGTTCGTGGCGCGGCTGTTCGCGCACGCGGATTCGATCGGCGCGCGGCGCATGATCCTCGACCTGCGCGGCAACGGCGGCGGCAACAACTACCTGAACCAGCCGCTGGTGCACGCGCTGATCCGTCGGCCGGCGCTGTCGGACCGCGTCGGCGGCCTGTTCGCGATCGTGGACCGCGGCACGTTCTCGGCCGCGGTGTCGCTGTGCGACGACCTGCAGCGCGAGACGCGCGTGCGGTTCGTGGGCGAGCCGACCGGCGCCGCGCCCAACTCGCCCGGCGATCCCGCGCACGTGCGGCTCCCCGCGAGCGGGATCGTGGTGCGGATCTCGACCGTGCTGTGGCAGCTGTCCGACCCGCGCGACCCGCGCGAGTTCGTCGCGCCCGACGTGCCGGTGGCCGAGACGTGGTCCGACTGGCTCGCGCACCGCGACCCCGCGCTGCCCGCGATCGCCGCCTGGCACCCGCCCGACGAGCCCGACGAAGCACCGAATACCCGCTGGGCCACCAAGGCCCAGCTCGAGGCGAAGTCTCCGACGATCGCCTGGTGATCATTGGATCGGCCCGATACCGGGGCACGCCAGACACTAGCGAGATCGGGGGATAATTCGGCCGCCTCGGCCTCGTCACCCACTCGCGGCCAGGGGCCACCGGCCCCTTGCTTCTCTTCTGCCCAAAGGGTGCAAGGCGAGTTAGAATTGAAGAGGCGCAGGGTCGGAGACCATCCGCCCGCGCGGCTACCTTCTTGCGAACACAAGCCGCCATCGCCTTCGGCGTAGTTATCGCTGCCATCACGTGGCCGTTAACCACAACGGCCCAGGGGCTCATAGTCTCCCCGAACTGTGGCAGCCGCTCAACCCACTTCATTGTCTCGGGCGGTGGTCTGCCAGTGCCACCTTACAGCTGCCCCGATTCCTGTGGCACCGACTACGAGCTCATCATGGACTCCGCTCCGAACTCGTTCTACGTCCTGCCCCCGTGCCACACATCCTTCTACATCGACCTGAGCAACTTCACAACGCTCATGGGGTCTCTGGCCGAAGGGCAACACACGATCACCATGCGGGGATACTACGAGTGTAACGACCTGACGAGCGCCGAGGCCCCAAGCCGGACCGCTTGCTTCTCGCTCCAAAGCACCGTCGGCAGTCCCTGGCGCGCAATGACGGTCCCAGCCGACAGCGACAGCATCACCTTCGAACTTGACCCGGCTGCGGCCTGCGACGTCGGCCCGTGCGACAATCTGCATTTCATTCAGGTCATTCGCATGCTTGGAATCACCTCGACAGGCGATGTTCGGAGCGTGTCCTGGATCGAGCAGTACGCCTGCAAGCCAGCGTGGTCGGCAAAGGCAGAGAGCCTCGACGCTCTCACGACTGGTTCCGGCGATCGCGTGGACATGAACAGCCCTGCGGCTCAGAACCCCTATGAAACCGCCCCTCAGTTCGGGGGCTCCCCGGGGCTCAGGCAAGTTGGGGGTGCCGTCCACATTGCTTCGTGGCATGATCGGCCGATGCGGCCGAACGCCTGTTATCCGAGCGACGTCGTCACGTACTTCATGGAATGCGAGGTGAACGCGCTTTGCGCTGCTGGAGAGGCTCAAGGACAGTGGCTCGGGCGATGCACGTGGACCTGGCGCCGCCCAAGGGGGCTCGCGAACAGCGGGCTCGGCGCGTGCGAGCCAGGTACTTGCGATCGCTCGCAGCCGAGTGCGGCGTTCCTCGAGGCGCTTTCACTCTTCTCCGATGAATCCGGTTGGCAGCTCCCCAAACCGATCCCGCCCACGGAAGGGAATGGCACATGTCCATGAAGGAGGTGCCGGCATGCTGATGAGGCCAGTTCAGGCTTTCGCCTACAGTGTTCTGTTGATGTGCAGCGCCACTCGGGTTCACTGCCAATCGTACACGCCCTACAGCTACTTCCAGGCGCTGTCCGCCTCAAACCTTGGTTCTGTGCAGGTCAAGCTGACATACGTAGGCGGACTGCAGGATGCGCCGATCGCCACGGTGCTCTTCGCGCCGCCCCAGAATCCCACGAACGTCGGTCTTTTTGCGCCTTACCGTCACTCAGGCTTCGACTACGGAAACGACGACGCGGCCTCAAAGCGATTCACTGTCGGGGTCGATGAGCTGAAGCAGCTCATCGACAGCGTCGCAACCATCCCCGGTGTGACGAACGGCCCCGCTGACACGACGGGGCTAGTCTCATTTGCACTGATGGATACCGCTGGTGGTACAACGCGCGTCTTTGAGGCGATTCCTACCGTTGGTGATGGGCGTACGATGTTCGCTGAGATCCTTGGCGCTTTGCAAACCAATGGGGACGCTGTTTGGGCGATTCGCGATTTCGGCTGCACAACGGAGCTCCTGCCGCTCACGCCGCCGGGTTCAATCGCGAGTCAGGTGTCGGTACAATTCACCGGCTTGCGCCCCCTTCGCTCCGTAAAGGGGCGCTACGTTGGTCGCCTGCGGGTTACGAACACTTCTGCGACCACGATCGATGCGCCCATTGTGGCCGTTGCCATGATGCGCGGCAACGCGGCGCTCCGGAACCAGACTGGTGTGACCTGTCGGATCTCGCCGCCAGGCCGGCCCTACGTGGTCTTAGCGTCCGTCGAGTCGCTCGCGCCTGGAAGAGCCATCGAGCGGCTCATCAGCTTCGATAATCCAACGCGGAATCTGCTGACGGTCGATTTTCGAGTCTACGGCGGACCAGGGATGCCGTAGTGGGGGTGCAGTCATGCGGCACGTTGTCGGCGCATCCGCGGGGTGGCTCATCCTCGCGCTTGCCGCGTCGACGAGTCGGGCAGAACTCCCCTACCACCTCCGCCTGAACCTCTCGGAGTTCAGCGGTCAATCCCTGAGCCTAGCGTTTCAGATGACCTCGCCTGATAGCGGCACTAACTTCGCGGCCATCCGCGGGTTTGCTCACGATGGCCGAACGCTCGCGGCGCGCGTCACAGCAGGTGACGCCGGCGGCGGCCTGATTGACGGACAGGGAGGGCCAAGCGCCATAATCCGAGACCACTTCTGGGCGAACGAGGTGGTCATTCCGCTCGATTCAGTAGGGACCACCGTGACGGCGGACATCGTCTTCTCCGAGGCTGCTCCCACCGAGGGGCGAATGCCCGACGAATTGTCCATGGTGATCGACGATAGTTTTGGCCAGCCGGCCTTCACCACTGCGGATCACCTTGGGGCTGGTGCCGTCTTTGCGATTGATGCGACTGGCGCCCCAGGCGGGGATCTCACGGTCATTGCCCCGATGCAATTCGTCCCCCCCGACAGCCTAATCATGGGAAGCTCCGCGACTGCCGTGCCCGTCAGCAAGCAACTTGGTGGCCGACTGCGTTTCTCCGCGGCCTCCCCAAACCCGTTTGCAGAGCGCGTGCAGTTGCGCTATGAGGTGCCGCCGCCCGGAGGCAGCCTGTCCGTGCGCGTCTTTGATATCGCTGGGAGGCTCGTCGCCGAGCCGTTCCGTGGGATCAGAAAGGCTGGGAGCTGGACCGCGGCCTGGAATGGGCGCACTGCCTCGGGTCATCTGGCTGCCCCGGGGACGTACCTAGTTCAGATTCGGTTAGAGGGTCAGACCGTTGTGCGCAGAATTACGTTCGCGCACTAGCATTGGCCTCGGCAAGACCGACTGTTGCCATACCGGGCCAGTAACGTCAGTTGCCCACGCATTGTTCTCGCGCCAATTCTGAGCCAGGCTGCAATGTCCATCGTTGGGGGTGCGACCGTGGCGAATTGCGGCCGACAAGGAAGACGCTGCCATGGCGATGACGGCGGAGATGGATACGGAACGGCGGAGGACACCGAGAGATCAGCACTGCGATCGTCTCGGACCAGATAGGCCCTCGCGGCGGCTCGCGCTAGAACGAAAAGCCGAGCAGACCCGGGTCGGGCATCAGCTCGGGGCTCCAGGCGTCGGGCAGGATCTCGACCTCGCACGGCTGGGGGACGACGCTCATGCTGGCGGCCTTGACGTCCTCCATCAGCTGCGGCGCGTAGGGGCAGAACGGCGTCGTCAGCATCATCTTGACGTGCGTGCGGCCCTCGAGCACGTGCACCTCGCGGATCAGGCCCAGGTCGATCACCGACAGCCCGATCTCCGGGTCCATCACGGTCTCGAGCGCGGAGCGGATCGCCAGCTCCTGCTGCGTGGGCGCGGCATCGGCCGGGGGCGGCACGGCATCCGACGCGGCCGCGCTCGGCGTCAGCGCGTCGCGGCTCTCGGGCGCACCGTGCCGTGCGGCGGTGTCGGCCTCGAACGCGGCGCCGGCGCCCACCTCGGGTGTCGCGCCGGTCTCGGGGGCGTGCTCGGATTCCTCGTACGGCCTGCCGGTGTGCGGATTGATCTCGCTCATGACCACCCCACGCGAATCTCATCGCCTTCGATCTTGACGGCGTATGTCGGCACGGGCGTCGTCGCCGGCATCGCCAGCACGTCCCCGGTGCGCACGTCGAAGCGCGCGCCGTGGCGCGGGCACTCGATCACGTAGCCGTCGAGCGAGCCCTCGGCCAAGGGTCCGCCGTCGTGCGTGCAGATGTCGTCGATGGCGAAGTACTCGCCGTCCACGAAGAACACGGCCACGGCCTGGCCCTCGAGGCGCACCACCTTGACGCCGCCGTCCGGTATCTCCCCCACCTTCGCCACGGTCACGAACCCGTCGCTCACCGGAGCGCTCACGGCGCGTCCTCCTCGCCCGGCCACTGCTGCATGCCGTACACGCCGGCCTTCAACGTCTTCAACGCCAGCAGCGCGCACTTGAGCCGCACCGGACCCAGCTCGATGCCGAGCATGTCGAGCACGTCCTCGCGCGTGAGCTTCTTCACCTCGTCCAGCGATCTACCGACGATGCGGTCGCACAGCATCGAGGCGCTGGCCTGGGAGATCGAGCAGCCGTGGCCCGAGAACCGGATGTCCTGGATGACGCCGTCCTTCACGTTCAGGTCCATGCGCAGCTGGTCGCCGCACAGCGGATTGGAGTCCTGATAGGTGATGTCCGGCTGCGGCAGCGTGCCGTGGTGCCGGGGATTCCGGTAGTGGTCGAGAATCTCCTCCCGGTACAGCTCGTCCCAGTCGCTCACAGACGGAACACCCGGCGCGCCTCGTGCAGGCCCTCGATCAGCGCGTCCACGTCCTCCGGCAGCGAGTACACGTGGAACGAGGCGCGCGCCGAGGCCGGCACGCCGAGCTTCTTGTGCAGCGGCATGGCGCAGTGGTGCCCGGCGCGCACCGCCACGCCGCGCCGGTCGAGCACGGTGGCGACGTCGTGCGGGTGCAGGCTGCCGAGCTCGAATGCCACCACGCCGCCGCGACGCCCGGCCGGCGGCCCCAGCACGCGCACGTCGGGGACCTCGCGCAGGCGCTCGAGCGCGTACGCCGCCAGCTCGCGATCGTGCGCGAACACGTTGTCCATGCCGATCGCCTCGAGGTAGTCCACCGCGGCGCCGAATCCGATCGCCTCGGCGATCGCCATCGTGCCGGCCTCGAACTTCCACGGCAGCTCGTTCCAGGTGGACTCGTGCCAGCCGACCTCGCGGATCATCTCGCCGCCGCCCAGGAACGGCGGCATCGCTTCCAGGATCTCGCGCCGCGCCCACAGCGCGCCGATGCCGGTCGGGCCCAGCATCTTGTGCGATGTGAACGCGAGGAAGTCGCACTCGAGCGCGCGCACGTCCACGGGCAGATGCGGCACGCTCTGCGAGCCGTCCACCAGCACCAGCGCGCCGGCCGCGTGCGCGAGGCGCGCGATCTCGGCGACCGGGTTCACGGTGCCGAGCACGTTCGAGACGTGCACCGCGCCCACCAGCCGGACGCGCCCGTCGGCCAGCAGTTTCGGCAGCGCGTCCAGCTCCAGCTCGCCGCCGGGGGTGACCGGGATGAAGCGCAGCTCGGCGCCGCGCTCGCGCGCGAGCAGCTGCCATGGCACCAGGTTCGAGTGGTGCTCCATCTCGGTCAGCACGATCGCGTCGCCGGCGTTCACGAACGCGCGGCCCCACGCGTACGCCACCAGATTGATCGCCTCGGTGGAGTTGCGCGTGAAGATCAGCTCGCGCGGCGAGCCGGCGTTGACGAACCGCGCCACGCGCCGGCGCGCGTCCTCGTACGCCGCCGTGGCCCGCTCGGCGATCCCGTAGATGCCGCGGTGGATGTTGGCGTTGATGGTGGCGTAGTAGTCGTCCATCGCGCGCAGCACGGCGGCCGGCTTCTGCGACGTGGCCGCGCTGTCCAGATACACGAGCGGCGGCGTGCGGCCGTCGTTCAGGATCGGGAATTCGGCGCGGATGCGGCACGCGTCGAACGGCGCGCGCGACGGCGCCGGCCCGGGGGTCGCCGGCGCCGCCCCGCGCAGGGAGGTCACGGTCATCCGATCTTGTGCTGGATCGCGCCGCGCAGCCGGTCGCGCACGCCCTCCAGCGGAATGCGGTCCAGCACGGGCGCGAAGAAGCCTTCGACGATCAGCCGCTGGGCCTCGTTGCGCGGCAGCCCGCGCGCCATCAGGTAGAACATCTGCTCCTCGTCAACGTTGCCGATCGTGGCGCCGTGCGTGCAGCGCACGTCGTTGGCGAGGATCTCGAGCCCGGGAATGCTGTCGGCACGCGCCGTGTCCGACAACAGCAGGTTGCGGTTGGCCTGGTAGGCGTCGGTGCGCTGCGCGCCCTCCGCCACCTGGATCAGCCCCTGGTAGATGCTGCGCGCGCGATCCTTGAGGCAGGTCTTGATCAGCAGGTCGCTGGTGCAATGGTCGGCCAGGTGCTTCTGCAGGGTGTGCAGGTCCAGGTGCTGGCGGCGGTCGCCGAACATGAACCCGTGCACGTACACCTGCCCGCCGGGCGCGGTCATCGACCAATAGGAATTGGTCTTGGTGGTGCGGCCGCCGAGCATGGTCTGGATCCACTGCAGCTCGGCATTGCGCCCGACGTGCGCGCGCTGGTTGGAGTAGTGCACCACGTTCGGGCCCCACTCCTGCAGGTGTCCGTACACGAGCCTGGCGTCGTCGCCCACCCACACCTCGCTCGAGCCCAGGTGGAACGCGGCGCCGTGGGCGCCCTCCGACACCAGCTCCTCGATCACCGTGGCGTGCGCCCCGCGGCCGATCACGATCACGCTGGCCGGCGCGTTCACCGCGCCCTCCCCGTCCAGCCACTGGAACAGCCGGATGGGGGTGTCGAGCGCGACGCCGTCCGGCACCCACACGAACGCGCCGCCCTCGTGCACCGCCTGCTGCAGCGCGGTGTACAGGTCGTGGTCGGTGTCGATCAGGGAATGGAGCCGCGGCTCGATCCGCTCGCCGAACTCGCGCAGCGCGCGGGCGATGTCGCACACCACGACGCCCTGGCGCGCCAGCGCGTCCGGCGTGTGCTCCCACACCACCGTGGCATTGCGCTGCACCAGCGCCGCCGCCGACTCCGGCGCGTCGCCCAGCCGCGCGCGCACCGCATCGGGCACGTGCTGGAATCCATGCGGCGCGGGGGTCGCGAACGGCTTCAGCGCCGCCCAGTCGAGCACGCCGAAATCGGTGCGGCGCCACAGCTCGGCCCTGCGGTCCGGCACCGGCAGTGCGCCCGCCACCGCCGCCGCGCGCTCGCGGCGCGCGCGCAGCCACGCCGGTTCGTGCGCGGCCCGCGCCTGCGCCTGCCGGGTCCAGCTCGTGAACTCGGGCGCCGTCGCCGGCGCGATCGTGGGCGCGCTCATCCGACCGAGCCCTCCATCTGCAGCTGGATCAGGCGGTTCATCTCGACCGCGTACTCCATCGGCAGCTCCTTCACGATCGGCTCGATGAACCCGGACACGATCATCGCCGCCGCCTCGTCCGGCGGAATGCCGCGGCTCGTCAGATAGAACAGCTGCTCGTCGCCGATCTTGGACACCGTGGCCTCGTGGCCGATCGTGACGCGGTCCTCCTCGATCTCCATGTAGGGATAGGTGTCGGAGCGCGAGGCCTCGTCCAGCAGCAGCGCGTCGCAGTTGACGGTGCTCTTGCAGTGTTCGGCGCCCTTCGCCACCTTGACCAGCCCGCGGTAGCCGGCGCGCCCGCCGTCCTTGCTGATCGACTTGGACACGATCTTGCTCGACGTGTGCGGCGCCACGTGCACCACCTTGCCGCCCGCGTCCTGGTGCTGGCCGCGGCCGGCGAACGCGATCGACAGGATCTCGCCGTGCGCGCCCGGCTCCATCATGTAGACGCTCGGGTACTTCATCGTGAGCTTGGAGCCGAGGTTGCCGTCCACCCACTCCATGGTCGCGTCCCGGTACGCCAGCGCGCGCTTGGTGACCAGGTTGTAGACGTTGTTCGACCAGTTCTGGATCGTGGTGTAGCGGCAGCGTCCACCTGCCTTGACGATGATCTCGACCACCGCCGAGTGCAGCGAGTCGCTGCTGTAGGTGGGCGCCGTGCAGCCTTCGACGTAGTGCACGTACGCGCCCTCGTCCACGACGATCAGCGTGCGCTCGAACTGGCCCATGTCCTTGGTGTTGATCCGGAAATACGCCTGCAGCGGCACGTCCACGTGCACGCCCTTCGGCACGTAGATGAACGAGCCGCCCGACCACACCGCGGTGTTCAGCGCCGCGAACTTGTTGTCGTGCGACGGAATCACGGTGCCGAAGTACTGCTTGAACAGCTGCTCGTGCTCCTTCAGCCCCTGATCGCACGACAGGAAGATCACGCCCTGCTTCTCGAGGTTCTCCTTGATCTTGTGGTAGACGACCTCGGAGTCGTACTGGGCGCCGACGCCGGAAAGGAACTTCTGCTCGGCCTCGGGGATGCCCAGCTTGTCGAACGTGCGCTTCATGTCGGCCGGCACGTCCTCCCACGACTTGGCCTCCTCGCTCGTGGGCTTGACGTAGTAGTAGATGTCGTCGAAGTGGATGTGCGACAGGTCGCCGCCCCACGTGGGCATCGGCTTGTGCTCGAAGATCTCGAGCGCCTTGACGCGCGCGTCGCGCATCCACGCGGGCTCGCCCTTCATGGCCGAGATCTCCTCGACGATTCGACGGTCGAGGCCCTTGCGGCTCTTGAACACGTACTGGTCGCGGTCGTGGAAGCCGTACTTCTCCGTGTAGGAGTCACGGATGCCGAGCGTGGCCTGCGTGTCGTCGCTCATCGCGCCACCACCTCCTTGTCGCGCACCCAGTCGTAGCCGCGCGACTCCAGCTCGTGCGCCAGCCCGGGCCCGCCCGAGCGCACGATGCGGCCGTCCACCATCACGTGCACGAACTGCGGCTTGATGTAGTTGAGGATGCGCTGGTAGTGCGTGATCACCAGCACGCCGAGGCCCGGGCCGGCCAGCGCGTTGACGCCGTCGGACACGATGCGCAGCGCATCGATGTCGAGCCCCGAGTCGGTCTCGTCCATGATGGCGATCGACGGCTTGAGCACGGCCATCTGCAGGATCTCGGCGCGCTTCTTCTCGCCGCCCGAGAACCCGTCGTTCAAGTAGCGCGTGGCGAAGCTCTCGTCCATCTTGAGCAGCGCCATCTGCTCCTTGAGCAGCGCGCGGAACTCCTTGGGCGGGATGCCGCGCTTCAGCGGCATCGCGCCCGAGCCGTTCGACTCGGGCGGCGCCAGCCGCGCGTTCAGCGCCGTGCGCAGGAAGTTGGCGACGCTCACGCCCGGAATCGCCACCGGGTACTGGAACGCCATGAACAGCCCGAGCCGCGCGCGCGCGTCGGACTCGAGCTCCAGGATCGAGCGGCCCTCGAACAGGATGTCGCCCGCCGTGACCTCGTAGCGCGGATGGCCCATCAGCGTGTTCGCGAACGTGCTCTTGCCCGAGCCGTTCGGGCCCATCAGGGCATGGATCTCGCCCTTGCGGACCTCGAGGGAGAGGCCCTTCAGGATTTCCTTGCCCTCCACCGAGACGTGGAGGTCCTTGACGACGAGTTCGGGAGTCTGGCTCATGCGTGTGGTTTCTCTCTGCCGCACGGCGGCGGGAACGCGCCGTGTCGGCGCGGAATGATCAGGCGGTGAAGCTCTCTCCGCAGGCGCACTGGTGACGGACGTTGGGATTGTTGAACTTGAAGCCCGAGCCCATCAGGCCCGTGACGTAGTCGATCTCGGTGCCGTCGAGCAGCGTCAGGCTGCGGGTGTCCACCACCAGCCGGACGCCGTGGCTCTCGAACTGCTGGTCGCCGGCCTCGGCCTGCTCGCACCATTCCATGAAGTAGGAATTCCCCGAGCAACCGCCGCCGCGCACGCCCAGCCGCAGCGCGTGCTCCGGCGTGCCGCGCTGGGTCAGCAGCTCGCGCACCTTGTCCGCGGCCAGCGCGCTCAACACCACACCCGACCGCTTCGCGTTCTGATTGAGAATGGGCAGCTCCATCATCGTTCTCCAGAGTCCCGGGATTCGAGAATGTCCTCGAGCTTCACGAACCCGCGCGCGTGACGCAGCGCATCGGGCGCGGGCGCCGAGGTCAGGCCCGCGACCAGCGCGGGCTCGTGCGTCATGCCGTGATCCTGCCGGCAGCCCACGCACGCCTCGACCGTCGAGGCCGGCGTGGTGCACACGCGACAGGCCTGCAGCCACGCCAGCCCCTGCTCGAGCTCGCGGGCCAGCTGCTGGTGCCGCTCCACCGCCGCGCGCGTGTCGTCCAGCTTGCGGTGGAACAGCGCGCGCAGCCGTTCCATCGCTTCGGGCCCGAGCCCCGCGCCCCACCACGCCTGCGACAGCTCGCGCATCTCGTTCAGCGAAAACCCGAGCCCGTGCAGCAGGTCGATCCACCGCACCCGCTCGATCGCGGCGTCCTCGTACAGCCGGAAGCCACCGCTCGAGCGCGACACGGGCTTCAGCAGCCCGAGCTCCTCGTACAGGTGGATCGCGCGCACGGTCTTGCCCGTCATCCGGGCGAGATCGCCAACGCGCAGCTTGTGGCTGGAATGAGTGCTCACATCCGAACCCTCACGTACACGTTAGATTCACTGCGGAAACTATCGTGCACGTACGAATTGGTCAAACCATCCGGGGCCTGGAACGCGGCTGCCTGATCGCTGTGGCTGGCTCCGGCGAGTTTGCTTTTTTGTCATTTCCATAACCCTTTGCCCGGCACGGCCGACCTCGCTGTCGTTGCACGAGTTGTGGGCCCCTTCCCTGCCAGGACTTCACCCCGAGCGGCAGCGTCCGGGACCCGTGCCATCTACGCACGGCCTCCCCCGCTCATCGCACCGGTTGCAGGGACTGCTGGCGAACACTTCCCCCAGCGGTCGCAGGAAGGACGGATCCCATGCGAATCCTGCTGGTTCAGGACGATGACCGCGACATCGAGGCCCTGATGGAGTGCTTCCAGGGCGAGCCGTTCGGTGCGCGCGTGGTGGTGGCACGCAGCGGCGACGAGGCGGTCGAGCATCTGCACGGGGTGCGCACGGGGTCGAACTCCCATCGCCCGCACCTGATCGTGCTCGAGCTGCTGGTGGCGGGCACGTCGGGCCTGGATGTGCTGCGCCGGCTGAAGGAGCACCCCGGGACGCGGCTGATTCCGGTCGTGGTGCTCACGCGCTCCCGCGACCCGGGGCACGTGGTCGAGAGCTATCAGCTCGGGGTCAACAGCTACATCGTGAAGCCCGAGGACGACCGCGAGCTGCGCGACACGCTGCGCACGCTGCGGGAGTACTGGACCCGCCACAACGAGCCACCTTCGTTGTAGCCGGCCGCCGATCGCGGGGCATCTGCAGCGTTGCTTCTGCCCCACGCTCGGCGGCCTTGACGCTGCTGCCGGGCGATTCGCTGCGGTGCTCTGGTACGGCTACTTGCCGGCGGGTTGTTCGGCCATCTTGGCGTGGACGGCGCGGAGCTGCTCGGCGGTGAAGCGGTCGAGCTTCACCACCTTGGCGTTGGCGCGCTGGTCCTCGGGCAGCATCGCCTTGGCGGCGTCCTCGTCCGCGGCGGTCACGATCGCGTAGGCGGTGTGATCGCCCGACTCGCAGCCGAATTCGAAGTTCTTGAGCGCCTTGGCGGTCTCGAAATCGTCGAGCACGTTCATGCACTGCTCCGGCGTGTGCGTCGCCATCACCAGGTAGCGATGCCCCGCCATCTTCTTGGCATGCGACACCGACGCCACGCCGACCACCATCACCGCCATCGCGAGCACGAACACCACGAATCGCTTCATCACGACCTCCTCACGTGGGAACTGGTCTCCGAACCGGAGTGGGCGCAGCCTACGCGCGACGGCCTGGCGGGCGCTCTCGCATGTTCATGCGAGTCATCCGCGGCCGCCGGCCAGGCGCGCCGCGTCCGGCGACGAACGCAGGCGCTGCATGGCCGCGATGCCGAGCGCGGGGCCCGGCACCAGCAGCGTGAACGCCCAGCGCCAGCCCAGCGCGTCGCGCATCACCGGAATCAGCCAGATCGTGACCACGGTGAGCGTGAAGCCCAGGCCCAACTGCAGCGTCAGCGCCGTTCCCACGTACGCGGGATCGGCCAGCTCCGTGACCATGGCCGAGAACTGGGCCGAGTCCGCGACCACGGCGATTCCCCACACCAGCGCAACGGCGATCGCCGCCACCGGATGATCGAGCAGCAGTCCGATCGCGAGCGCGCACGCCCCCGAGATCGCGAGCGACCAGATCGCGAGCCGCGTGCGTCCCAGGCGGTCGGCGGCCGAACCGGCGGCCCAGCAGCCCGCGAATCCCGCCGCGATCGCCGCGAACGCCACCAGCGACGCCGCCGGCCAGGGCGACGCGAGCCCGGCGCGGCGCAGCACCTCGCCCGCGAACAGGTAGATCCACGCCCACATCGCGTACAGCTCCCACATGTGTCCGAAGTAGCCGAGGCAGGCGAGCCGCACGCCGCGGTCGCGCAGCACGCGCGCGATCTCGCCCGGGTCGAAGCGCGCGCGCGGAAACGGGAACGGCCCCTCGTGCGCCGTGGCGAGCGCGAGCTGCGCCGCCACCGCCGTGAGCCCCGAGCTCCACAGCACCACCGTGCGCCACGGCAGCCCGCCGAGCGCGTTCACGAGGTGCGGCGCGGCCGAGCCCACGGTGAGCGCGCCCACCATGATGCCGAGCGCCTTGCCGCGCTCGCGCCGGAACCACGTCGCCATCAGCTTGAGCCCGGTCGGATACACGCCGGCGAGGAACACGCCCGTCAACAGCCGCAGCGCGACCCCGACCGCCGGCCCGGGCGCGAACGCGAACGCCGCGTTGGCGAGGGCGGTGGCGAGCGCCGAGCCCACCAGCACCGGCCGCGCCGGCACGATGTCGAGCAGGTTGACCGCCGCCGACAGCAGGGATCCCGCCACGAACCCGAGCTGCACCGCGATCGTCAACCACGCCGCGCCCGCCGGCGACAGATGCCACGCCGGCACCAGCGACCGCACCACCGCCGTCCCCGAGAACCACGCGCTCATCCCGAGCATGGTGGTGATCGAAAGCCCGGCCAGCGCCCGCCAGCGCGCGGGAGATTCGGCGGGAGCGGATGCTTCGGTCACCACGCTCGTCGGCAGACCCAGGGGACGAGCTCCGGTGGCCGGCGGATCAGCGCTTGACGCCGTGGGCGGCGCGGTAGTCGTCGAGGCCGCCGGGGACCTTGGCGGTGCCGTTGGCGATGCGGTCGTTCCAGGATTCGAACGGGCGGCCGTCGGTGACGTCGGTCATGGTGATGCAGCCCGGGACCGGGCACACCGAGGCGCACAGGTTGCAGCCGATGCACTCGGCCTCGTCCACCCACACGGCATGGATCCCGCGCTCGGCCGCGGCGGCCACGGCGGGCGCGTAGCCCGGGGCGTGGCCGTTGCGCTCGCCGGCGGGCGCGAGCGTGGACGGATGGATGCACGCCACCGCGCTGTCGCGGCACGCCACCATGCACAGCTCGCAGCCGATGCACTTGGCGTGGTCCACGCGCGCCACCAGCTTGTAGTTGAGATCGAGCTCGCCCCACTCCACGAACGCGGGCAGCGCGCGGCCGGACAGCTCGCGCACCGACGTCATGCCTTTCTCGTCGAGCCAGTTCGACAGCCCCTCGATCATGTCCTCGACGATGCGGTAGCCGTGGTGCATCACCGCGGTGCACACCTGCACGCTGGTGGCGCCCAGTGCCAGGAACTCGGCGGCGTCGCGCCACGTGGCGATGCCGCCGATGCCCGAGATCGGCACGGCGATGCGCGGATCGCGCGCCAGCGCCGCCACCATGTGGAGCGCGATCGGCTTCACGGCCGGGCCGCAGTAGCCGCCGTTGGTCGAGCGACCGCCGACCACCGGGTACGGCACCATGCGATCGAGGTCCACGCCGATCAGGCTCTTGATGGTATTGATGAGCGACAGTCCGTGGACGCCCGCCTGCACCGCCGCCACGCCCGGCTCGAGGATGTCGCCCACGTTGGGCGTCAGCTTGATCAGTACGGGGACGGGCGAATACTCCACCGCCCAGCCGGCCACCACCTTCAGCACCTCGGGCTCCTGGCCCACGGCCGAGCCCATGCCGCGCTCGCACATGCCGTGCGGGCAGCCGAAGTTCAGCTCCAGCCCATCGCAGCCGGTGTCCACCGCGGCCTTGATGATGTCGCGCCAGTCGTCCTTCGATTCGACCATCAGCGACACGATCACGGCGCGGTCGGGATAGCGGCGCTTGACCTCGCGGATCTCGCGCAGGTTGGTGTCGAGCGGCCGATCGGTGATCAGCTCGATGTTGTTGAACCCGACCATGCGCTGGCCGGCGACGTCGAGCGAACCGAACCGGCTGCACGTGTCCACGATCGGGTCGCCCAGCGTCTTCCACACCGCGCCGCCCCAGCCGTGGTCGAACGCGCGCATGATCTGCTCGCCGGTGTTGGTGGGTGGCGCGCTCGCCAGCCAGAACGGGTTCGGGCTCCGGATGCCCGCGAACTCGATTGCCAGGTCCGCCATGATGGATCGCTTCCTCGCGGGACGCCGGGGGTCGGCCGCGCGCGAGTGGGGCGGCTCACGGGCCGCGCAGACGGGCGTGGAAAGACGGGATTGTAGCAGGATTCGCGCGCAATTCACGCCGGGAGGCGCGCACGCGGCGCCGGCGCGTCACGCCGCGTCAGCGGGTGCCGAAATCCGCGGCGGCGACCTCGATCCAGAAGCGGCTGCCGCGCCCCGGCTCGCTGTGCACGCCGGCCTCTCCGCCCATGCGCTGCGCGGCGCGGCGCACGAGCGCCAGGCCCAGTCCCGTGCCGGCGGGCCGGCCCTCGCTGCCGAGCTGCTCGAACGCGCGGAAGATCCGCTCGTGGTGCTCGGGCGCGATCCCGGGGCCGTTGTCCTCGACCACGACCCGAATGCGCGTGCCGCGCGGTTCGCAGCGCACCGTCACCTCGGGCCGGCGGTCGGGGGCGACGAAACGCAGCGCGTTGAGCATCAGGTGGTGCAACGCCTGCGCGAGTGTCTCCTCGTGCGCGAGCGCGGCGTCGTCCGGTCCGATCTCGATCCGCACCTCGGCCGCGCGCGCCTCGATGGGCGCGCGCAGGCGCACGCGCGTCTGCAGCGCGACCTCGGCCAGCGCCACGCGCGCGAGCGTGACCTGGGTGCGCTCCATGCGCACGTACGACAACAGGTCGAGGATCAGCCGGTCCATGCGCCCGGTGGCCGCCAGCACGGAGGAGGCGTAGGCGCGCGGACGCTCGCCGAGCT
Source organism: Candidatus Eiseniibacteriota bacterium (assembly GCA_035691845.1). Classification (GTDB taxonomy): domain Bacteria; phylum Eisenbacteria; class RBG-16-71-46; order RBG-16-71-46; family RBG-16-71-46; genus DASSIN01. The sequence goes on along the minus strand of DASSIN010000165.1, from coordinate 13,295 downwards.
GCCCGTCGCATTCCTCCACCAGCGCCTCGATGTAACCGCTGATCGCGCGCAGCGGCGCCCGCAGGTCGTGCGCCACCACCGACACGAACTCCGACGTCAACCGGCGCGCGGCCTCGAGCTCCTCGGTGCGACGGCGCACGGCGCGCTCCAGCGCGCGCTCACTGTCGCGCAGCGCCTGCTCCGCGCGCCGGCGCTCGAGCGCGAACGCGATGTGCCGGGCGATGATGGTGGCGAGCCGCACCTCCTCGGCCGTGAACGCGTGCGGGGCGTCGGCGTACAGCATGAATTTGCCGAGCACGCCGTCGCGCGACTCCAGCGGCACGAACGCGAGCGCCCGGATGCCCTCGCCCACGATCACGTCGCGCCAGGGGGCGAGCGCGGCGTCGTCGAGCACGTCGGCGACGAGCACCGGCTCGGCCCCGCGCTGGCCCCGCTTCCACGGCGTGTGTCCTTCCACGGCGCGACGGTAGTCGGCGGACAGGTTCGCCCACGCCTTGAACCGCATCACCTCGTCGTCGTCGAACACGAGGATCGAGGCGCGGTCGACCGGCAACGCCTGCAGCAGCGCGTCGAGACCGGCGCGATAGATGTCGTCGACGTCTGCAGCCGAGCCGACCGCGTCACTCATCGCGGCCACGGCTTCGAGCTGATCGATCAACAGGACCGCGGAACGGCCGCCGCGCGTGTCTTCGGAGATGGACATGGGGGATGCTCGCGAACGGAAACGCCGGTGGATGGGCAGAAATATAGCCGTCCGACCTTCGGAGTCCACGAGAATCTACGGCCGGAACGTTCGGCTGGTCCCAAGGTACCGGGCCCCACTCCCCCTAAACGTTCAGAGAACGTATGGCGCCCGCGAAAGCCCAGCACGGTTTGCGGTCCCGCGCCGCCCGTGGAGCGCGCGAGCGCCCGGCAGTCCCGGGATCCACCCCGCGCGACCGCCGGCGGTGGCGGGCTCGGCCGTGAAATCGGGCGAAGTCAGGCCGCCGGCGCGCCCTCGTGAACGCGCGACCGCAGCCGTTCGGCGATCGCCCCGATGAAGCCCTCGGTCGTCACGTGACCCGACACCGGCGGCACGCTGCTCGCCACCAGGTCCTTCGTCACGACGCCCGCCTCGATCGTCTCGATCACCGCCGCTTCGAGCTGATGGGCGAAATCCACCAGCGCCGCGTTGCCATCCAGTTCGCCGCGTTTCGCCAGCGCGCCCGTCCACGCGAAGATCGTGGCGGTCGAGTTGGTCGATGTGGGCTCGCCCTTCTGGTGCTGGTACCAGTGCCGCTGCACGGTGCCGTGCGCGGCCTCGTACTCGAACTTGCCGTCCGGCGACACCAGCACGGACGTCATCAGCCCCAGGCTCCCGAATCCGGATGCGATCATATCGCTCATCACGTCACCGTCGTAGTTCATGCACGCCCACAGGAACCCGCCCTCGGCGCGCATCGTGCGCGCGACCGCGTCGTCGATCAGCAGGTACTGGTAGGTGACGCCGGCGCGCTCGAGGTCCGCGCGGCGCGCGTCGACCTCCTCGCGGAACACGTCCTTGAACATGGCGTGGTAGGTCTTGCTGATCGTGTCCTTGGCCGCGAACCACAGCGGCAGCTTCTCGGTGATCGCATAGGCGATGCACGCGCGCGCGAACGAGCGCACCGAGGCCTCGAGGTTGTGGATCCCCATCACCACGCCCGGGCCCTTGAACTCGTGCACGGTGATCGATTGGCCGGGCGAGCCGTCGGCGGGCCGGTATTCGAGCGTCACGCGCCCGGGCGCCGGGATGCGCAGCTCCGTGCTGCGATAGATGTCGCCGTAGGCGTGGCGCCCGATCACGATCGGCTTCTTCCAGCTCCGCACCATCGGCGGGATGGTGCGCACCACGATCGGCTTGCGGAACACGGTGCCGTCCAGGATCGCGCGCAGCGTGCCGTTCGGGCTCGGCCACGCCTTCTTGAGTCCGTACTCCTTCACGCGCGCCGCGTCCGGGGTGATGGTGGCGCACTTGACGCCGACGCCCAGCCGCCGGATGGCCTCGGCCGCCTCGACCGTGACACGATCGTCGGTGCGATCGCGCTCGGGCAGCCACAGGTCGTAGCGCTCGAGCTTGAGATCCACGAACGGCTCGATCAGCTCGGCCTTGACCAGCGCCCAGATCACCCGCGTCATCTCGTCGCCGTCGATCTCGACCAGCGGCGTCCGGGTGGTCACACGCGAATTCGCACGGCTCATCCGCTCCTCCTCGCAGGGGTCGAGCCGAAACCGTATCAGAGCGGGCGCCCGCCGGGCCACCCCGCGGGCACCGGCGGGGCCGTCCGCGCGCCCGGCGCCGGTCGGGGGATTTCGCGCCACGACTGCCGTTCTGGCAGCGCGCCCGCGCGCCGCTTGCCCGCGCGGCGCGCGGCGTGATTGGATGCGTGGCTGCATGCGTATCGGCGTGCCCATCGAAATCGCAGCGGACGAGGCGCGTGTGTCGCTCGTCCCCGAAACAGTCGGCCGACTCAAGCGCGCGGGGCATTCCGTGACCGTGCGCTCCGGGGCGGGCGAGCGCGCCGGCTTTCCGGACGAGGCGTATCGCGCGGCCGGAGCCGACGTGCTGGCCGATGCGCGCGCGGTGTGGTCCGGCGCCGACGTCATCGTCAAGGTGCGCGAGCCCGAAGCCGATCCCGCGATCGGCGAGAACGAGATCGAGCTGATGCGCCCCGGCGCGGCGCTGATCGGATTCCTGGGCGCGACCCCGCGCACCGGCACGCTCGAGCGCCTGGTCGAGCGGCGCGTGACCGCGTTCGCGATGGAGCGCATCCCGCGCACGACGCGCGCGCAGCGCATGGACGCGCTGTCGTCGATGGCCACCGTCGCCGGCTACAAGGCGGCGCTGCTCGGCGCCAGCAACCTGGGCAAGTTCTTCCCGCTGCTGATGACCGCGGCCGGCACGATCGCGCCGGCGCGCGTGTTCGTGCTCGGCGCCGGCGTGGCGGGGCTGCAGGCGATCGCCACCTGCCGCCGGCTCGGCGCCGTGGTGGAGGCGTTCGACGTGCGGCCCGCGGTGAAGGAGGAGGTGCAGAGCCTGGGCGCCACGTTCGTGCAGCTCGAGGTGGCGGATGCCACCGGCGAGGGCGGCTACGCGCGCGTGCTGGGCGAGGAGCAGCAGCGGCAGGAACGCGCGCTGGTGGCGAAGCACGTGCAGGGGGCGGACGTGGTGATCACCACCGCCAGCGTGCCCGGCCGCCGCGCGCCGCGGCTGATCGACGCCGCCACCGTGCGCGGCATGCGGCCGGGCTCGGTGATCGTGGACATGGCGGCCGAGAGCGGCGGCAATTGCGAGCTGACGCAGCCCGGGCAGCGCGTGCGCGAGCACGGCGTCGTGATCCTGGGCCCCGTCAACCTGGCCGCCACGCTGCCCGAGCACGCGAGCCAGATGTACTCGCGCAACGTGGCGGCGCTGCTCCAGCACCTGACGAAGGACGGCGCGCTCAACGTGGACTTCACCGATGCGATCACGTCGGCCACATGCGTCGCCCACGCCGGCGAGGTGCGCGTCGGTTCCGAGGTGCACGCGTGAGCGCCGGCCTGCACGAGCTGTTCGTGTTCGTGCTCGCCATCTTCGTCGGCTTCGAGGTGATCTCGAAGGTGCCGGTGGTGCTGCACACGCCGCTGATGTCGGGCAGCAACGCCATTCACGGCATCGTGGTGGTGGGCGGCATCCTCGTTCTCGGCCACGCCCACGGGCCGCTGGAGACGGTGCTCGGCGCCCTCGCCGTGGCGTTCGGCGCCATGAACCTGGCCGGCGGCTTCCTCGTCACCGACCGCATGCTGGAGATGTTCAAGCCGCGCCGGCCCGGCGCCCCGCGCGACAAATGAACCTCGAGCCCGTTCTCCCCTACGCCTACCTGGCCGCGACCGTGCTGTTCGTGCTCGGGCTGCGCTCGCTGTCGGCGCCGGCCACCGCGCGCTCCGGCAACCTGCTGGCCGCGGCCGGCATGGCGCTCGCCGTCGGCGCCACGATCGCCACCCCCGGGCTCCAGCACATGGACCTGATCGTGCTCGCGCTCGTGATCGGCTGCGTGGCCGGCGCGCTGGGCGCGCGCACGGTGCAGATGACGGCGATGCCCGAGATGGTGGCGATGCTGAACGGCCTGGGCGGCGGCGCGGCGGCGCTGGTGTCGGCGGTCGAGTTCCTGCGCGGCGGCCCCGACGTGCCGGTGCACGGCATCGCCGGCGTGATCGCGCTGGCGCAGAGCTTCGGCAGCCCGCGCACCGCGGGGCACCCGGCCGGCGTCGGCACCACGCTCGGCCTGCTGATCGGATCGATATCGTTCAGCGGCAGCATCGTCGCGTTCGGCAAGCTGCACGGCTGGGTGCACGAGCGCGCGCTCGCCACGCGCATGCTGCGCGTGGTGAACGGCGTGCTGATCGCCGCCGTGCTGGTGGCCGCGCTGGTGGTGGCGCGCTGGGGCGGCACCGCGTGGTTCGCCACGCTGGCGGCCGGCGCGCTGCTGTTCGGCGTCACCATGGTGCTGCCGATCGGCGGCGCCGACATGCCGGTGGTGATCTCGCTGCTCAACTCGTGCACCGGGCTCGCCGCCGCCGAGACCGGGTTCGTGCTCGGCAACGACGCGCTGATCATCGCCGGCACGCTGGTGGGCGCCTCCGGCACGCTGCTCACGCAGCTGATGTGCCGGGCCATGAACCGCTCGCTGGCGAGCGTGGTGATGGGCGGGTTCGGCGCGCACGCCCCGGCGCCCGCGCACGGCGCCGGCGGCAAGCCCGTGGTGGCCGAGCATCCCGTGCGCGAGATCGGCGCCGAGGACGCGGCGATCCTGATGTCCAACGCGCGCGAGGTGATCATCATCCCCGGCTACGGCATGGCCGTGGCCCAGGCGCAGCATGCCGTGCGCGAGCTGGCCGACCTGCTCACGCAGAAGGGCGTCGAGGTGAAGTACGCCATCCACCCCGTCGCCGGCCGCATGCCCGGCCACATGAACGTGCTGCTGGCCGAAGCCAACGTGCCATACGACCAGCTCTACGATCTGGACGCCATCAACGACGAGTTCCCGCGCGCGGACGTGGCGCTGGTGATCGGCGCCAACGACGTGGTGAACCCGGCCGCGCGCACGGACGCCGCGAGCCCGATCTACGGCATGCCGATCCTGAACGCCGACAAGGCGCAGCACGTGATCGTGATCAAGCGCTCGCTGAACCCGGGGTTCGCCGGCATCGACAACCCGATCTACTACGAGCCGCGCACGATGATGCTGTTCGGCGACGCCAAGAGCGCCGTGGCGAACGTGATCATCGCGATGAAGGACGGCGGCGGCTAGACCAGCGCGCGCCACCGCCAACGATCGCGCCCGGGAGCGGAGCGCCCCCGGGCGTGATGTCGTGGGAGCGGGACGGTTGCGTGAACCGCTTCTCTTCCGCTCCGATCGAAACGCGGTTCCGTACCCGCTCCCCGCGGGAATTGAGTGGCAGGGTCACCGCGGTGTCGAGAGCGACTTCGACTAATCCGCCCCGGCCCGCACCGGCGCTTCGGCGCGCACGGGCACTCCCAGCGCCGCCAACATGCTGCGCGCGGCGCGCTTGCCTTCCTGGGCGGCGTTGACGACCTCCTGGCCGCCGCTGGTGGCGTCGCCGCCGGCCCACACGCGCGGGTTGCCGGTGCGGCCGGTGGCGCGGTCGATCGTGATGCGACCCTTGTCGTCGAGCGTGACGCCCGCGAACGCCTGCGCCACCTCGCGCAGCTTGGCCTGACCGATCGCGAGCACGGCCAGATCGCACGCCGCCTCGCGACCGTCCTGGAACCGCAGCGCGGCCAGCGCGCCGCCGGCGCGCACGAACTCCTTCGGCACCGCGCGCTCCCACAGCTGCACGCCCTCCTTGCGCGCGGCCTCGAGCTCGTGCGCGTAACCCGGCATCTCGGCGGTGGTGCGGCGGTAGGCCAGCACCACCTGCGGCACCTTGAGCCGCGCCAGCTCGCGCGCGGCGTCGATCGCGGTGTTGCCGCCGCCCACCACCACGGCGCGCCGCCACGCGGCCGCATCGAGCCCGGACTCGAGCTTCAGGCGCTCGATCCACGCGGTCGCGCCGATCACGCCCGGGCCGTCCTCGCCCGGGATGCCGAGCCGCGTGTCGCCGCCCAGGCCGATGCCGAGGAACACGGCGTCGAAGTCGGACAGCAGCTGCGCCGCCTGCAGGTCGCGGCCGACCTCGTGGCGCTCGCGGATCGTGACGCCGAGCGAGCGCAGGTACTCGACCTCACGCACGGCGCCGTCCACGTGCATCTTGTACGGCGCGACGCCGGTGGCATTGAGCCCGCCCGCGATCGCACGCTTCTCGAACAGCGTCACTTCCACCCCCTCCAGCGCCAGGTAGCCGGCGGCGGCCAGCGAGGCGGGCCCCGCGCCCACGCACGCCACGCGCCTGCCGGTGGCGGGGGCGCGCGTGAACAACGTGGCCGCCTGCCCGGACTCGAACGTGGTCTCGACGGCGTAGCGCTGCAGCCGCCCGATCTGGATCGGCGGACGGTGCCAGGCGTTGTACACGCACGCGCCGGCGCACAGCACCTCGACCGGGCACACGCGCGCGCACGAATAGCCGAGCAGGTTGGCGGACAGGATCGCCCGGGCCGAGCCGCGCACGTTGCCGGTCGCGATCTTGCGGATGAACGTGGGAACGTCGATCCCGGTCGGGCACGCCGCGATGCACGGCGCGTCCTGGCAGTACAGGCAGCGGTTGGCCTCCGCCTGGGCCTCGGCCTCGGTGTACAGCGGCTTGAGATCGGGCAGCCGCCGCTCCAGCCGGTCGAGCGGCACGAATTCCGCCGTGGCCACGCTACGCCCCGATCGAAGGCACGGCGCCGGCCTGCGACGGCTCGAGCGCCCGCGCGCGCGGGGTGATGCGGCGCGCCAGGAACCGCCCGGCGCCGCGCTCCACCGACAGCTTGCCGTCCGCGAACTGCACGCGACCGTTCACCACCACGTGGCTGGGCGCGCCATGCGTGCGGAAGCCCTCGAAGATGCTGCGATCGGCGCGCGAATGATGCGTCTTCGCGCTGCGCGTGCCGGTGGCGGACGGATCCCACAGCACCAGGTCGGCGTCGCTGCCGACCGCGATCGTGCCCTTGCGCGGATAGAGCCCGAAGATCTTGGCGGGATTCGTGGCGCCGAGCGCCACCATGCGCTGCAGGTCGAATCGCCCGGCGGCGACGCCGTGGGTGAACAGCAGCGCCAGGCGATCCTCGATGCCGGCCGCGCCGTTCGGGATCAGCGTGAAGCGCTCCTTGCCCATCCGTTTCTGCTCCATCGTGAACGGGCAGTGGTCGGTTCCGACCGTGTCGAGCATGCCGTTCTCGAGCCCGTGCCACAGTGCTTCGTGATGGCCGTGGTGCGCGGGCCGGATCGGCGGGCTCATCACGTACGACGCGCCCTCGAAATCGGGCTTCAGGAACACGGTGTCGTCGAGCAGCAGGTACTGCGGACAGGTCTCGCCGTAGCAGTGCTGGCCTTCGAGCTTGGCCCTGACCAGCGCCTCGACCGACTCGCGGCAGGTCATGTGCACGATGTAGGCGGTCGTGCCATGCATGCGCGCCATCGTCAGCGCGCGGCCGGTGGCCTCGCCCTCGACCGCGCTCGGGCGCGACACCGGATGGAACTCGGGGCCGACGTCGCCGCGCTCGACCAGCTCGTTCTGCAGCGCGAACACGGCGTCGCCGTTCTCGGCGTGCACCGTGACCACCGCGCCCAGCCGGCCGGCGTGCTTCATCACCTGATACAGCTCGCCGTCGTCCACCATGATGGCGTTCTTGTAGGCCATGAACACCTTGAACGAGGTGATACCGTGCTCATGCACCACCGCGCGCATCTCGTCGGCCGTGTTCGGGCCCCAGCCGGTGATCGCCATGTGGAACGTGTAGTCGGCCACCGCCTTCTTCGACTTCTCGCGCCACTGGCGCAGCGCCTCGAGCAGCGACTGGCCACGCGCCGGAATGCAGAAGTCGATGATGGTGGTGGTGCCGCCCGCGAGCCCCGAGGCGGTGCCGGACTCGAAGTCGTCGCACGACACGGTGCCCATGAACGGCAGCTCCATGTGCACGTGCGGGTCGACGAGCCCGGGCAGCACGAACCGTCCGGAGGCATCCAGCACCTCGTCCTTCGCCGAGCGCTTCTCCAGCCCCTCGCCGATCGCGGTGATCTTCCCGTTCTCGCAGTACACGTCGCCCACGTACCGGTCGGCCGCGGTGACGATCTCCCCGTTCCTGATCAGCAGTCCCATGTGTCCCCCGCGCCGCGGCCCGAGCCGCGGACGTGTTCACGCGATCGCGTGCCCGCGCGCGCGCCGGTACTCCACGAGGCGCATCCACGGGCGCGCCACGTCGTGGCCTTCGTAGGATTCCAGCACCACCCCGTCCTCGTCCGCCCAGAAGCTGTAGCCCTCGTCCTCGCCGCGCGGCGGCAGGCTCACCACCCAGCGCCGCGCCGGCACCGGGCCGAAGCGCGTGAGCAGCTCGCCCTGCTCGGCGCCGCGCAGCCGCATGCGCTCCGGCGTCACCGCCATCCACGGCGGCCCGATGCGCAGCACCGGGAACTCGTGCGCGCCGCCCTCCGCGAACGCGTAGCGCGCGAGCATGAACGCGGTCGCCAGATGCGATGGGTATTCGACCTCGGCCGCCGCCGGGAAGTCGCCCTCCTGCTCGCGCGTGACGCCGCCGGTCTCGATGCGCGCGTGCCAGCGCCCGCCGTGCGCGGCGTGCGTGGCGTGCACGAGGCGCCCGCCCACCTCCCAGTGGATCTCGAGCCCGGTCACGCGGCCATCGGGCGTCATCGTGACGCGATACTCCTGCCGGCTGGGATAGGGATGCGGCGGTTCCAGCACCTGCTCGCCCGTCACCACCGCGCCCTCCGGCGTGGCGTGGATCTCGAACCGCTCCTCGCCGCACGCGCGGCCGTCGCAGAAGATCGCGTAGCGGCCGGTGACCGCGGCGCCGCGCTCCAGCTCGGGCGGTGCGTTCACAGCTCGACCAGCTCCTCGTAGGTCTCCGGGCGCCGGTCGCGGAAGAACTGCCACGTGCGCCGCACGTCCTCGATCACGTCGAGATCCATCTCCGCCACCACCAGCGCGTCGTCGTCTTCGTTGGCCTGCGCCAGGAAGTTCCCGCGCGGGTCCACGAAGTAGGACGAGCCGTAGAACTTGCCGATGTTCCACGGCGCCTCGACGCCGACGCGGTTGATGCAGCCCATGAAATAGCCGTTCGCCACCGCGTGCGCCGGCTGCTCCAGCTTCCACAGATATTGCGACAGCCCCGCCACCGTGGCGCTCGGATTGAACACCAGCTCGGCGCCGTTCAGCCCCAGCGCGCGCGCGCCCTCGGGGAAGTGCCGGTCGTAGCAGATGTACACCCCCACCTTGGCGTAGCGCGTTTCGAACACCGGGTAGCCGAGGTTGCCGGGCTTGAAGAAATACTTCTCCCAGAACCCCGACGTGTGCGGAATGTGGTTCTTGCGGTACTTGCCGAGATAGCTGCCGTCGGCGTCGTACACGGCGGCGGTGTTGTAGTAGACGCCCGCCTGCTCGCGCTCGTATACCGGCACCACCACCGCCATCCTGTACTGCGCCGCGATCTTCGCCACCGCGTTCGTGGTCGGTCCCGGCACCTCCTCGGCGGCGTCGTACCAGCGTCGATCCTGGCCCGGGCAGAAGTAGGGGCCGTCGAAGATCTCCTGCAGGCACAGGACCTGGACGCCCTTCTTGCCCGCGTCCTCGATGAACGGCACGTGCTTGTCGAACATCGCCTTCTTCACCCTGGCGACGGGCACGGATTCGTCGTTGATGGGATTGCTGCACTGGATCAAACCGCCGACCAGCTTGCGCGGCATCGCCGTTCCTTTCGTCTAACGTCCGTCGATGATCGGGTGAACGCGAACGCCTACCTCCCGTTCAGGGATAGAGCGGCTGCCGGTGCGGATGGGTGGCGCCCAGCATCGCGCCGGCCCCGGCCGTCATGGCCGTGAACGTCACGCCGAGGAACACCATGCCACCATCGCCGGATTCGGCCAGATCGGGGCCGGTGGCGGACAGCGTCGCGGCCATGATCGCGCCGCCGATCAGCGCGCCGGCGGCGAACCCCAGCGCGGCGTGCGTGCGCAGCGCGTCGATGCGATCCACCTTGGCCCACGGGATCCGGCGCTCTGCCGGGGCGATCGCGCCCACCGTCACGAGCGCGGGCCGGCCGTGCGACAGCGGAATCGCCACGCCGTCGCCGTCGACGCGCGGGCGCCGGGTGAGTCGCTCGTGGCCGTCCGACTGCACCGCGATCAGGCCGCCCGACGCGCACGCGGCGCGCAGCAGCGTGAGCCGGCCGCTGTCCGGCGCGGCGCCCGCCTGCGCCCGCGCCGTGGCCAGCGCCAGCGCACCCATGGCCGCCAGCGTCGCGATCGCCGGCACGCGCGCCGTCATCGCGCCGCCATCGTGGTCGGGTACACCTGCTGCCACTGCGGCGAGGTGTGGCCCAGCCAGCCGCCGAGCACGGCGGTCGCGCCGATGATCGGGATTCCGATCACGGGCCAGGCGCGACTCGTGTCGCCCTCCTTCACCACGTTCTTGAACGACTCGACCGCCCCGAGGGCCAGCAGCGAGCCGACCGCCGCGCCGCCGATCGCACCCTCCAGCCCGCGCGGACGTCCGACCTCGACCGCGCGGATCTCCGCCCACGGCACGAGCGTGGGCTCCATCGCATCGCGCGACGCGACGAGCGCGGGGCGGCTGACCGAGGTCGCGTGAATGCCGGCGGCGTCCACGCTGACGGCGCCGAGCTGGCGCGCGCCGAAGCTGCCGAGCACGCGCACGTGCGATTGCCCCGACAGCCGCGCGGCGAGCGATGCCAGCTCGGCGTCGTCGGGCGTGGCGGCCAACGCCGGCGTGGCGACCCACCCGCACGCGACCGTCACCGCCGCGCACGCCAGCGCGTGCACCGCGGATGCGTGCGCGCCATTCGCGCGCGCCCGGCCGGTCGTGCTCAGAACCACCGCGAGATCACCACCTTCTTGTCGGTGAAGAACTCGATCGCGTCCCGGCCGTGCGCCTTGAGATCGCCGAAGAAGCTGTGCTTGGCGCCGCCGAACGGGAAGAACGCCATCGGCGCCGCCACGCCGATGTTGACGCCGAGCATGCTCGGCTCCACGCGATAGCGGTACTCGCGCGCCCACTTTCCGCTGGAGGTGAAGATGCTGGTGGCGTTGCCCAGCTCGTGCGCGCGCACGATCTCGACCGCCTCGTCGAAGTCGTTCGCTCGCATCAGGCACAGCACCGGGCCGAAGATCTCCTCGCGCGCGATCGTCATGCCGGGCGTCACGCGCTCGAAGATCGTGGGGCCGAGCCAGTAGCCGTCGCCGTGTCCGTCGGGCGCGCGGAACGTGCGGCCGTCGAGCAGCAGCTTGGCGCCTTCGGCCAGCCCCTGCTCGATGTAGCCCACCACCTTGTCGCGGTGCTGCTGCGTGATCAGCGGGCCCATCGTGACGCCGGGCGCCTCGCCGTTGCCGACCACCAGCCGCTTCGCCTCGTCCACGAGCCGGGTCTTGATGCCGTCGTAGGCGTCGCCCACCGCCAGCACCACCGAGTTCGCCAGACAGCGCTCGCCCGCGCACCCGAAGCACGACTCGGTCGAGATCTGGGCCGCGCGCGGCATGTCGGCGTCGGGCATCACCACCACGAAGTTCTTGGCGCCGCCCAGCGCCTGCACGCGCTTGCCGTGCTCCGCCGCGCGCCGGTAGACGTGGCGCGCGACCGGCGTCGACCCCACGAACGACACGCCGGCGACGCCCGGATGCTCGAGGATCGCGTCCACCGCCTCCCTGCCGCCGTGCACGAGGTTGACGACACCTTCCGGGAAGCCGGCGTCGTGCATCAGCTCGAACATGATCTGCTGCGACAGCGGCACGCGCTCGCTCGGCTTGACCACGAACGTGTTGCCGCACGCGACGGCGTGCGGCAGGAACCACATCGGCACCATCGCCGGGAAGTTGAACGGCGTGATGGCGGCGAACACGCCGATCGGCTGGCGCACGGTGTGGCAGTCGATGCCGGCCGCGATGTCCTCGAGCGATGTGCCCTGCATGCGGTCGGGAATGCCGACCGCCAGGTCCACGTTGTCGACCGCGCGGCGCACGCTGCTGCGCGACTCGTCCAGCGTCTTGCCGTGCTCGCGCGTCACCACGCGGGCGATGTCCTCGGCGTGGTTCTCGAGCAGGGTCTTGAGCTTGAACAGCGGTCGCACGCGGTTGACGGGCGGCGTGCGGCGCCAGGCCGGGAACGCCTTGAGCGCGGCCTGCACCGCGCGGTCCACGTCGGCGGGCCCGCCGAGCGGCACCCGCGCGAGCAGCGCGTGCGTGGCGGGATTGCGCACGTCGGCGGTGGCCCTGGCCTCGGAGGCGATCCAGCGCCCTCCGACGTAGTTCTGCAGAACGGGGGCTTCGGTCGCGGCGCCGTGGGCGACCGTCGCCTGTTCCTTCGCTGCGGTCATGAAGCGACCTCCGTGAATTCGATCCGCCGGCAAAGTCGGAGCTCACGGGCGCCGTGTCTTCCGGCAACTCGGGGCGAGTGCCGTGGTGCGGGGTTGCGATGCCGCACCGTTTCGTGGGCGCGGGCCGGCCGCGCATGACTTGGAAGTTGCGACAGCATACACGCTTCCGCCGCGGCCCGCGCGGACAAAATGGCAGCCGCAGCCGCTGCGCGATGGCGCCGGGCATGTCTCGAAACGAACGCGTGCGGGGGACTGGCGGCGACGTCAGCGCTGGCGCCCTGAGCGCGCGACCCGGCGCCGCACCTCGGCGATCACCTCGCCCATGTGGCGCCACGAGTGCCGGCGGCGCAGCCGGGCGAGCGTCGCCACCGGCATCCATTCCGCGCTCGCGGCGTCGTCGGCCGCCACCGGCTCGCCCCCGCGCCAGCGCGCGAGGAAGTAGAAGTTCATCGTCGGGATCGCGCCGAACCCGCGCAGCGGGTAGCGGTCCCACCACATGCCGAGCGGCTCCATGCGACCCACGGTCAGCCCGGTCTCCTCCCGCAGCTCGCGCCGCGCGGCATGTTCGATGCCCTCGCCCGCCTCCATGAAGCCGCCCGGAATGTCGAGCCGGCCCACGCGCGGCGGATGCGCGCGCCGCAGCACCAGCACGTCGCCGCCGCGCGCCACCACCGCGCCCGCGCACGGCCGCGGGTAGTCGAACATCAGGTAGCGGCAGCGCGGGCAGCGGATCTCGCGGCGCGCGCCGCGCGTCACGCGACGCACCGCGCGCCCGCAGCGCGGACACGGGAAC
>DASSIN010000164.1:0-3890 GCA_035691845.1 Candidatus Eiseniibacteriota bacterium | reverse complement strand
TCGCGATCGAGCGCGTGACCGACGGCGAGGCGCTGGCGCGCGCGCGCAGCGCGCTCGACGACGCGCGCCACGCGCAGGCGCGCGAGCAGCGGCTGGCGACGCTGGGCGAGCACACCGCGCGGTTCGCGCGCGAGGCGCGCCATCCGCTGGCCTCGATCGCGGCGTTCGCGCGCCGCGTGCACCGCGCGCTGCCGGAGGACCATCCCGACCGCGAGTCGCTGGAGATCGTCGTGCGCGAAGCCGAGCGGCTGGAGCGCATGGTGGTCGAGCCGCTGGAGGCGGCGAACCCCGGGCCCCCGCGGCTCAAGGTCGAGAACCTGAACACGCTGGTGCAGGAGGCGATCACGCGCCGCGGCGAGGCGCTGGTGCGCCGCCGCGTGCGGTTGCTCAAGCGGCTGTCGGGCGACATGCCGGCCCTGCTGCTCGACCCCGAGCGGCTGCGCCGCGCGATCGAAGCGCTGGTGGATCACGCGCTCGATCGCGTCGGCGTCGGCGGCCGCGTGCGGATCGAGACGCGCCGCTCCGGAACGACCGCGTTGTTCGAGCTCGCGCACGACGCCGAGGGCGAGCCCGGTGATCTGATCGAGCAATTGTTCGTGCCGTTCGCGTCCGCCACGCAGCCCGTGCCGACCCTTGGGCTGTCGATCGCTCACCAGATCGTGCGCGAACACGGCGGCGAGCTGCGTGTGCGGCGCGAAGGCGAGTGGGGCGCGATTCTTTCCCTGGCGCTCCCGATCGCCACCAACGACGACCGCCGCCACGGCGCCGACCGCCGCCGCCCAAGGCCCGACCGCCGGGCCGCACGCGTGCGCTGACGCGCGGCGCGCGCTTGTCGCTACGGCCTCACCTCACGAGCACGATGCGCGAGGCGGAACTCCCCGCGGCGCTGGTCCAGTACGCGTAATACGTCCCGGCCGGCAGCCTGTGGCCCGCGAGGTCGGTGCCGTCCCACTCGACGCTCGTGCGCCTCGGATCGAGCACCGTTCCCCAACGGCGCGCGCCCGTGACGTCGTACACATCGAGTCGTGCGGCTGTGGGCTGAGCCGGGAGTGAGAACCGCAGGTGGCCGCTGCTCGGAATCGGTGCGACCGAGAACCGCAGTGCCGTGGCGGATGCGGACGGAACGGATGCCGGCGAGGCGCAGCCCTCGCCTCGCGCGCCGACCTGTCCGCACCCGGGAGCGTCGAGCAGCGGCGAAGTCGAGGCGAGCGTGACCGAATCGCCGGGCACGTTACAGAACTGCGGATCGACCGCGAGATCGCTCGGCCCGGTCGCGATGCCGATCGCCGCGCCGCCCGCGTTCGCGTACCAGTCGTTGCATGCGGGCACCGGAGCGCTGCCGCCCGTCCACGCCAGCCCGTAACCGGTATTCCCGAACGCGATGTTGTGAGCGATCGTGTCTGCCGATGTGCCGTTCAGCAGGTACCCCTCGGCGCCGTTCTCGTACGAGGTGTTGCCGCTGACGTCCGCCGCCGAGACCACCACGATGCCGGCCCTTTGGGAGCGGCCGACGACGTTGGCTCGCACCGTCGCGGTCTCGGAACGGATGCCATCGCCGCCCGCGCCGAGCACGATGTTCTGCGAGACAAGTCCCGGACCCTGCGCCCATACTCCCGGGTCCCCCGAGTGCCGCACGGTGTTGCCGGACAGCATCAGGCCGTCACCGCCGGTCTGATGGATGCCCGCGGTCCCCGCGGTGTCCACGCTGTTCGAGGTCACGACGAAGTGCGAGTGTGTACCGCCCACGACGATGCCGGCCGCGCCGGTACGGCGCACGACATTCGTCGCCACGGTTCCACTGGCGCCGAACCCTTCGAGATCGATCCCGATTCCCGCTTCGGCGATAGTGTTGCCCAGGATCAGGTCGCCGTCGCCGACGATCCCCTCGGCCGTGCCCTGAACGAGATTGTCGCTCACTTCCAGGGACCCGCTCGAAGCACCGAGCGAACGGATTCCGAACGTCCCGGGCCCCAGCGCGACGTTCCCGCGCAACATCCCCACGCCGCCGGCCTGCTGCGAGAGCCCGCCACCCAGGAACGTCGAGCCCGACACGTCGACATAGTCCACGAACAGGTCCGCTCCGCCTGTCACCGTGCAACCGTGCATGCGCACGGTCGCGACCTGCGTGCCGCCCGCGTCGCTGCCGGCCACGATGCCGCTGTCGAGGCGGCACGCCGCGAACGCGGTCACTTTGTTTCCACCGCTCGCGCCCGCCTGGCGCACGGGGCCCTGCATGTGGAAGCCGCTGATCGTCACGAACGCAGTGGTGGGTGCGGCGATGCGCACGCGACCCACGACCGGGAACGCGCCGGGAGAGAACATGTCGACGGGCGGCGCGCCCATCAGCACGACGCTGTTCGTGATCACGATGCTGTCGGGATAGCTGCCCTGCGACACGATCACCGAGTCGGCGCCGGAGTTGATCGCTGCCGGATCGTCGCGTACTGGGAGGGAACGAATGCGGACGACGCGAATGCGTGCGCGGCCGCTCCGGCGAGCAACAGGGCGGCGGGCGCCGCGCGATGAAGCTTGTGCATGGGAACCTCCAGACAGCGCCGAATCACGGCGAGTGACCTGCTCGCGGCATGTCGGAGCACGTGTCGATATTCCCCCCCCCGAAACGTAAGTCCACAGGATCACGCCCGACGCGGCTGTGGGTGTCGTCCACGAACAAACCGGGGTCACGCGCGTTCGCGTAACCCCGGCATGGTGTCGAGACGGACGGCTACTTCTTGGCGATGATCAGGTCCTTCACCTTGGCGTACTGGTTGGCGGTGAGCACCTTCTTCGTCAGCAGATCGCGCTTCGTCTTGTAGGGGCGGCCGGCGATGATCTTGGCCGCGATCGCGTCGCCGATCACGGGCAGCTTCGCCAGGTCTTCCTTGGAGGCGGTGTTGATGTCCACCTTGGCGGCGCCGGGGGCGCCGTTGGCGGCTGCGGCGGTCTTGGCGCTGGCGGCCGTGGACGCGCCCTTGGCGCTGGCGGCCGCGGCGGTCGGCTTCTTGGTCTTGGCCGCGAAGCTCGTGGCAGGCGCCAGCGCGACGGCGCCGGCGAGCAGGATCATCGAGAGAAACGGGATCGTGCGTCGCATCGGGGTCTCCCAGGATCGTTCGAGGGCGATCATGCGCGCCGGCGCGCCCTCGTGACGCCGGCGCACATCGGGCGGTGCGCGCGGCGGCCGGCCCGCGCACACCCAGGTCGATCAGCGATTGCCGCCCAGCAGCCCGCCCAGCATTCCGCCGAGCCCGCCCGCGTTCGGCAGCGTGCCCTGCGGCGTGAGCTTGTCCACCACCACGGGCAGGATCTGCGCGAGGTGCGTCTTCAGCTCGTCGATCGGAATGCCGTGCTCGGTCGCGAGCTGCTGCAGCTTCGCATTGCCGAGCACCTGCTCGATCTGCTGCGGCGAGATCGGCGTGTTGGGGCCGGTCGAGATCCACGATTCGACCGTGGGCCCGAGTCCCTTGGACTTCATGTTCTCGACCAGCCCCTGCAGCCCGCCGCCCTGCGTGAGCATGTTGAGCACCGAGCCCGCGAGCCCGGTCTGCTGGCCGGTCGTGCCCTGCAGCGCGCCGGTGACCTGGTTCAACAGCCCTTCGAGAATTCCCATCGCATCCTCCTGATGTCGGGGGAAAGTGATTGCGGTGTGATGCGGCCCGCTATTGTCCGCCCGACTTGGGGGAGTTCTTCGCGGGCCGGTATCCGGCCTTGATCGCGTCCTGCTCGCTCATGTACTTCCCGTTCTTCGTCTTTCCGTACCAGCGGTCGCCTTCGTAGTGGTAGACGCCGGTCGGCAGGTTGACCCACACCGTGCCCGAGCCGGGCGCGGGCGCGGGCTGCGCCGATGGCGCCGGCGTCGCGCGCGGCGGCGCGGTGACGGGCGGCGAGGCGGG
>DASSIN010000163.1:0-4744 GCA_035691845.1 Candidatus Eiseniibacteriota bacterium | reverse complement strand
CGCCGCGCGTGCGCGTGCACCGCACCTCGCGGCCACGCCCGCCCAGCTGCGCGCCGGCCGCGCGCTGGTGGCGCGCGCGCTCGTCGCGCACGGCGGGATCGAGCGCTTCCGGCGCCTGGAGGACTCGGTGATGGACGGCGCGATGACGATCCATTCGCCCGATGGCCACGAGCTGTCCGGCAAGTTCGAGCAGGTGCGCAAGGAACCGTGGAAGATGGTGATGACGACCGGCTTCATGGGCTTCGAAACGCAGCAGATCCTGGACGGCCGGCGCGGATGGTCGCGCTACGAGGGCGACTCGGTGTCGGTGGCCGACGCCGACAGCACCACGATCCAGGCGATGCGCTCCGGATTTGGCTCGGACCTGTGGCATCTGCTGCTCGCGCTCGAGCAGCCCGGCGCCCGCGTCGCCGCGCGCAGCGGCGCCGCGACCATCGACGGCCGGCCCGCCGACGCGCTCGATGCGCTGACCGCGGACGGCGAGCCGCGACGGCTGTACTTCGACCGCGTGACGCACCGGCTCGTCGCCATGGACCAGAACGAGGACCGCCCGGGCAGCGGCCGGTTCCTGGCGCGGCGGGTGTATCGCGATTACCACGTCGTCGACGGGATGCAGTGGCCGTTCTACGAGCAGCGCCTGCTCGGCGGCCAGCGCGTGATGGAGTTGACGTTGTCGCGCCTGGCGTTCAACACCGGTGTCGAGGACGCCGCGTTCCGCAAGCCCGCCCTGCCGGAGCCCGGTTTCCGGCACTGACAGCCTGGCAGCGCCTTCCCCGCGCGTCGGGTGGTGCGCGCGGACCCCAGCGGCTATCCTGCGGCTCATGACCACCACCTCCGAAGAGACCGACGTCCGCGTGACCACCCCCGCGGCTCCCCGCGAAACGAAATACGTGTACTTCTTCGGCGAGGGCAAGGCCGAAGGCTCGGGCGCGATGCGCGACCTGCTGGGCGGCAAGGGAGCCGGCCTGGCCGAGATGACCAACGCCGGCGTGCCGGTGCCGCCAGGGTTCACCATCACGACCGAGGTGTGCCGCGAGTACGACGCGCACCAGGGCCAGCTTCCGTCGGGCTACACCGAGCAGCAGGCGGAGGCGCTGCAGCGGCTCGAGCGCGTGATGGGCAAGCGGCTCGGCGATCCGTCCGATCCGCTGCTCGTGTCGGTGCGGTCGGGCGCCAAGTTCTCGATGCCCGGCATGATGGACACGGTGCTGAACCTGGGGCTCAACGACCGCTCGGTGCTCGGGCTCGCCGATCGCGCGAACAACCCGCGGTTCGCGTGGGACTGCTACCGGCGCTTCATCCAGATGTTCGGCTCGGTGGTGATGGGGCTCGACAAGGGCGAGTTCGAGGAGCGCATCGAGGCGATGAAGCACAAGCGCCGCGCGATCAGCGACGCCGAGCTGCGCGCCCAGGATCTCGAGGCGCTGGCGCTCGAGTTCAAGAACCTGGTGCGCCGCCGCGCGGGCGAGGACTTCCCGCAGGACCCGGTGGCGCAGCTCGAGCGCGCGCGCGACGCCGTGTTCCGCTCGTGGAACAACGACCGCGCCATCTACTATCGCCGCCAGAACCGCATCCCGGACGACCTGGGCACCGCCGTCAACGTCCAGGCGATGGTGTTCGGCAACCTGGGCGAGACCTCGGGCACGGGCGTGGGGTTCACGCGCAATCCCGCCACCGGCGACGCGCACTTCTACGGCGAGTTCCTGATGAACGCGCAGGGCGAGGACGTGGTCGCCGGCGTGCGCACGCCGGTGCCGATCGGCGAGCTCGAGCGCGTGATGCCCGAGGTCTACGGACAGCTGCGCGACATCACGACGCGGCTGGAGCAGCACTATCGCGACGTCCAGGACTTCGAGTTCACGATCCAGGACGGCCGGCTCTACCTGCTGCAGACGCGCACCGGCAAGCGCACCGCGCAGGCGGCGGTCAAGATCGCGGTGGACATGGTGGAGGAGAGCCTGATCAGCGTCGAGGAGGCGGTGATGCGCGTCGAGCCGGCCTCGCTCGACCAGCTGCTGCATCCGCGGCTCGATCCCAAGGCGAAGCTGTCCGCGCTCGCGCGCGGACTGGCGGCGTCGCCCGGCGCCGCGGTCGGCAGGGCGGTGTTCGACGCCGACACCGCGGCCGCGTGGGGCGGCAAGGGCGACAAGGTGATCCTGGTGCGCAAGGAGACCACGCCCGACGACATCCACGGCATGGACGCGGCGCAGGGCATCCTGACCGCCACCGGCGGACTCACGAGCCACGCCGCGGTGGTGGCGCGCGGCATGGGCACGCCGTGCGTGTGCGGCGCGGGCGAGGTGCGCGTGGACGAGGGCCAGCGTCGCTTCACCGTGAACGGGGTGGTGGTGAAGGAGGGCGACTGGATCACGATCGACGGCGCTGCCGGGCAGGTGTACCAGGGCCAGGCCCCGCTGCTCGACGCCGAGGTCAGCGGCGACTTCGAGACGTTCATGAAGTGGGCCGACATGCTGCGCCGGCTCAAGGTGCGCGCCAACGCCGACGTGCCGCGCGACGCGAAGCAGGCGCGCACGTTCGGGGCCGAGGGCATCGGGCTGTGCCGCACCGAGCACATGTTCTTCGCATCCGACCGCCTGCCGCACGTGGTGCAGATGATCATGAGCGCGCCGCTCGCCAAGGCGATGGAGGAGCGCTGGCGCGCCAAGGTGGCGGAGCTGGCGGCGGGCCCCGATCCCGTGACCGCGCGCAAGCTCAAGGCCGAGGTGGCGGCGTTGAAGAAGCAGCTGGCCCAACCGCAGCGCGAGTACCGCCAGGCGATCGCCAAACTGCTGCCGCTGCAGCGCTCCGACTTCCGCGGGCTGTTCCAGGCGATGGACGGCTACGGCGTGACGATCCGCACGCTCGATCCGCCGCTGCACGAGTTCCTGCCCAAGCGCGAGGACCTGATGAGCGAGGTCGCCGTGCTCCGGGCCGACTGGGAGCGCGCGAAGAAGCGCAGCCGCAAGGCGCCGAAGCCGGCGAAGCTCGGGCGGCTGGAGAAGCTGCTCGCCCGCGTCGAGGAGCTGCACGAGTTCAACCCCATGCTCGGCCACCGCGGCTGCCGGCTCGGCATCAGCTACCCCGAGATCACCGAGATGCAGGCGCGCGCCATTCTCGAGGCGGCGTGCGAGGTGGCGGCCAAGGGCGTCAAGGTGCACCCGGAGATCATGATTCCGCTCGTCGGCCACGTGAACGAGCTGAAGGACCAGGCCGCGGTGGTGCGGCGCGTGGCGGCCGAGGTGTTCGCGAAACGCGGGGTCGAGATCCCGTACCTGGTCGGCACCATGATCGAGGTGCCGCGCGCCGCGGTCACCGCCGGTCGCATCGCCGAGGAGGCGGAGTTCTTCTCGTTCGGCACCAACGACCTGACCCAGCTCACGTTCGGGTTCTCGCGCGACGACGCGGGCAAGTTCCTGCCGGAGTACGTGCAGAAGAAGATCCTGCCGCAGGACCCGTTCGTGTCGATCGACGTCGAGGGCGTTGGCGAGCTGGTGGAGTGGGCCGTGCAGCGCGGCCGCGCCACGCGCTCCGATCTCAAGATCGGCATCTGCGGAGAGCACGGCGGCGATCCGGCCACGGTGGAGTTCTGTCACCGCGCCGGGCTCGACTACGTTTCGTGCTCGCCGTTCCGCGTGCCGATCGCGCGGCTGGCCGCGGCGCAGGCCGCGTTGCGTGGCAAGGCCGCCGGCAGCGACCAGCGCTGAGGCGCGCGTGTTTGGGCCGCGGATGCGTGGTGGCGCCCCGGCGTTCGTCGCGCTGGCCGCGACGCTCGCGCTGGCGGGCGTCGCCCAGGCGCGGGCGCGCACCCATCCCGCGCGCCTGACGTTCGCCGAGGTGCCGTGGGGCACGCCGGCCGACGAGCTGGCGCGGAAGCTCGCGCCCAGCGGCTTCAAGCCGGCCCGAGGCAGGAGTCCCGACTCCAGGTTCGTCGCCACCGGACGATTCTACGAGCGCTTCGCCGTGCTCGAAGCGCAGGTGGACGATCGCGGCCGGCTGGTCCGCATCGTGGTCAGCATGCTGCCCAAGGCCGCCCCCATGTCGTACGACACCTACACCGACATGCGCGGCGTGTACGACGAGGTGGTGGCGTCGCTGCTCGACAAGCACGGCCCGCCCGACGAGAAGGTGAGCCGGGTGCAGTTCCCGTACTGGAACGGCCAGAGCGAGGAGGATCACGCGCTGCGCGACCACAAGGCCGACATCCACTCGCTGTGGAAGGCCGAGGACGGCGATCAGCTGCGCGTGGAGATGGACGACCGCCTGGCCGTGAAGCTGACGTGGACCGCGGGCGAGTGGGTGGCGTTCGAGCGCCGCACGCGGCAACGGCACGCGAAGGACCTGTAGCGCTCCGCGAGCCCGCGTCACGCGCGCGGCGGCGGGGCTCCGGTCAGCGCAGCAGGCTGTCGGGGCGCGATTCGCGCTCGGGGTGACGCAGCCAATCGGCCAGCTCGTCCGCGATCGGCCGCCACTGCGGATCGAGCGCCTGCGCGCGGCGGAACTCCACCAGCGCGTCCCACGGGAATCCCCAGATCACGAGCCGGTTCGCCCGATGGGCCATGACGAGCGCGCGCTCGGCGGGCGTCGTGGCCAGCGCTCCGGCCGCGTCCAGCTCCGCCAGCGACTCGCGCAGCAGCGCCACGCGCCGGTCGCTGGCCGGAATCAGCGCGGCGAGCCTGCCGGCGCGGGGCTGGACGTGCACCGCGGCCGCGGCCAGCGCGCCCGAGAACTCGATGTGCAGCGCCGC
>DASSIN010000162.1:0-3356 GCA_035691845.1 Candidatus Eiseniibacteriota bacterium | reverse complement strand
TCGCGCCGGACGAGCCGCTGCCGGCGGCGGCCGAGGCGCTGGTCGAGGACGTGCTCGCGCACGCGCGCGAGCTGGACTTCCCGGCCGCGCGGCTGCTGCTCGAGCGCGCGCTGCCCGCGCTCGGGGACGAGGGCTACGCGGCGCGCGCGCTGGCGCTGCGCGCGCTGGCCGAGCTGCGCAAGCGGATCGCGTTCACCGACCTCGGAGGCCGCTCGCTGTCGAGCTGGGAGTACCTGATCGACGGCGGCCGCACGCCGGACGGCGCGCCGGAGGGCGGCATCGTGCGGCTGCTGGACGCGGTGCCGCCGCTGCACCAGGCGCTGACCGCGCCGGCTGGGGGCGGCCGCTGGGGCCGGCTCACGCTCGACGCGCGCGACGACCTGGCGCCGCCGCTCGATCCCGGGCGCGACATCCTGGTGATCGACTTCGCCGGCTTCAAGAGCGAGTCGTTCCAGCTCGATTCCGCATCGCGCATCGTCAGCGAGGCGGTGCGGCTCGGCTGGCGCGAGATCGTGGGCTACGGCTTCCTCGGCGGTCCGCGCTACGTCGGCACCAACCTCGCCGACGCCGAGGCCAAGCCGGCGCATGGCGTCACGCTCGAGTTGTTCGGGCGCGAGTTCGGCGACTTCATCGGCGCGCTGCTGGAGGGCGCCTCGATCTGGGTGTACGGCCAGGGCCAGAGCCATCTCGGCATGAAGGCGGACTCCGGCGAGCTGTTCGTGCTGCAGGACACGCTCAACACCACCGCCTACGCCGCGCACGGCGGCACGCTGTCGGTGTGGGACTCGGGCTCGCGCTTCGCCGTGGCGGGGCAGAACAAGGTGACGCTGGCCGACGGCCGCACGCCGGCGCCGGGGCTCAAGACCATCCACTTCGGCTCGCCCAACGAGTACGCGTTCGAGTACCTGATGTCGGGCGGCCCGAACTCGTTCCACGTCGTGCTCGGGCTGGCGAAACCCGACGCGCACGGCGAGCTGGCGCTGCGGCCCAAGCCGTACGCAGGCAAGTTCTTCATGTCGGGCGCGGCGGCGGGCCGCGTGTTCGTGCTCGATCCCGACCAGGTGCTCGACCCCGCGCAGCATCGCGGCAATGTGCGCGACGTGCCGGAGCCCTCCGAGTGGCACGACGAGCTGGCGCCGTTCATCGCGCGCGAGGCGGCGCGGCGCGGGCTGCCGATCCGGATCGAGGGCGAGACGTTCGCGATCCGGCTCGAGGGCGAATGGCGACGCTGGCGCTACGACGAGGTGTTCGCGCGCCTGATCCCGCTCAAGGTGCACCGCGCCGCGCAGCAGCGCGGCGTGACCCCGCCCCAGCTGGTCCAGATCGTCGCCGAGTAGCCCGCAGCCGCGGCTGCCGCAGCGTCGTCCGGCCGCCCGGCGGCCGGCGACGCGACGGTTGACCCCGGTGCGGGCGGCATGACAGGGTCGGGCCCATGCTGCTCGTCACCTTCCCGCCGATCGAGTGGTCCGACGTGGTGAGCCAGTACGTGGAGTTCCTGGCCACGTTCGCGGCCTACGGCGCGCTCGGCTTCCGCTGGCTGGTGCTGCGCTCGCGCGCCGCGCGCCCCGAGATGGTGGCCGCGACCGAGCCATCCGGCCGCTCGATGTGGGACGCCTCCGAGCTGCGCGCCGCCACCGTCGGCACGCTCGGCGCGCTGGTGCTGGTCGGGCTCACGCTGATGGAGACCACGAGCCGCGCGGCAGAGAAGCATCTCACGTTCGCAGGCGCGCTGGCCGGCCCGCGCGGCACGTTGGTGCCGCTGGTGCTGGACGCGGTGCTGTTCCTGGCGCTGCTGCTGGCGCGCACGCGCGTGGGCGGCGCGTGGGTGATCGCGTTGCTCGCCGGCATGGCGCTGGCGCTGCGCAACCTGCTGGCCGGCCGGCTCGGGCCCGCGGCCACAGCGCTGCACGTGGTGGGCGGGTCGCTGTGGCTCGGCACGCTGTTCGTGATGGTGCTGGCCGGGCTGCCGGCCGCGATGCGCGCGCGTCCCCCGACCGGCGGGCGCGGCACGCTCGTGCTGCTGCTGGTGTCGCGGTTCTCGCCCGTGGCGCTGCTGTCGGCCGCGCTGCTGGCGTGCAGCGGCGTGGTGATGGCGTGGATCCACCTGCCCAAGCTCGCCGACCTGTGGAGCACGCCCTACGGCGTGACGCTGATCCTCAAGCTGTGCGTGGTGGCGTCGGTGCTGTCGCTGGGCGCCTGGAACTGGCGCCGGATGACGCCGCGGCTCTCCAGCGACGACTCGGCGCACGCGCTGCGGCGCACCGCCACCTCCGAGCTGATGCTGGCCGCGGTGGTGCTGATCGTGACCGCAGTGCTCGTCACGCTGCCATCGCCGAACGAGACCCGCGCGCGCGGCGCGGGCGAGGGCGCGCCGCCCCCGCGGGTGGGCGCGCCGGGCGCGAAGCCGGCCGGGGACAGCGACGAGCCGGGCGAATCGGACGAGGCACGGCCGAGCGGCAAGGCCCCCGCGGGCGGCAAGCACCCCGGCGGTCGCTGACGCGGGCACCTGCGGGGCGGGCCCAAACCGGGTCAAAGCCGCAGCGTCTCTGCCCTCGCCAAGAACGCGGAAAGCTCACAGGGTGCTTCTGGGTTGGCCGCTCGCGTTCTGGTCATGCTCCGCAAGCCAATGCCGCGCAGCATCCATGGCCATTCGGGTCAGCAATTCCCGCTCCGTCGGCCGCGAGTCAAGCTCCCCCGCAACGTAGACAAATGGGTCCAGCTCGTGGAACTGATCGCCGACGGTAACCGATACCCGTAACAATAACCGTGCGGCGTGCTCCGGTGTCGTCTTTGCCTCCAGCACTTCACGGCACACGGCAGTAGCGTAGACCCGAGCGGCGGCTTCGTGACTCATGTTTTCAAGCCCCGCTTCACGGCATGCAGATCGCAACAAGACCCTGGCCTCTTCGGCATCGTTCGAATTCAATCCAGCGAGCCTTCTCATTGCTGGCGTGTCACAACCATCAGTCAGCGCTTCCGTCGCCCCAGCTACGATCTGTCGGATATTCACGAGATCCAGTACGTCAGCAGCGAGGGCAATCTTGAGCGATCGCATCATCGGATCACCTCGAGTCCTCCCCTAATCAGTACTGAGCACATCGTGTAGCGATAACCGTCCTACAAGTAGTGGAACAGCGAGCGCGGGTGGCGTTCCTTGAGGCCGCGCCACCAGCCCGCGGCCGGCACCAGCAGCGCGAGGCCCGCGAGCCACACCACGATCACGCGCACCACCGGCGCGTAGCGCAGCGCGTGCAGCCCCAGCCGGCCGAGCACCGGATAGACCACCACGTGCGCGGCGTACACGAACAGCGACGCCTTGCCGAGCCGGATCAGCCAGCGCATCGGCACGGCCTGCG
>DASSIN010000161.1:0-58306 GCA_035691845.1 Candidatus Eiseniibacteriota bacterium | reverse complement strand
GATTCCTCACCGGCGAGCGCGGCCTGCGCGTCGCGCGGCTGCTCTATGGCCTCGGTCTGATTCCATTCGGCATCGCGCACTTCACCTTTCTGCAACGGACGGTCGGGATGGTGCCCGGTTGGCTGCCGTGGCACCTGGGCTGGGCGTACTTCACCGGCAGCGCTCTGGTTGCGGCGGGCGTCGCGATTGCGATCGGCGTTTTGGCGCGGCTGGCGGCTGTGCTCTCGGCGCTGGAGCTCACCCTGTTCACGCTGCTGGTGTGGATCCCCGTCATCGCGGTGGGCGCCAACGCTTCGGATTGGAACGAATTCATCGACTCCTGCGCGTTGACCGCCGCGGCCTGGGTGGTGGCGGATTCCTACCGCGGGCCCTGGCCGTTACACCTGCAACGACCGCTCCGGAGCCTTGGTCCCGCGCACCAGCAGCCATAGCGCGAGCGGGACCTCGAACACCGCCATGGGGGCGTACAGGAGCTGAAGGACCGTTCCGCGCAGCAGACCGACCACCTGCAGCGGAACTGCGATCACCCACAGCGCCGACGCGAGCACGCCCAGTCCCGCCAGCGCCGTTGGGATCATCCGGCCCCGCAGCAACAGCCAGGAGAAGATCAGGCTTCCGGCCGCGAAAAAGGCAGCGCCGATCCCGCCCGCCTGCCCGTGGAACTGGAATGCCGCGAGGGCCTGCATGGCGCGAGGGTCGAGCGCATCGCGGCCGGCGTTCGAAAGCCACAGGAGGCCGAGCGACCTCTGGATCGAAAGCCCACCGAGCACCCCCTCGCCCACGCGGAACGTGAACCCCAGCATGGCGAGGTCGTGGTCCTCGTCGCGCGTGATGGCGTACAGCGTCACCCCGAGCACCAGGGCGGCGAAGGCGCTGAGCAGGTTGAGCACCGCGGCCGCGCGCACATCGGCCGCGTGCCGGGCGAAGCTCGCGAGCTGCGCGGCGATCCCTTCACCGCGGCCCGCCCGCCCCGACAGCATCATCGCCCCGATGCCGAGCGCGATGTAGACGAGGAACGCGACGCCTGCCAGCCGTTCGTTGGTCCTGCGGGTCATGAGCGCCTCCGGAAGAGCTCCCTCCATGATCGGGCCCGACGGGCCGACACAGGCCATACGCGCGTGCGGCCGAACAGGTTTCGATGCCGCTCGCCCCGACCGTCCTGTACGCGAACCCGCGAAGATGATATGAGCCTCACCATGGCGACACCGAGATGCGCCGTGATCACGGGCGCCGCCCAGGGGATCGGGCGCCGCACCGCCGAGGCATTCGGTCGGGCCGGCTTTTCGCTGGCGCTCGTCGATGTGCGCGAACCCGAAGACACGCTCGCGGCGCTGCACGCGCTCGGCGTCGAGAGCATCGCGCGCGTTGGCGACATCACCGACGATCGCGTCGTCGAAGCGTTCGCGCGGGACACCCACGACCGTTTCGGCGTGGCCGACGTGCTCGTGAACAACGCCGGCATCGCGTTCATCTCGCCGGCGGAGCGCACCTCGGCAGCGGACTATCGACGCGTGCTCGACGTGAACCTCGTCGCCCCGTTCCTGCTGGCGAAGGCGTTCGGCGCGCGAATGCTCGAAGCGGGGCGCGGCAGCGTCGTCAACGTGGCCTCGGTCGCCGGGCTCATGGGCGTCACGGATCGCGTGGCGTACAACGCCTCCAAGCACGGCCTGATCGGCCTCACGCGCACGCTCGCCGCCGAATGGGGCGGGCGTGGCGTCCGCGTCAACGCGGTGTGCCCGGGCTGGGTCAAGACCGAGATGGACGTGGCCTCGCAGTCGGGCGGCCACTACACCGATCGCGACATCATCGGCCGCGTTCCGATGGGTCGGTTCGCCACCGCCGACGACGTCGCGAACGCGATCCTGTTCCTGGCCGATGACGCGCGGAGCGCATTCGTCAACGGCGCCACGCTCGCGGTGGACGGTGGCTGGACCGCCGACGGCAGCTGGGAATCGCTGCGGCTCAGCCACAGGTCCACGCCCGCGTGATGGCAACGAAGCACCTCGGCCCGAAGGGTCGGGTGACGACCCCCTACCAGATCGAGGCCAATGTCGTGGCTACTTCGCCTGCAGCTTCCTCACGACGTCGATCATGTCCGGCGAGAGGTCCGTGTGATGATGGACGATCTTCCAGGTCCGGCCGTCGCGTCTGTAGACGTTCGTGACACGGTGCTCGAAGCTCACCTTCCTGCCGGCCATCGTGATCTGGCCCTTCTCGACGCCCGTCTCGAATGCCGCGCTGCCGGCGACGTGGATGCGCTGGCCGCGCAGCGTGATCTTGCCGCCGCTGCACAGGCTGGCGACCTGCTTCCACGGGCCCTGCACCTTGTTCCACCCCGCCTCGCGGCCGCCGATCGGGTGCATGGTCGTGACGTCGGGGCTGTGCGACCAGACGGCCAGCATCGGGGCGGCGTCACCCTTCGCCATGCTGTTGAGCGCAGCGTAGAACGACTTCGAGGCGTTGCGGACTGCATCCTGTGCGGGCATCGCGCGCTCCTGGGGTGGGACGTGAGTGGCGTTCGTGATCGCCCATCCTACCGCAGCAGCGACGTCGGCACCCACCGCGTGGAACAGTTCACGTCGGCTCCACGTGCCGCGTTGTCGCGATCAGCGGATGCGCAGCAGCCGGCCGCTCGCCTGCCAGCCGTCCGCGCGCGCGCGCACCACGTATACGCCGGGCGGGACGAGCCGGCCTGATTGGTCGCGGCCGTCCCAGCGCACGTGCTGCATGCCGGCCGCCGCCTGCGCGCCGGTGAGCGTGCGCACGATGCGGCCCGAGAGGTCGTAGATGCGCACCGCGACCTCGACCGCGCGCGGAGGCGCGAACCCGAGCATCACGCCGGCGCGGAACGGGTTCGGCTCGGCCTCGATCGCGGGCACGTGCGTCATCGCCGGCGTTCCCGGATCGACCGCGGCCGTGCTCTCGAAGATGCCGGCCACGCGCGCGTGCGGAGTGTCGAGGATGGTGCCGAAGTCGCCGGCGGCGTAGACGCGCCCGGATTGCTCGGCCAGCGCGATCCCGAACCTGGGCAGGAGCGCCGCCGGGAACTGGATCGGGTTCCATGGCTCCGGATCCCACGCGCTCGGCGCGCCGGAGGTGGGATCGAGCGCCGCGAGGTTCGTGCGCGTGGAGCCGCCGACGTTGGTGAAGGTTCCGGCGGCATAGATCGCGGCTGCCGTGGGCGCGATCGCGTACACCTGCCCGAACACCTGCGCCGGCCAGGACTGCGTGGCGCCGGTGCCCTGGTCCATTGCTACGATGCCGCGATGCAGGGCGCCGGCCGCCTGCGTGAACGCCCCGCCCGCGTACACCCGCGTGCCGGTGGCGGCCAGCGCCGTCACCGCGCCGTCTGCGATGGCACCGTTCCACGCCGTCGCGGCGCCGGTGAGGTCCAGCGCGGCCACGAAGTTGCGCCCCGCCCCCCCGACGTTGTGAAACGCGCCGCCCACGAACACCGTGCTGCCGGATACGGTGAGTGCGTTGACCGTGCTGTCGGGCGCGGGATTCCAGCTCGTCACGCCGGGCGAGATCGGGTCCATGAGCCACGCCGCCAGATGATGGCGCGTCACTCCGTTCACGTTCGTGAACGCGCCGCCCATGAAGATCGTGCTGCGACTCATGGCCGTGCGCCCGCCAATCGAGGTGACGCCGCCATTGGCATTCGGGTTCCATCCCCCGGCCACGCCGGTCGTGGCGTCGAGCTGCGCGACGTAGGCGTGCGCCCCGCCACCGATGTTCGCGAACTGACCGCCGGCGTAGATCAGCCCGTTCACGACCTGCAGCGCGTCCACCTCGCCATCGCTGTTGGGATCCCATCCGTTCGCCTCGCCGGTGACGAGGTCGAGCGCCGCGACGTTGTGCCGCACCACGCCGCCCAGGCTCGCGAACTCGCCGCCCAGGTACTCTGAAAACATCCCGAGGCCGATGGCGTTGACGCGTCCCGCGGGGTCGGGATTCCACGCCGACACCGCGCCCGTGCCCGTGTCCAGGGCGCCGGCGTCGAAGCGCGGCTGCCCGTTGATGAAGTCGAAGCTGCCGCCGACGTACATGGTGGTCCCGCTCAACGCCAGCGCGAACACCGACGGGGACACGAGGCGTCCACCGCCGTTGGTGATGCCCGGATTCCACGCCGTGGCCGCGCCCGAGCCGTTCAGCGCCGCCAGCGCGTTGCGGCCCACGCCGCCGATCGCGGTGAAGTCGCCACCCACGTAGATCGTGGGCGACAGCGTCCCGACGATGATCATCGTGCGCACCGCATTGTTGGCGTTGGGATTGAACGCCGTCGCCTGGCCGAAGGTGGCGGACCCGCTGGTGGCGTCGATGGCGGCGAGACTGTTGCGCGCCTGGCCGCCGATCGCGCTGTAGTCGCCGCCCGCGTACACCGTGACCGTGTTGGGGACGAGCGTGTGGCGCACGCCGATCGTCAGCACCTGCCCGTTCGCCTCCGGATCCCAGGTCGGCCACACCACGCCGGCGGTATCGACCGCGGCGATGCGCCCGCGCGCGAGACCGCCCAGATGAAAGAACTGGCCGCCCACGAACATGGACGAGCCGAACGGGCAGATGGCGTGCACCTCGCCGTCGGCGCCCGGATTCCATGGGTGCGCGCCGCCGGTCAGCGTGTCGAGCGCGGCGAGGCACGTGCGCGCCAGGCCGCCGGCACTGGTGAACGAGCCACCCACGTACAGCACGCCCGCGAACAGGTACATGGCGTACACCGGCCCGTTCACGTTCGGCGCCCATGAGGTGAGGTGGCCGTTCTGGTCGAAGCGCGCGAGATGGGTGCGCGGCTGCTTGCCCACGGCGTCGAACGAGCCGCCCACGTACCAGCCGCCTTCGCCGTCTGGGACCGTGCAGTACACGGTGCCGGAGAGCTGCGGCGCGGGCGGAATCGGCGTGCCCGAGGGATCGAGCGGCGCCCATCCCCCGATCGGCGGACCCACGCGCTCGAAGCGGCCGCCCAGATAGAGCGTGCTGCCCGAGATCAGCTCCGTGTACACCGGGCCGTTCGTGACCCACAGGTCGTCGCGGATCACCTGCGCGGAGGTCGGGGCGACACGCACGGCCAGCGCCAACGCCGCCCAGGCGGTCGTCAGCGCGAGCGTCCGTGCCAGCCGGCGGGGTGATGGGCCGGAGGGCTGCGGCATGGCAAACGCTCCTACGTCGTGCCGTCCGAGATCGTCGTTCCCCGCCGCATCCTGGCGCGCTCATCGCCGCGAAGGGATCACCTCGCGGCGGCCGGCGCGTGTGCGGGGACCACAGGCGTGAGCCGGGATTCTAGCGCACGGCCACAGGTCGCGAACACCAGACATCTGGCCGTGCCGACGGTCGCATGCCTCACCGCGATCGGCGGAAACCGGTTGATTTCGTGCGCCCGCGATCCGGATAGTCCGCCGCCGTGAGGATCGCGCTATCGTGCCTGGCCTGCGTCATCATCGCGACGTCCGCCGCCGCGGCGCGGGGCGAAGGCGTGGATCGCGCGCGGCTCGCCGCGGCCCGCACCTACCTCGACCGCCTGGCGGCGTTCGGATTCTCGGGCCAGGTGCTGATCGCCGAGCACGGCAGGATCGTGCTCGATGAATCGCGCGGCCTCGCCGACGCGGCGCGCGGGGTCCGGGTGACGTCCCGCACGCGGTTCCCGGTGGCCTCGCTCTCCAAGTCGTTCACGGCGCTCGCGATTCTGGCGCTCGAGAGCGACGGCCGCCTGGCGCTCGCCGACACGCTCGGCCGTTTCCTCGCGGACGTGCCGCCCGACAAGCGTTCGATCACCATCGAGCACCTGCTCACCCACACGGCCGGGCTGCGCCGCGACGCCCTGCGCGCCAGCGACAGCCTGGGCCGCGACGAGGCGGTGCGGCGCATCCTCCAATCGTCGCTGCGCGAAACGCCGGGCCTCCATTTCGCCTACTCGAACAGCGGCTACGAGCTGCTGGCGGCGATCGTCGAACGGGCATCGGGCGAGTCGTACGACCGTTTCGTGCGGCGGCGCGTGTTCGCGCCCGCGGGCATGGTCGAGAGCGGTTTCGTGGACGCGCCGGACCCGTCCGCGCCGCTCGCGCGCGGGAACCGGGACGGAGCGCCGAACGGCCTGCCGGTCGATCCGCAGCCCGGCTGGAAGAGCACCGGCTCGGGCTCGGCCGTTTCCACGGCGGAAGATCTCGCGCGCTGGCACGCGGCGCTGCTCGCCGGCCGTATCGTCCCTGCCGCCGCGCGCGAGCGCGCGATGGCGCCGCGGGTCGACACCGGCGAGGGCACGCGCTACGGCTACGGCTGGTTCGTGGCATCGCCGGGCACAGACTCGACCATGATCTTCCACGGCGGTGACACCGACGGCTTCCACTCCGAGCTGAACTGGTTCCCGGGCGAGCAGCGGCTGATCGTGATCCTCACCAACCAGGACGTCTACGACATCGATGGCGGTGCGGTCGCCAAGCGCATGATCGCCCGCGACCTTCGGCGCATCCTGCTGGGTCGCCCGACCGGGATCGCGCTGCCGGCCGTCGCGGCGCCGGGTCCGCGCGCCGCTGCGGCGCTCGCGGGGCACTACGACATGGGCGACGGCGAGAGGCTCGAGTTGAGTCGCGCGCCTGGGGGGATGCGCATCCGGGCCAGCGGCTCCCGCGCGGCGGAGGCGTTGCTGCCTGAGTCCGACACGCTGGCGGCCACGCAGCGATCGTTCGACCGCCGCACGCGCGCGTTGCTGCTGGCGGTTTCGGGTGGCGACACCACGGCGGCGCAGAGCCGGCCGGACCCGGCGGAGATGGGTTTCGGCGGATCATTCCTGGCCTCGGAGATCGCGGCCAACCGTGCCGCGAACGGACCGCTCACGGGCTTCGCGCTGCTGGGAACCGCGCCGATCCCCTGGGATCCCGGGGCCTGGCGCACGTACGGGCTGCTCCGCTTCGAGCGCGGAGACCTCGATCTCTACCTCGGCCGCGCCGGCGGCGCGCTCAACGACGTGAGCACGGGCACGGGATTTCGCAGCGCCGTGAACCTGCCCGTCGCGGCGCTGCCCACGGGCGACCTGGTCGCGCTCGATCTGCTCCGGCAGCGCCTCGTGCCCATTGCGATCGAGCGCGACGCGCACGGTGCGATCCTGGCGATCCGCCCCGGCGGCGCCAGCGGACCACGGGCCGTGCGCGTTCCCGGATGACGACCGGCCGCGAGGCGGGTTGGCCGCGTCGCGCGGCTACGCGGCGGTCGGGAGCACCGCCTGGGTCTACGGGGACGCCGCTCGCGGATGCGAGGCAGCCACTTCGAGCAGGACGGTCGTGACCTCGTCGGGGTGAGTCACGAACGGGACGTGCGGAGTGTCGAGTTCGCGATATCTCCAGGCCGGGTCGGACTTCGCCGCCGCCGCGAACACGTCGAAGGGCGCCGGAACACGGGGGCATCGCACGTAGACACGATCGATCGCTTGCAGGTTCGACGCCGTGAGGCGAATCGGATCGGTGAAATGGCGGTAGGGCGTCGGTCGCAGGCGCGGCAGCACCCACTGGAGGTCGGCCTCATCGACGATATGCCACATGGTGCGCACGATGGTCGGCCACGGCGGCGGGGCGAAGCGGGGCAGGAGCCAGCCGCCGCCCTCCGTCTCCACTTGCGCATCGAGCGCTGCCCGTCGCTCGGGCGGCAGCAGATCGAGGGTGCTCTGCCCGTCGGATGGGACGAACGCATCGAGGTAGACGAGCGCCCCAATACGGTCCGGCAGCCGATCGGCCACGCCGGTGATGACCGTCCCGCCGGAGCTCGACCCGACCAGGACGACATCGGCCAGCCCCTCGAACGTCACGACGCCGGCAATATCGTCGATGTGCGTCGTCAAGCCCACGTCGCGACTGGCAAGGTGGCTGCGCTCCGCGAGGCCAGTCAGCGTCGGCGTGTAGACCGTGTGCCCCTGCGCGCGGAGCCGGTCTGCGACCTTGTTCCAGCACCACCCGCCGAACCAGGCGGGATGGACGAGCACGAACGTGGCCATACGACCTCCTGGGCGCGATCCCACCACCCGCGCGAGCGATGCGTCAAGAAACCAGAGACCGCCCGCGACCCATCGCCAGCTGGCGCCGGCGCCTGCATGCCCTCGGGCCCGCAGCGCCGAGCCGGCGCGGCGATTTCGCGCGTTCGTTTCCCCTGTCCCGCCCGTTTCCTCCGCGTGTTCCCTTGTCGGCGCCGGCGCGGAACCGGGTCGCGTTCGAGGTCCTCATCCTGCGAGGAGATCCCCATGCTCCCCAAAGCGCTCATCTTCGTCACTGTGCTCACCGTGATCTCGGCAAGCGCCGGAGCGAGCCCTGCGCCCAACTACCAGCAGGGCGCGAAGCTCGTGGGCACGGCGGCCGTGGGAGCTGCGCAGCAGGGATCCTCGGTCGCGCTCTCCGCGGATGGGACCACCGCGATCGTGGGTGGATTCCATGACGGCGCGAGCGGCACCGGAGCGGCGTGGGTCTATACGCGGAGCGGCAACGTGTGGAGTCAGCAGACGAAGCTGATCGGCTCGGGCCCGGTGGGAACCGCGCTGGAAGGAGCATCGGTCGCCGTGTCGGCGGACGGGAACACCGTGATCATCGGCGGGAACGGCGACAACACGAATGTCGGAGCGGCGTGGGTCTTCACGCGCAACGCCGGATTGTGGACCCAGCAGGGCGCGAAGCTGGTGGGAAGTGGCGCGGCGGGAGCCGCGAACCAGGGGCTGTCGGTCGCTCTCTCGGCGGACGGCAACACGGCGATCGTGGGTGGCAACACCGACAACTCGAACGTCGGAGCCGCGTGGGTCTACACGCGCAGCGGCGGCGTGTGGAGTCAGCAGGGCGCGAAGTTGGTGGGGAGCGGCGCGGTGGGAAGCGCGCGGCAGGGACTCTCGGTCGCCCTGTCGGCGGACGGGAACACCGCGATCGTGGGCGGCTTTGCCGACAACTCGAACCTCGGAGCCGCGTGGGTGTTCACGCGCAGCGGCGGGGTGTGGACCCAGCAGGGCGCGAAGCTGACGGGAGTCGATGCGACGGCGGGCGCGCAGCAAGGATTCTCGGTCGCCCTCTCGGCGGACGGGAACACCGCGATGGTGGCAGGGTCGGGCGACAACTCGGGCGCCGGAGCGGCGTTCGTCTACACGCGCAGCGGCGGCGTGTGGAGTCAGCAGGGCGCGAAGCTGGTGGGAAGTGGCCCGATCGGAGGGGCGTTCCAAGGGCACTCGCTCGCCCTCTCGGGCGATGGCAACACCGCGATCGTGGGCGGGTTCGCCGACAACTCGAATACCGGAGCCGCGTGGGTCTTCACGCGCAACAACGGGACGTGGACCCAGCCGGGTGCGAAGCTGGTGGGCACCGGCGCCGCGGGAGCCGCGAGCCAGGCGATCTCGGTCGCGCTCTCTGCCGATGGGTACACCGCAATCGAAGGCGGGACCGCCGACAACTCGAATGCCGGAGCGGCATGGGTGTTCGTCGATCCCGCGCCAGGGATCGTCACGGTCGCGGACGTTCCCAACGACGAGGGCGGCAAGCTGACCGTGCGCTGGAACAAGAGCATGATGGACTTTGCGCCCGGCAATCCGATCGACGCCTACTGGATCTGGCGGCAAGTCCCAACCGGCACCTCCGAAGCGACGCCGACGAGCACTGCGTCGCTCACGGAGGCCGGTGGGCCGGCGCCACGGCCAGGCGCGATCCGCACCTCGATTGAGGCCGGCCAGGTCATCTACTGGGAGTTCGTCGGCAGCCAGGCGTCGCACGGCTTCCCCGGCTACAGCTACAGCGTGCCGACGCTTTCCGACTCGACGCCCACATCGAACCCCAACACGCTGATCATGGTGGAAGCCGAGCAACTCTCGACCGGCCTCTACTGGTCATCCGCTCCCGACAGCGGGTATTCGGTGGACAACCTCCCTCCCGGGACGCCGACTCCCGTCGCTGCGGCCTATCAGGCGGGAGCGACGCTTCTTCATTGGGGCGTGAACCCGGAGTCTGATTTCTCCCTGTACCGAATCTACAAGGGCGCCTCGGCCGGATTCACGCCGGGCCCGGGGAACCTGCTAGCCAGCCAGCCCGACACCGGCTACGCGGACGTCGGTCCGGCCGGTTCCTACTACAAGCTGAGCGCGGTGGACATCCACGGCAACGAGAGCGCGTTCGCACTCATCTCGCCAGCCGGAACGCTGAGCGCGAACGGCGGCGGCCCCGTGGCGTTCGCCCTGGATGCTCCGGCGAGCCCTGCGCACAACCTTGGACTGGTGATCTCGTTCTCGCTGCTCAGCGGCGAACCGGCACGACTCGAGCTCGTCGACGTGAGCGGACGGACCGTGGCCAGCCGCGAGGTCGGATCGCTCGGGCCCGGACGGCACACGCTCGATCTGAGCACGGGAACTCGCCTGGTCCCCGGTTTGTACTTCATGCGCCTCACGCAGGGACCGCATGTCGCGCGGGCTCGTGTCGCGGTGCTCGGCTAGGAGCCGACCTCCATCAACCGAACCATCGTCTGTGACGGGCAGGTCGTCGGCAGCGTCTCGAGCTATGAAGAGTCTGTCAGGGCCGAAGTCACTTATTGGATCGGAACAGATTCTCGCACCCCCGCGTGCGAGCAGGGCTCGACTCGCCGGGCGCTTCCGTGCTCCACTGTGGAGGATCATCCGGGCTTCCGGCTCGGTTGTCCGTGGCCTCGACACCACGATCGTCCGCCAGGAGGACTCCAGCTGGACAGTGTCGGGTGTGAACCACCTGGTGAGACTCCACAGCGAACGGCGGCCAGCGGGGAGACGACGGTGGAACGCGAGCCGATTTCCGACACCCTGAGAGGCGTTGCGGCCGGCGACCCTGAGGCCCTCGACCAGCTGCTCCCGATCGTCTACGCGGAGCTGAAGCAGATGGCGGCCCGCCAGCTTCGAAGCGAGCGCCCCGATCACACATTGCAGCCAACCGCTCTTGCGCACGAGGTCTACCTGCGGCTGGTCGGTCGCGCCGAACGGCCGTGGTCGGGGCGCCGCCACTTCATGTGCGTGGCGGCCCGGGCGATGCGCGCCGTGCTCGTGGACCATGCCCGCCGTCGCTCGGCGCAGAAGCGGGGCGGCGCGCAGCAGCCCGTGTCGCTCGATACGGACCGCCTGGTCGCCGGCACGACCCCGGTCGGGTTCGATGACCTGGACCGCGCGCTCGAAACGCTCGCGCGCCACAGCGAACGCCAAGCGCGAATCGTGGAGCTCCGCTACTTCGGCGGCCTCACCATCGAGGAGACTGCGGGCGCACTCGGGATTTCGCCGATGACGGTGAAGCGGGACTGGGCGTTCGCCCGCGCGTGGCTTTACCGCGAGCTGAGCGGGGCGGCGCCACCCGAGCCGTGACGGGCGACCTCGCTCCTACCCGCCGTGCGGCCCGCGGAGCTTTGCGATCACCAGTCCCAGCTCGTTCGGCGCGCGGGTGTCCTCGCCGTTCAGAGCGCCCGCGCGAACGAGCCCGCGGTACAGCTCGAGGCTGCGCGTGAACCACGCCAGCGCCTGCGCGCGCCAGCGCGCGCGCTCGGCCGCCGACCCGGCCTGGCGGGAGAGCTCCCGGCTCGCCTCGCCCACGCCCCGGCTGCTCCGCGCCATGTAGACACGGTTCTCGCTGTTCCCGGTGTCCGCTGCAGCCATCTTCGCGAACCCCTCGTACGCCGCCCGGAACCGGCGCTCCGCCTCCGGAAACCGACGCCCCTTCATCAGGATGTTGCCCAGGTCGAGATGCCCGTCCGCGACGTCGGCCCGCACCAGGGCGTTGTTCGTGTCGGCCGCGGCCAGCATCTCGGCGATCTGCTGGGCGTGCCCGTACACCGCCAAAGCGGAGTCGATGGCGCCGCAACCGGCGAGGAACAGGCCGTGCATGGTGTAGACGATCGACAGATCGCGGTTCGCTTCCGTGTTGTTGGGTTGCGTCGCCAACGCCTCCGACGCCAGCTCCTCGCCGCGTCGAAAGAACACCTGTGCCGAGTCGCGGTCACCGCGCATGCCGCGGAGGTTCGCCATCTTGGTGCACGCGATGAGCGCGCCGCGGCGGGCACCGGCGTCCCGGGGGTGCCGGCGGAAGTCCTGCTCGGCCAGCACCAGGTTCGTGGTGCACTCCGATATGGCTCCCAGCGTGTCGGCCGCGTTGAGCCGGAGGTCGACGAGATGGTCGCACGAGATGCACAGATCCGCGAGCAGCACGGCGTCGTCCCGGCGCCGCGCCAGAGCGCGCTCCACCCGCTCGCGCGCGTCGACCGCCTGCGCCAGCGCTTCACGATGACGCCCCAACACGTCGAGCAGGTCGGCGCGCCGCTGCACCACGACGATCCAGTCGTGGAAGATGGCGAGCGATTCGGGCTGGGCGGCCGAGAGCCCGGACAGGATCTGCAACGCCTGGTCGTAGCTGCGCAGCGCGTCCGCGGCACGACCGAGGTTCGGGAACAGCGGCCGGCCCTGAACGTCGCCGATCTTGGCGTACGCGAGCGCGAGCTCGCGCTCGAGCGACGCATCGCCCCTGGCGTCGCGGCTGAGCCCGTCGAGGTAGTGAATGGCGTGCTGGACGAGCAGCTCGCGCGCGCGCGTCGATCCCGGCAGGGGGGCGATCGCGTCGTGGATGTCGAACATCACGGCATGGGTCAGCCCGCGACTCTCGTCGAAGCGGCGGCGCGCGAGATCCCGCTCGCGGTCCGCGATGCGCGCCTGCCAGGCCGTGCCCACCAGCCCGGCGATCAGCGCGCCGGTCACCAGCGCGCCGGCGATGACGCCGGCACGGTTCCGGCGCAGGAACCGGGACGTCCGGTAGAGCGTGAACCGGCCCCGGGCGAGCACGGGACGCCCGTCGAGGTGGCGGCGTAGATCGCGGGCGAATTGTTCCACGGAGCCGTAGCGCCGCGTCGGGTCGTACTCGAGGGCCTTCAGGACGATGAAGTCGAGATCACCCGCGAGCCGGCGCGCCAGGCGGCGGATGGTCTCGCCCCGACGCTCGGCCACCTCCGCGGCCGCGGCGCGGGCGATCGCAGTGCTCGGTCGCACGGGGTCGATCTCGCGCAGGACCCGGGAGGCCCCGTCGGGGCTGGTCGTCGTGAAACGG
This sequence comes from Candidatus Eiseniibacteriota bacterium, assembly GCA_035691845.1. GTDB lineage: Bacteria > Eisenbacteria > RBG-16-71-46 > RBG-16-71-46 > RBG-16-71-46 > DASSIN01. Next base: position 45,257 of record DASSIN010000161.1, on the reverse strand, counting down.
TGCGGGCGCTCGCCGCACATCAGCTCGTAGAGGATCACGCCCAGCGAGTAGATGTCGCTCGCCACCGTCGCGGGCTCACCCCGGATCTGCTCGGGGCTCGCGTAGTCGGGCGTGAGCATGCGGTGCATCGGCATCGTGACCGTGGCCTCGCCCGTGTCGGGCGTGATCAGCTTGGCGATGCCGAAATCGAGCAGGCGCGGTGAGCCCTCGGGCGTGACGAGCACGTTGTCCGACTTGAGGTCGCGGTGCACCACCAGGCGCTGGTGCGCAAACTGCACGGCGTCACAGACCGTCAGGAACAACGCGAGCCGCGCCTCGAGCCCCAGCCGGCGCTCGTCGCAGTAGCCGAGCAGCGGCTGCCCCGACACGTACTCCATCACGATGTAGGGGCCGCCGTCCGGCGCCGTGCCGCCGTCCAGGAGCCGCGCGATGTGCGGGTGCTCGAGCATCGCGAGGATCTGCCGCTCGTTGTTGAAGCGGCGCAGGATGTCGTGCGAACGCATGCCCGGCTCGATCAGCTTGATCGCGACCTGCTTCGAGAACTCGGCGTCATCGCGCTCGGCCCGGTACACGACGCCCATGCCGCCGCGGCCGATCTCCCCGACAATGCGGTAGGGTCCGAGCCGCTGCCCCACCATCGCCGGAGACGGCGCGGCCGGGATGGGCGGATCCTCGAGAAACTCCCCCGACGCGGCGTGCGCATCGAGCAGCGACAGCACCTCGCGGGCCCGGGCGGGGTCGTCCCGCGCGAGTTCGGCGAGCCTTGCCTCCCGCCCGGGCCCGGGGAGGGCGGCGAGCTCGTGGAACAGCGCCTGCAATTCGTTCCACGTGCGCGACGGGGGCTCGGGAGTGTCATCGTGTGGGGTCACCGTCGGATCGGCCTCCGGGGTCCATTGCGGCTCGATCCTACGACCGGCTCGCCCGCTGCGTCGATTGCATCATGGTGGAGCGTGCGTTTCCAACCCCTCGGGCCGCCGCGGGCGCCCGATGGTCCGATTCGTCCGCGAATTGCGCTTTGGGACTCGTAGGCGCCGGTCCCGGAAGTCCAGGATCGGATCGTTGGGCGGGCTCGCAGCCGTGAGGAGGGCACTTCCGTGAGTCGCATCGAGCGGTCGAACCGCATCGTCGGCCTTGCCATCCTGGCCCTCGCGGCCGGGGCCGGGGCCAGCTTCGCGGCCCCGAGTTATCGCGTCGACCTCAACTACAACACGGCGATCCAGGGCACGCCGTTCTCGCGCGACGGCAACTTCGAGGTGAGCAGCAGCAACAGCACGAGCTGGTATACCGGCCACGGAGCGAGCGACAACGGGGTGAACACGGCCTCCTGTCACATCGATACGGAGTGGTCGAACGGACTCTCGGGCGGCGGCGGTGGCGAGACCTACGCCGGCACGAGCACCGACGATTTCGTCATCAGCGGACCGGGCGGCTCCGTGACGGGAACGCTCCGCCTGCTGGTGTCGGCGGCGCTCCGGCTGGAGGGCGGGTTCCCGCCCGCCGGCGGACAGTCGCACGTCTGGGCGAACCTGAACGTCAACGGCATCGGCACCTACGGCGACTTTACGCTGGACTCGAATGGCCCGCACGGCACCGGCCTCTTCGCCGCCGCGTCGGGAACGTCGATCCGGGTGCCGGTGAGCCTGACCGGAAGCTTCCCGGTCAACTCACCATTCGGCGTGTCGTTCAGCCTGCAGGCCGACGCAGGAACGTACGGAAACGTCAGCTACAACCCCGGCCTGGCCGAGGCAACGGTGACGGCGCTGTTGGACGAGTCGTTCGGTCCGGTCATGGATCTGCCCAACGGTTACACGCTGAACTCGGCGTCGTGGTCCATCGCGAACAGCATCTGGTCCCCCCCGGCCGGCGTCGGCGGGCCGAGGGCCGCGGCTGAGCTCTCGCTGAGCATGGCCGGAGCGAATCCCGCGGCCGGGCCCACGCAGCTCGCGTGTGTGCTGCCTGCCGCCGGCCCAATCGACGTGGCGATCTTCGACCTTTCTGGCCGGCGGGTCCGCACGCTTGCCAAGGGCTGGCACGAAGCGGGAAATCTCATGCTCGCATGGGACGGTCGCACCAATGCCGGATCGCCGGCGGGCTGCGGCGTGTTCTTCGCAAGAGCCGAAGCGGGCGGCCGCGGCGCCGTTCAGCGGATCGTGCGGCTGCGTTAGCGGAGCGGTCCCGCATCGGAAACGACGCTGGAAGGAGAGTGCTGCATGCGAGATCACCCACACATCCGAACGATGGCGCCGCGGCGTTGGATCGGGCTGGCCGCCGTGCTCGCCTGCATCGCGGCTCCCTCCCCAGCGGTCGCGGCCTGGCCAAGCGATCCCACGGTCAACCTGGGCGTGTGCACCGCGGACTTCGACCAGGAGTTCCCCGCGATCCTCCCCGACGGAACGGGCGGGGCGTTCATCGTCTGGCAGGACTACCGGAACGAATCCAACTACCAGATCTTCGCCCAGCGCGTCTCGGCCGACGGCGTCGCGCAGTGGGGCCCGGACGGAATCCCGATCTGCACGGGGACGGGCGATCAACTGGTTCCCCACATCACGAGCGACGGCTCGGGAGGCGCGATCGTCACCTGGAACGATTCGCGCGCGGGGCTCTCCGACATCTACTGCCAGCACCTTTCGGCCAACGGCGAGCTCCTCTGGGACCCGAACGGCGTGCCGGTGTGCACCGCCCCCGGGCCCCAGCACGACGAGGCCGTGATTTCGGACGGGGCGGGTGGCGCGATCATCACGTGGTGGGATCGACGCGACGATCCCACTCAGGTGATCGGAGACATCTACGCCCGGCGGGTCACGGCCCTGGGCAATCCCATCTGGGAGGCCGACGGTGTGCCGATCTGCGTCGCCGCTGGAAGCCAGCAGTACCCGATGATCGTTCCCGACGGCGTCGGTGGCGGGATCATCACGTGGGCGGATGCCCGCAATGGGAGTTCGAACCGCGACATCTACGCGCAGCGCGTCGACGCCGGCGGCAACCGGCTATGGACGACCAACGGCGTCGCGCTCTGCAACGCGGCGAACGATCAGACCAGCGCGGCGATCGCCGCGGACGGATCGGGTGGGGCCATCGTCGCCTGGGACGACCTGCGCTCGGCGGAGAAGATCTACGCACAGAGGATCTCGTCCACCGGCAGCGTCCAGTGGGCCGCCGACGGCGTGCCCATGTCGGATGCTGCCGGCGAAACGCTTCCTTCGATCGTCGCGGACGGAGCGGGTGGAGCCATCGTCGCGTGGGTGGATTTCAGCCACTTCTCCACCAGCCAGGCAGACATCCGCGCACAGCGGATCTCTTCGGCCGGCGTGGCGCAGTGGGCCGCGTCGGGCGTGGCGGTCTGCGACTTCGCCGGGATGCAGCAGTCTCCGGTGGTGACGACCGACGGCGCGGGCGGGGCAATCGTGGCGTGGGCCGACTACCGGGTGGACGGCGCCAACGCGGACGTGTACGCGCGGCGCGTCAATTCCGCCGGTTCCGTGCTCTGGAGCGCGGCGACCAAAGGAACGCCCGTCTCGACGGCTGCTGAAACCCAGTACCTGCCGATGATCACGACGGACGGTTCGGGCGGCGCGATCGTCACCTGGCAGGACATGCGAAATGGCACGACGGACATCTACGCCCAGCGCATCTTGTCTTCCGGCGGGCTCGGCGGCGGCACGGCGGGCGTGAGGCCCGACGCGCACGCTTCGATGAGTCTGGATCTGGCGGGTCCGAATCCGGCCCGCTCCGGGCGAATCTCGGTGCGGTTCTCGCTCGGTCCGGGTGGCTCCGGCTCGCTGGAGCTGCTCGACGTCGCCGGACGTCGCATCTGGGCGCGCGCGCTGGATGCATTTGCTCCCGGAACCTACACGCTCGAACTCGGGAAAGACCGGCACATCGCCCCGGGGATCTACTTGGTTCGACTGCGCCAGGGCACGGGAGTGCGAGGGATCCGGGTGGCGGTCCTCGACTAGCCCCTCAGCAGCGGCGGAACGGCCTCATCGTCCCGCCGCCCGCCCCGCCACCGTCCCGCTCGACCACGCCCACTGGAAGTTGAATCCGCCGAGCCTGCCGTCCACGTCCAGCATCTCGCCGCACAGGTGGACGCCGGGCGCTTTGCGTGATTCCAGCGTGCCCGGGTCGACCTCGGACAACGCGACGCCGCCGGCGGTGGCTTCCGCCTTTTCGTAGCCGAGCGTGCCGGTGACGTGCAGCTCGCGCTCGAGCAGGCGGTCGCACAGGTCGCGGCGCTGGGCGCGGCCGACCTGGGCCAGGCGCGTGGCGGGATCGAGCGCGCACTCGGCCGCCAGCGCCACGACCAGCGCATCGGGCAGCCGCTCGCCCAGCCAGCGCCGCACGGTGAGCGCCGGCTGCGCGCCGCCGGCGCGCACCCACTGCTCGCGCAGCGCGTCCTCGCGCTCGCCGGGCAGGAAGCTGGCGGTGACGCGGCGCGCGCCCTCGGCGCGCAGCCATGCGCCCGACAGATCGAGCGCGGGCGGGCCCGAGTAGCCGAAGTGGGTGAACAGGAGCGAGCCGCGCACGGTCTCGGTGCGGCGTTCGTCCGTCCACAGCGTCAGCTCGGCCTCCAGCGTGACCCCCTGCAGCAAGCCGCACAGCGGATCGGCGGCGGCGAGCGGCGTGAGCGCTGGCGTGGTGGGCACGATGGTGTGGCCGAGTGCGCGCGCCAGCGCGAAGCCAACGCCGTCGCTGCCGGTGCGCGGGAACGACAGCCCGCCGGTGGCGAGGATCACGGCATCGGCCTCGAGCCACTCGTCGGGCGCGATCGCGGGCAGCGGCCATTCGCTGACGCCGACGGCGGCCACCGACGACGGGAACGCGCTGCTCGCCGCCACGCGCTGGACGCCGAGCCGCCAGCGCGACCCCGGCGCATCGGCGCGCTCGAGCCGCACGACCCGCGCGCCCGCGCGCACCTCCACGCCCGCGCGCGCGACGGCGGCGAGCAGCGCGTCGAGCACGGCCCGGGCGTCGTCGGTCTCGGGGAACAGCTTGCCGGTGGGTTCGAGCTTCAAGTGCACGCCGAGCGATTCCATCCACGCGCGCGCGGCCTGGGCGGAGAACGCGCGCAGCACGCGCGCCACGAAGTGCCGCGAGCCGCCGTGGTAATCGCGCTCGGTGACTTCCGCATGCGTGACGTTGCAGCGCGTGCCGCCCGACATCAGGATCTTGAGCCCGATCCTGGGGTGCGCGTTCACCAACGTGACGCGGGCGCCCGATTCCGCGGCGCGCAGTGAGGCGGTCAGGCCGGCGGCGCCGGCGCCCACCACGATCACGGTGCGGGTCATGCGCGGCACTGTCGCACGAGCGGCCGGCCCGGGGCGAAGGCCGGCGCTCGTACGCGGCCGGCCGGCGCGCGGCGGATTGTCGTTGACGGCGCGGCGCGCGTGGCCCCAGCGTGGCGCGCATGATCCGATCTGCATGGTTTCGCCGCGCGGCGGCGGCGCTGATCCTGGCGGCGACGGCGCTCGCGGCAATGGGCCAGGCGCGGCCGCCGGAGAAGTTCACCAACCTGAAGGTGCTGCCGAAGGACGTCTCCCCCGCCGAGCTGCGCGCCACGATGTCCGGGTTCACGCGCGCGCTCGGCGTGCGGTGCGCGTATTGCCACGTGATCGAGGAAGGGCCGGGACCACGACACGAGGACTTCGCGCGGGACGACAAGCCGCCCAAGCGCACGGCGCGCGTGATGATGCAGATGACGCGCGACCTGAACGACAAGTACCTGGCGAGCCTCGCGCACCGCTCCGACCCGGCCGTGCACGTGCAGTGCGCCACCTGCCATCGCGGCGCGCCGCAGCCGCGCATGCTGCAGGACGTGCTCGCGGCGGCGTACGTGGAGGGCGGACTCGACACCACGCTCGCCCGCTACCACGCGCTGCGGGATCGCTACTACGGACGCTTTACCTACGACTTCGGCGAGGTGCCGCTGGTGGACGTGGCCACCTTGGTGCGCGCCGACGGGCACCCGGACGACGCGGTCAGGCTGCTGGCATTCAATGTCGAGATGAACCCGGGCTCGGCGTTCGCCAAACGCCAGCACGCGGCGGCGGCGATGGCGCTGGCGTTCAACTCGGGCAGTGCCGATTCGGGCCGCGCCGCGTACCGGCGGCTGACGGCGGAGTACGGGCCGGCGGTGGTCAACGAGAACCTGCTCGACGACCTGGGCCACGCGCTGATCGGCGGTGGACACGCGGCCGCGGCGGTGGCGGTGTTCGAGCTGAACGCGTCGGAGCATCCCCGTTCGGCCGGTGCGCAGGACGGGCTGGGCGCGGGCTACGCGGCCACCGGCGATCGCGACAGGGCGATCGCCGCCTACACGAGGGCCGCCGCCCTCGACTCGGCGGACGCCGAGGCGCGCGCACAGCTCGAATCGCTGCGGCGCGGGCCGAAGTAGCGCGGGGCTACTGGCTCGTCACGTTGTGCGGCAGGGTGCTGTTGTTGGTCCACGTCACCTGATCGCCGACCTGCACGGTGTCGAGCTGCGTGGACAGCGACGAACAGGTCGCGCCACCGTACGGACCCCCGGCGCTGCCGCCGTCGATCGAGATCGCGAGCACGCGGTTCGTGATCGGCGTGCCCGGGGCCACCACCACGATCGTGCCCTGCAGGCTCGCGCACGCGGGATGGATCGTGCACGCGTAGTGGAACGTGCCGGCGGTGGCGAACGCGTGGGCGTACTGGGCGCCGCTGCCGGCGAGGCTGCCGGACAGCGGCCCGCCGCCCGTTGACGACGACGGATACGTGGGGCCGCTCTTGCTGCTGCACGACGCGACGGCCAGGGCACAGAGGACGAGGCTGAAACGCACGAGCTGCGGACGCATGGCTCCTCCAGCCGCGATCGGGTGGGGCGTCCGCTGCCGCGGCGCTCACGAGTGTAACAGCGCGGGGCGGCGCGCGGCGACCATGGCGATGCCGGCGCGCGCTGCGGTACGGTGCCCGCCGCGAGGACCGCGCGAGCGCGAGGGGGCGAACATTGGCGAAGCGCTGGGCGTCACGGATCGCCACGAGACGGCGCACGCCCGGAGGGGCGCCGTTGGCGGCGGCGCTGCTGCTGGCCGCGATCGCCGGGGCCGCGCACGGTTCGCCATGGCGGCAGACGCAGTTCATGGTCGGCGGCTTCGGCTCGACCAGCTTCGGCGACCCGGCCGTGTTCCGGCGGCTCGACCAGGCGGGCCTGGACCTCGTCGTCCCCGCGCCCGTCGGCGGCTACGAGGGCTCCCAGCGCGAGCGCGCGCTCGCGGCGCGCACGCTGCTCAAGCTCCAGGGCCCGCGCTTTCATCTGCGGATGCTGGGCTACGGAGTGGACAGCGTGGCGGTGCTCGACTCGCTGCTGCGCTATCCCACGTCGCGCGAGCTGTGGGTGTGGGACGAGCCCTCGGCCGCGCAGACGCCGCTCGCGGCCGAGCGCGTCGCGCGCGTGTCGCGCTCGCGCGCGAGTCCGCCGCTCGCGCTCGCGAATCTGTTCCCCGCCTATGCGTTCCCCACCGACAAGGCGACCGCCTATCCGGACTACGTGGAATCGTTTCTGTCCCGGTTCGGCGCCGAGCCGGCGCCGGTCGTGAGCGTTGACCATTACATGTTCGAGCCGCCCGTCCCGCGCGACGACTTCTACTTCACGCTGCGCGTGGTGCGCGACGCGGTGGCGCGCCACGCCGCGTCCGCGCGCCGTACGCCGGTGTGGGTGTGGATCCAGCTCGCGCGCAACGCCAGCGCGCCCGCCAACCCGACGCCCACGCTCGGCCAGATCCGATTCGCGGCCTATACGGCGCTCGCCTATGGCGCCAAGGGCATCTTCTACTGGACCGTGTCGCCGGTCGATTTCGGCGCGGGCGGCAACTACCGCGACGGCCTGCTGTCGGCGACGGGCGACACCACCACCGCGCCGCCCGGCCGCTACAGCGCGATCCGCGCGCTGAACCGCGAGCTGCACGCGCTCGGGCGCACGCTGCTCGCGCTCGAATCGGTGGCGGTGATGCACGAGGACACGCTGGCGCAGGTGCTGGTGGGCGACGAGCTGCCGGGTGGCGCGGCCGCGCCCCGCACGGTGCTGGGCGAGCGCGGGCACAACCGCTGGTGCATGGTGGGCGAGCTGCGTGCGAGCGCGCGCGCGCGCACCCGCTACCTGCTGGTCGTCAACCAGAACACCGAGGCGCCGCAGTCGTTCACGATCGACCTGGCCGCGCGCGCGCAGGCGGTGGATCGCATCGGGCGCAGCGACGGCGTCGCGCGGCGCGTGGGCGCCGGCCTGCGCGCGATCGTGGTGCGCCACCTGCCGGCCGGCACCGGCGAGCTGTATCGCGTGACGTGGTCGGCGCGCGCGCGCTGACGGACGCGCAACCCGCGAGCGCCCCCGGCCGGAGCGCGGATCACAGCTCGCGGCGCGAGAACTGCCGCACGCCGATCGCGAGCACGACCACCGTCCAGCCGGCCGCCCATGCCACCATCGCCGGGCTCGGCACCGAGGCGGGCGAGAACGGCGTCACGTGGAGCTGCGCCATCAGCGGCGGCTGCATCAGGTGCGCGGCCAGCTGCCACATGGACTCGGTGGGGACGAGCAGACTCGCGATCGTGCCCACGTTGCGGGCGGCGACATTGTTTGCGAGTGCACCCACCTGCTCGATCCAGCCGCCGATGAACGCCAGGCCGTAGAGCGAGAACGCCACCACGCCGTTGGTGACGGTGGTCAGCCGCGCGCCGCCCGCGATCGACAGCGACACCAGGCAGGTCACCTCGAGCATCATCAGCGCGAGGCCCAGGGCCGGATTCGGGATCTGGAATCCGCCCAGCCCGCGCGCGATCGCCAGCACGCCGCCGGCCACCGTCAGCAGATATGCGACGGCGATCAGCCAGTAGGCGAGCCACTTGCCGAGCAGGATCTCGGTGCGGCGCACGGGCCGCGCGGCCACGGTCTGGATCACGCCCGAGGCGATCTCGCCCGACAGCGTGTCGAGCGGCAGCAGCACCGCCGACAGCGCGCCCAGGAAGTTGGTGGCGTACAGGCCCGCCAGCGTGAAGAAGTTGAGCACCAGCCGGCGCTGCAGGATGGAGGCGGGGCCGTGCCGCGACAGCTCGCGCGCCACGAAGTGAAAGCCGGTCACATACAGCGCCAGGAACGCCAGCGCGCCGAGCAGCGCGGCGCCGAGGATGCGCCGGCGCAGCGCCTCGTGCAGCGACAGCTGCACCATCGTCACGAGCCGGCTCATCCGGGCCGCGCCTCGTCGCCCATCACCTGCATGAACAGCGCTTCGAGCGAGGTGTGGACGAGCGCCAGGTGGCGCAGCCGCGCGCCTCGGGTCACGAGGCAGCGCGCGACCTCGGGCACGCGTTCGGCGTCCGGGAGGCGCACCACCAGGCCGTCGGCCGTGCGCGTCACGCCGCCGATGCGCCCGAGCGCCGCCAGCGCCTCGCCGTCGATGCCGTCCGCCCGCACCTCGACCTCCACGCCGCTTCGATCGGCGCCCAGCGCGTGCTCGAGCACGATGCGCCCGTGGTTCAGGAACGCGACCCGGTCGCAGGTCTGCTCCACCTCGCCCAGCAGGTGCGAGTTCAGGAACACGGTGACGCCGCGCTGCTTCAGCTCGCGCAGGATGTCGCGTACCAGCAGGCGGCCGATGGGATCGAGGCCGGATGTGGGCTCGTCCAGGATCACGAGCGCGGGCTCGTTCAGCAGCGCGGCGGCGAGCCCGATGCGCTGCACCATGCCCTTGCTGTAGGTGGCCAGCCGGCGGTCGGCGGCGTGGGTGAGATCGACGCGGGCGAGCAGCGCGGCGATGCGCCCTGACAGCGCCCCGGCGCCGAGCCCGAGCAGCCGGCCGTGGAAACGCAGCAGCTCGCGGCCCGTGAGCCACTCCTGGAACCGGAAGTGTTCGGGCAGGAACCCGACGCGCGCGCGCGTGGCGCGGTCGCCCAGCGGCGCCCCCAGCAGGCGGCCGCCGCCCGCGCTCGGCCGCACCAGGCCGAGCAGCATCTTGATCGCCGTCGTCTTCCCGGCCCCGTTCGGCCCCAGGAAGCCAAAGATCTCCCCCGGCCCGAGCGACAGGGAGAGATCCGCGACGGCGAGCGTTGCGCCGAACCGCTTGCGCAACCCCCGCACCTGGACCACGGCCCCGGACATGAGGCGGGAGCCTAATGCACCGATTGCGCGATCTGTACGATGTCCAGGGACTCGAGGTCGCCCATCACGGCGTAGACGCGGCCGTCGTGCGTCCACAGCAGCACCCGTCCGGGGCCGCGGTCGGGACCGCCCGGCACCTGGGTCTGCGTGGTCTCGAGCAGCAGGCCGCGCGCGCCGTTGACGTCGAGTTGCTGGAAGCGCGTGGCCGACGACATCACCGGCACCACCAGCGTCGTGCGCCAGTCGATCGAAGTCGCGATGCGATGCGCCTCGGCCGGCGCCACCCCCAGCACGCGCATGCCGATCTCGCCGAGCCGCGCCAGGTCCAGCCCGCGCGGCAGCGACACCTCGGGGCTCGCGCACTGCACCAGCGCCACGCGCCGGTGGCGCGGGCCCGCGAACGTCTGCACCACCACCGTGGGCCGGCGCACCTCGATCGGCGCCTGGTCGAGCCCGGGCGGCAGCTCGAGGTCGCGCACGTCGAGGCTCTCGAGCAGCGAGCGCAGCTTGGCTTCGTCCACCGTCATGCGCATGGTGGCGGCGCCGGTCACGAACACGCTCTCGGGCGCCAGCGCCGCCGGCAGCAACGTGGGGCGCGCCGGCGTGAACCCTGCGGCCGCCGCGGCGGCATCCACGTTCGCGAACCGCTGCGGCGGACCCCCCTCGTGCACCGTCTCCACCTTGCCGCCCAGCACGGAGCCGGGGTCGAGATGCCGGTTCTCGAGCTGCTGGATGCGCGCGGCATCCACCTGCACCGCGGCGAAATCACGCACGCGGAACACGTCCAGCATCTGCTGCGCGGCGGCGCGCACGGCCGGGAACGTGAACGCCACGGCCAGCGCCGCCGCCGCCAGCCCGGCCGCCAGCCAGCGCCGCCCGCGGCGCGCCGGATGCACCTCGGCGTCGCGCTCGAGCGCGGTCAGGCGCTCGCGCAACGCATTCGCGAACTCGCCGCGCGGGGCGCGGCGCTGCGCCTCGAGAAAACGGTCGTCCATCGTCAGCTCCTCTCTCCCCACTCGGCCCGAAGCTGCACCACCACGCGGTGCAGGATCGTGCCGACGTTGGATTCGCCGAGCCCCGTCAGCCGCGCGATCGCGCGGTTGGTGAGGCCGGCGCCATACTTCAGCGCCACCAGCTCGCGTTCGCGCGCGGGAAGCGGCGCCAGCAACCGCGCCAGCCGTTCGCCGTCCGAGCGCCGCTCGGCCAGCTCCTCGGGCGTGGCGCCCGAGGCGACACCGGCCGCCGCCGCCAGCGGCGCGTGCTCGCGGCGCTGGCGGAAGTGATCGGTGGCGACGTTGCGCGCGATCGCGAACAGCCAGGTGCCGAACGCCGCCAGGTCGCGCCGGTAGCGGCTGCGCGCCCGCCATGCCTTCTCGAACACGATCGAGGTGAGGTCCTCGGCCACCGTGTCGTTGCCCACCCGGAACCGCAGGAAGTTGTAGACGCGCGGCATCTGCTCGGCGTACAGCGCGTCCCAGTCCTGCTCGCGCGCCGGGCTCAACCACCGCCAGCCCGGGATCACCTGTTCCATGGCCATGGTGTCGATGTTACGGAACCGGAGGCCGAAGTATCACAGGCGTTCCGCGGCGGCTCCGCGCCGCGGCCGCGCTGCCGCGCGCGGGCGCCGCGGCGCGCAACAGGGCGTTCAGCGGATCCGCACCAGCCGGCTCACGTCGTGTTCCGCGCCCGCCTCGAGCCGGCCGAAGTAGAGCCCCGCGGCCATCGGGGCGCCGGCGTCGTCGCGGCCATCCCACTCGCACGCGTGCCGTCCGGCGTCCTGCAGCGCGCCGGACACGAGCGAGCGCACCAGCCGTCCGGAGAGGTCGTAGACGCGCAGCGTCACGCGGTCGCGCCGCGGCAGGTCGTAGCGAAGCGTGGTGCGCGCCTGGAACGGGTTCGGCATCGCGGCGCGCAGCATGGCGTGCCGCGGCGTGGCTGTCCCGCCGCCGACGCCGGTGACGTTGGCGGAGTCCCAGATCGCGCTCACGTACTCGGGGTGATCGACGAACGGGTTGCGGTTGTGCTGGTATTCGTAGATCGCGGCGTTGCGCACGCGCTCCTTCCAGCTCACGGAGTCGGCCAGGCTCCACAGCATGTACTGGTCGGCCGCCCACGGCAGCAGCTGCGATTTGTCGGTCGAAGCGCCGCCCGGCCACGAGGCGTCCTCGCCGTAGTAGCGCGTGGCCACGTAGAACTGGCTGCGGGCGAGATCGCCCTTGTAGCCGTCGATCGGCTCGAAGCAGGTGCCGGTGTACCCCGGCGACACGCAGTTGCCGAGCCGGGTGCCGTTCAGCGACGTCCACGTCGCGGTGCCGACCTTGCCGTAGGGGTAGTTGCCGCGCTCGCTGTTCACCTTGGAGTCGGTCGGGTAGATGATCCACAGGTCCGAGTACATCGGCAGCACGCTGCCGCCGAACCACGACTGCGGGAACGAGTGCTCGCGGTTGTACGCAACGCCCTCGGTGCTGCCCGAGCCCAGCGGGCCGAACGCGTACTCGTACGGCGGCGTCCCGCCCGGCACGTCGGAATACACGTCCCACACGTTGCCGTCGGGGCGCTTGTCGGTGTGCTGGAACGCGGTGGCGGTGGCGGTGTAGGTGAGCGCCGTGTGCCCCTTGATGATGTTGTGGAGCGCGATCAGCAGCGCCGAGCCGCGCAGGCCGGCGGCGCTGGCGTAGTAGGCGGCCGGGATCGACACGTCCACGAAGTGGAATGCGAACGTGGCGTTGCGGGTGAAGTGCGCATCGGCCAGATCGCCGACGCCGTTCACGGTGAGCGTCCGGTCGCCGGCGGGAATGGCGCGCACGGTGATGATCACGCGAGCGGCCGAGCCCGGGTCGCGCGCGGCGGCCACGGCCACGATGCCGTTCACGTCGTAGTTGCCCGGCGTCTGCGCACTGGCGGAGTCGACCGGCTCGTTGAACCACACCTGCAGCGTCGAGTCGCTGGCCTCGTACACCGAGGTGATAACGGGCGCCGCGCTGCCGCCACCGCCCGTGGCGGTGACGGTGTAGTCGAGGATCGGCGACTGCACGGTGGCGGAGTCGTCGACGGCGGTGATCTGGTAGTAGACGTGGGTGCCGCCGGGCTCGGGCGGGACCGGTTGCGCCGTCTGCCACGTGTCTCCGCCCGTGGGTCCCATGCTGATGACGTTGGTGAGCGTGGCGCTGTTCAGCCCCCACGCCAGCGAGACCGCATCCAACGCGCGCGCGCTGTCCACAACGCTGGCCTGGACGTCGACGCCGAGCGTGTCCAGCGGCGTCGCCGGCAACGTCGCGATGTTCGAGATCACGGGCCCGCCGGGGCCGCCCGCGCTGATCGGTGTGGCGGTCACGGCGACGTTGTCGATCGAGGCCTTGGGCCGCGCGCCCGACGAGCCGGATGGCCCGGTGCCGTTGTAGTCGTAGAACCGGATGCGCGCCGTCGCGCAGTTCGTGAACGACGCCGGCAGCTGGACCAGCGAGACCTGCTTCGAGAACGTGACGTTGTTCTGGAAGTTGACGACCGAGGCGGCGGTGAGCTCGGTGAACGTGACGCCGTCGGTGCTGGTGTAGACGCGCAGCGAGCCGTTGCGGTTGCCGGTGGTGTTGAACACCGTGGCGAAGTCGTAGCTCAACGTGCCGGCCGTCATGCCGGTGAAGTCGAGCAGCAGGTCGATGGCGTCGGCGTTGATGTTGTCGGTGCCGTTCGTGGACAGCAGCTCGATCGTGCCCGTGCCTTTCTGCACGCCGCCCGTCGTGCCCGACACGAACGTGGCCGTGCTCACGGTGATCCTGACGCCGTCGGGGATCGTGCCGCTGCTGTTGACGGGCACCGAGGCCCAATACTGCGCGCCGATCCCGGCCGCGAAGTTGTTGGTCCAGTTCGCGATGTCGTCGAAGTTCTCGAAGTAATTGCCGCCCGCCATCGGGAACGGGGTGGCCGCGAGGGACGACGTCACGGGGCCGAGCGCAAAGGCGAGCACCAGCACCAGGGCGAGGCTTCTCGGGAGCGCTGAACGCACGGGGATCGAGCCTTTCGGAGCGGGGTGCCGCGCCGCGGCCGGAGTCACCATGCGGGTGTCTCGAGGGCGGCGCTTCGAAGTGCGAGGGGTCGGCCGACGGCACGGTACCAGCGCGACAAGCCTACCCCGCGCCAGGCGCGGCGCAAACCCTTCAATCGAACGTGGTTTCGGAATCGGGCGGGGACCGTCGGTCCCCGCCACGTTCGCCGGCTCCGAAAATCCACGAACCGGTCGGGCAGTCGCGTGATAACGTTCCGGTCGTATCCTCCCCCAGGAAGGCCTCACGCCATGAGCCGTTGGCCGATCATCGCCTTCGCCCTGGTCACGCTCGCCTCGCCGCGCACGTCATTCGCCCAAGGCACCGCGCGCAGCCTCGACCTCGACCCCTCGCCCATCTCCGCCGGGATGGGGGGCGCCAGCAACGCCGTGTTCTGGGGCGATCCCAACCATTGGGCCAATCCCGCGCTGCTGGCGTACCACGACGGCCTGCGTTACGAGCACATGCGCGAGCAGCTCGTGCCGGACCTGTCCTCCGACGTGTTCTTCACCACCGACCGCTACATCGTCGCCGCGGGCGGCGTCGGCGCTTCACTGGGCGGTTACTCGAGGCTCGACTACGGCCCATCGATGGTGACCGACGAATCCGGCAACGTGGTGGGGATATTTTCATCGTACGAGAAGATCTCGTCGTGGGGAGTCGGGGTGAGCGCGGCGTCGCTGGTGGATGGCGCGGCACGGCTATTCGGACGGGATGCGCCCGGAGTCGGCCGGTTCGTCGACGTGGCGTTCGGATACAATCGCAAGCACGTCGATGTGGCGCTGGCGCCGATCCTGGGGGCGCAGGGCTCCACGCCCGCCACCGACATCGGGGTGCTGGTCCGCATGACCCCCTTCGACGGCTCGCGGATGGCGGGCGCCGCGCTGCCGCTGCGTATCGACGCGTCGTACGGGCACTCGATCGAGAACAGCAACGACGCCGCGATCACGTTCCTGAGCGAGCGCGCGCCCACCTCGCGCATCGCCCGCGATGGCGCCGCGCTGCGCACCACGCTGGGCTGGCCCGAGGGCGTCCGCATGGCACCCTGGCTGCTGGAAACGCTGACGCCGATGATCTCTCTCGCGGGCGCGTTCGAGCACGAGTCCGTCCACGCCGGCAGCGGCCCAGAGAGCTACCACGTCACGCACGCCGGCCTCGAGCTCGGGTTCGCGCACGTCGCGTGGCTCCGGTTCGGGCACGTCGAGGACCGCGCCGGGGACATCGTCGCCGACACGTTCGGATGGGGCGTCGGTTTCGAGACGCCTTACGCCGGCATCCGGTACGACGAGGGTTCGGTTCCGGAGGCCGCGGGGTTGTCGGACGTCCACCGGCGGGGATTCTTCGTGTCGCTCCAGCCGCTGCGGATCGTCACGCGCGCGACCCCGCATGGGGGATGGGCGGCGAGCCCGAGCCGGTGACATCGCCGCTGCGGTGACGGCGCCGGCGGACCGACGCCTCCGGCGATCGCAAGGCCGCCGGGCGCGTCACCCCAGCGAAACGCACACGATCGCGGCGGCGGCGAGCACGAGGCCGGCCTGCTGCGGCAGCGTCCAGCGCTCGCGCAGGATGACGCGCGCCAGCAGCAGCGTGGCGGCCGGCGACAGCGCCACGATCGTGCCGACGCCGGCGAGCGGGGCGCGGTGGACGGCGAAGAAGTAGCTGATGTTGGCGCCGGAGTCGCACAAACCGGCGAACAGCGTGGCGGGCTGAGCCGCCGGCGGGATGCGCACCGGCTGGCGGCGGACGAGCAGGATCAGCCCCGAGACCAGCACGATCGTGAGTCGCGCCACGATCAACGGCGCGAGCCCGGCCCCGGGCGCGAGCGGGCGGATGCACACCAGGAACCCGCCCAGCATGACCCCGGACGCCACCGCCACGCGCAGCATCGCGCGCAGCCGGGCGCGCTCCGCGTGCTCCCGCGCGCCGGTGTGCGACAACAGCGGAAACGCGCCCGCGGCCAGCGCCATGCCGAGCAGCGCGAGCGCCCCGGGCCGCTCGCCCAGCGCGAGGCCGGCCGCGACGGGCACGGCCAGCATGGTGAGCGAGATCACGGGCGCGGCCACGCTCACCGTCCCGAGCGCGAGCGCGCGGTACAGCGCGATGATGCCGAGCGCGCCGCACACGCCCGAGCCGATCGCCCACGCGAAATCGCCGGGCATGGGGACGCCGTGGATCCACGGCGTGCCGGCGGCCAGCGTCAGCAGTCCGGCGGCGCCGGACACGAACGTCACCACGATCGCCGAGGCGCGCCGCGTGGCGAGGCCCCCGAGGAAGTCGGCGCTGCCGTACACGGCGGCGGTGAGCACGGCCAGCGCGTAGGCGGGATTCACGCGCGGGCGCCTGGCGTCGCGTTCACGCGCGCGAGCGCGTCACGCGCGCCGCCAGCGCTCCCCCGCCCGCGCCGCATGGCCCTCGGCCTCGAGCTCGATCAGATGCGCGAGCAGCGAGCGCTCGGCGTAGCGCCACAGGCTCTCGGGCGTGTCGTCGTAGGCGCGCGGCACCAGCGCCTGGGGCGGCTCGGGATCGGCGCCGAGCGCGGCGAGCACCTTCGCCTTGCGCTCCAGCCGATGCGCGATCAGCCCGCGGATCCGCCGCTGCGGCGCGCCCTGCGGCGAGCCGTGTCCGGGGAACAGCGTGCGCACCGGCTCCTCCAGCAGCCGCTCGAGCGCGGCCAGGTAGGCGTGCATGTCGCCATCGGGCGGGTCGATGATCACGGTGCCGCGCCCGCCCGGGATGTGATCGCCGGTGAACAGCGCGCCCGTCCGTGGCAGCAGGAAGCACATGTGGCCGGCCGCGTGGCCGGGCGTGTGCAGCGCGCGCAGGCCCCACTCGCCCGCCGGGCCGGGCGCGAGCGGCACGAGGTCGCCGTCCTTCAGCACCACGTCGGCGTGCACGTGGCGCGCGGTGGCGGCGTGCGCGGCCACCGGCGCGCTGGTGTGCGCGCGCACGGCCTCGAGCCCGGCGACGTGGTCGGGATGGTGATGCGTGACGAGCACGATGGTCACGCGCCGCTGCTCGCGCGCCAGCACGTCCAGCAGCGTGAACAGCTCCTCCAGGTCCTCGGGATCGGCGCCGCCGGGATCGATCAGCGCGGCGTCACGCTCGCCGACGACGTAGCAGTTGGTGTGCGTGGCGGGCGGCAGCGGCTTCGTGCGCATGGGGTGCAGCACCACGCCCCACTGCAGCTCGATGCGACGCACCGGGGTGCGGCTGCGTTCCGGCGCCGCCTCGAGCCGCGCGGCGAGCCCGTCCTCGCCCGCGGCGATTCCGAGCAGCGTGTGCAGGATCGGCGCCGCGAACGTGGCGTCGCCCTGCTTCCAGCGCGCGATCGCCTCGGCGGGCGTGGTCCATTGGCCCGATGCCAGCTCCCCCGCGTGCACGCTCGCCTGCTGGCCATCGGGCACGCGCGCCAGGAAGTACTGCGTGTCGAAGCGCGTGGTCGCGAACGGCGGCGTCTGCCAGCGCCCGGCGGGCGCGAGCGCGTCGGCGCGGAACCGCCAGCCGTGGCGCGCGGCCAGCGCCGCGAACGACACCCCGCCCGCGAGCAGCTGCGCGCGCGCCGCGGCGAGCGTGGCGGGATCGGCCCCGGGCGCGCCGGCGGGGTCGAGCGCCACGAGCACGCCCGCCTCCTCGAACGCCTCGCGGATCGCGCACGCGCGCAGCATGCGGCCGGCGTCGTCGGCGGCGCCCGCCAGCGGTAGCTCGGCGTCGGCGGGCTCGGTGCTGCCGCCGATGAACGCATCGAACTCCGGCATGAAGCTCACCGCCTCGCTGCGGCGCACCCAGAACGTCTCGAGCTCGCGACCGTGGCCCCGCACCAGCACCACCGCGGCGGAGCCGCGGAACCGCGGCGGCTCGCTCACGCGGAGAACCGCGTGAACGGCACCAGCATCGGCACGCGCCGCGCGTAGGCGTCGTAGCCTTGGGCCCCCAGCTCCTCGCGCAGGAACTGCTCCTCGACGCGCGCCTTGAGGTACAGGCCGTAGATCACGAGCGCGCCGCCCAACAGGCCGCCGAAACTGCCGGTCATGGCGGCCGTGGCGATCAGCGCCAGCGCGAGGCCGGTGTAGATCGGGTGACGCACCAGCGCGTAGGGGCCCGTGTCCACGATGTGGTGGTCGGCCTTGCGCGTCACGTTGCCGGACCACAATCGGCCGAGCGTCAGCCGCGCCCACCACGTGAACAGGAATCCGGCCAGCGCCACGGCATCCAGCGCCCAGGCCAGCGGCACGCTCACCGGCCATGCCAGCACGCGCGCGAACCGCTCCGACGCGAACATCAGCAGCGCTCCGCCGATGATCGCGATCCGCGATGCGCCCTCGCGGCCGATGCCGGCGCGCGCCTGCGCGCGCGAGCGCCACCACGCGGCCAGCATCCAGGATGCGAACCACGCGAACCACTCGTAGCGAATCAGGCCGTAGGGGTTCACGGCCGGCGAACATACCCCGGGCGCGATCGGAGCGCGTAACGCGCCGGCGGGTTGCCCCGCGCACCGCGGGGGCATAGCCTTCCCGCGCATGCCATCGGCCGCCGGCAAGCGCGCCACGTTCCGCGAGCTGCACCGCGCGGGCTGCTTCGTGATCCCGAACCCCTGGGATCCGGGCAGCGCGCGCCATCTGGCCTCGCTCGGGTTCCAGGCGCTCGCCACCACCAGCTCGGGGTTCGCGTGGTCGCAGGGCCGGCGCGACAACCACGTGCCGCTGGAGGCCGTGCTCGCGCATCTGGAGACGATCGCCGGCAGCGTGGCGATCCCCGTCAACGCCGACTTCGAGGGCGGCTTCGCGCGCGAGCCCGCACACGTCGCCGCCAACGTGCGGCTGGCGGCCGCCACCGGCGTGGCCGGACTGTCGATCGAGGACTCGACCGGCGACTCCGCGGAGCCGCTGTTCGAGTTCGGGCTGGCGGTGGCGCGGGTGCTCGCCGCGCGCGAGGCGCTGGAGGGCACGGGCGTGCTGCTCACCGCGCGCACGGAGGGCTTCATCGCCGGCCGCCCGGATCTGGACGAGACGCTGCGCCGGCTCGTCGCCTATGCCGAAGCGGGGGCCGAATGCCTGTACGCGCCCGGCGTGCGCACGCGCGAACAGATCGCGGCCATCGTCGCGGCCGTGGCGCCGAGGGCCGTGAACGTGCTGGTCGGCGGCCCGTTCACCACCGTCGCCGAGCTGCGCGCGCTCGGCGTGCGCCGGATCAGCGTGGGCGGGGCGCTGGCGCGCAGCGCGTGGCGCGGCTTCCTGGACGCGGCGCGCGAGATCGCCAACAACGGCACGTTCCAGCACCTGGGCGCCGCCGCGCCGTCATCCGAGGTCGAGCAGCCGTTCCCGCGCGAGTGAGCGCGGCGCGCACGCGGCGGCGCGCCGCCTCGGGCTCACGCGTGCTGGTGCAGGATCGCGTCCACGTCGATGAGCTCCACCGGCGTCAGCGTCCACGCGGCGGCCGCGGCGTTGGCGCGCACCTGCTCGGGCTTCGTGGCGCCGGCGATCACCGACGCCACCGGGCGGCGCGACAGCAGCCACGCGATCGCCAGCTCCAGCACCGAGTGGCCGCGCGCGCGCGCGAACGCAGCGAGCGCCTCCACCATGTCGAGGTGGGGGTCGGTCAGGATCTCGCCCGCGCGCGGGCTGCCTGCGAGCCGCGTGCCTTGCGGCGCCGGCTCGCCCTTGCGGTACTTGCCCGACAGCAGTCCGCTCGCGAGCGGGAAGTACGGCAGGAACGCGAGTCCCTCCCGCTCGCACTCGGCCAGCACCCCCTGTTCGGGCTCGCGCTGGATCAGGCTGTACTCGTTCTGCACGCTCACGAACCGCGCCGCCCCCGGGGCCGCCGCCGCGCGCGCCTCGCGCAGCTGCCCGACCGAGAAGTTGGAGCAGCCGATCTCGCGCACCTTGCCGGCCGATACCAGCGCGTTCAGCGCCGCGAGCGTTTCGCCGATCGGCGTCACGGGATCGGGCTTGTGGAGCTGGTAGAGATCGATCCGGTCCGTGCCGAGCCGGCGCAGGCTGTCCTCGACCGCGTTGCGGATGTAGTCCGGCTTCGCCCCGCCGGCGCCGCCGCTGTAGGCCGAGCCGAACTTGGTGGCGATCAGGGCCTCGCTCCGCCGCGCGCCGAGCGCGTGGCCGAGGAACTCCTCGCTGTGGCCGTCGCCGTAGATGTCGGCGGTGTCGAAGAAGTTGATGCCGGCATCGAGCGCGGCGTGCACGACCTCGTCCGTGGCGGCGGCGTCGATGCGACGTCCGAAGTTGTTGCAGCCGATCCCGACGATGGAAACGCGCAGCGAACCGATGGCGCGGGTCTGCATGGAGCCTCCACGGCGCTCGCCGGCCCCGGGGCGGGTGCCGGACCTGGAATGCGGAAGGCTAGCAGATGCCGCCGCGCGCCGCGTCAGCGGCGCCGGGTCGGGCTCGCGCCGCGTCAGCCGCGCGCCGGCTCGGCGGCGCGCTTCAAGATGCCCAGCCCCTCGTCCAGCTCGCCCAACTCGACGTCGAGCGGCGGGCGGAAGCGGATGCTGCGGGTGCCGCACGGCAGGATCAGCATGCCGAGCTCGAAGCAGCGCTCGACCGCGGCGTCGCGGGCCGCGCCGTCGGGCAGGTCGACCGCGCACATCAGCCCGCGGCCGCGCGCGTTCGAGAACACCTCCGGGCGCTCGCCCGCCAGGCCCTGCAGCCCCCGCCGCAGATGTTCGCCCGCGGTGGCGGCGTGCTCCACCAGCCGATCGGACTCGATGATCTCGAGGATGCGCGCGATGCGCACCATGTCGGTGAGGCTGCCGCCCCACGTCGAGTTGATGCGGCTCGACACGCGGAACACGTTGTCCGGCTCCTCGTCCAGCTTGCCGCCGCCCATGAACCCGCACACCTGCGCCTTCTTGCCGAACGCCATCAGGTCGGGCCGCACGTCGTCCCACTGGTGCGCCCACATCCGGCCGGTGAGCCCGATGCCGGTCTGCACCTCGTCGAACACCAGCAGCGCCTCGTGCGCGTGGGCGGCGTCGCGCAGCGCGCGCAGGAACTCGGGGCGGAAGTGGTTGTCGCCGCCCTCGGCCTGGATCGGCTCGATCAGGACGCATGCGATGTCGTCGCCGCGCTGCTCGAACGCGCGCTCGATCTCGGCCAGCGCGGCGCGCTCGGCCGCGGCCACGCGCTCGCGCTCGGCGTCGTCCACCGGGAAGCGCAGCTTGGGATTCGACACGCGCGGCCAGTCGAATTTCGGAAAGTACTCGTACTTGCGCGGGTCGGCGGTGTTGGTGAGCGACAGCGTGTAGCCCGAACGGCCGTGGAACGACTCGCGGAAGTGGATCACCTGGTGGCCGCGCTCGGTCTTGACGCCGCGCGCGAAGTTGCGGCGCACCTTCCAGTCGAACGCCGCCTTGAGCGCGTTCTCAACGCCCAGCGTGCCGCCGGCGATGAAGAACACGTGCGGCAGATGGGCGGGCATGGCGATGCGCGCGAACGTCTCGACGAACTCCGCCATCTCGACCGTGTACACGTCGGAGTTGGCGGGATTGACCAGCGCCGCGCGCAGCAGCTTCGCCTGGAACTCGCGATCCGCCAGCCCGGGATGGTTGATCCCGAGCGGAAGCGTGCCGAAGAACGAGAACATGTCGAGCCAGTTGCGGCCGGTCCTGGCGTCGTGCAGCCGCCGGCCGCGGCTCTTGTCCATGTCGAGCACGAGGTCGTAGCCGTCGGCCAGCATGTGGCGGGCGAGCACGCCGTGCACCTGATCGGGTGTGATCCGTCGGGCCGGAGTCGTGATGGGGTTCATGGTGTCTCCTGGTGCGCGCGGCGTGACGCGCGCGGCTCACGCCGGTTCGCGTCCGGCTCCGGTCGGAACGAAGCTCTCCTCCTTGACGGTGGAGAGCACCATCACGGTCTTCGTCTGGCGCACGCCCTCGGTGGTGCCGAGCTGCTCGAGCAGCAGGTGCTGCAGCGCGTCGATGTCGCGCACGCGCACCTTGAGCAGCAGCGAGAACTCGCCCGTGATGTGATGACACTCCTGCACTTCGTCCAGGCCCATCAGCCGCTCGAGGAACGCCGCCTCGTAGCGCGGATGCTCGACGAACACCTCGACGAACGCGGTGATCGGCGCCCCCACGGCGCGCGCGTCCACGCGCGCCACGTAGCCGCGGATCACCTGGGCCCGCTCCAGCTTCTTCAGCCGCTCGTTGACCGCCGCCGTGGACAGCCCGACCCGCTTCGCCACCTCGGCCTGCGGCAGCTTGGCGTCGCGCTGGACGAGGGCGAGGATGCGGCGGTCGGTCTGGTCAACGATCCGATCGGCGTTCGCTGAAAGTGGCATATGACTAGTATATTTTCGGCTGATCTGGTCTGCAACTTAATGAAGTTCGGAATGGCCACGGGCTGACGACTCCGGCCACGTGCTAGACTCGACGTTCTCGTGCTCTACGCGATCGACCTGGAAGGCGTGCTGGCGCCGGAGATCTGGCCCATCCTGGGGAGCCGCTTCGACTTGCCGGAGCTGGGGCTGACCACGCGTGACGTGGCGGACTTCGGCGAGCTGATGCGGCGTCGGGTGGAAGCCACGCGGCGCGGCGGCCTGCGGCTCGCCGACCTGCAGGCCGTTGCGCACGCGGTCGAGCCCTACCTCGGCGCCACCGAGTTCCTGTCGCGCCTGCGTTCGCTGGGGCAGGTGGTCATCATCTCGGACACGTTCCACGAGTTCTCGGAGCCGCTGGCGCGGAAGCTCGGCGGCCACAGCCTGTTCGCCAACCGGTTCGAGCTGGATGAACAGCGCATGCTGCGCGGCTTCAAGCTGCGGATCCGCGGCCAGAAGGAGCGCATCGTGTCCGGCTTCCACGCGGCCGGGTTCCCGGTGGCGGCGATGGGCGACAGCCTGAACGATCTGTCGATCCTGCGGTCGTGCGACTTCCCGGTGCTCTATCGGCCGGTCGAGGCGCTGCGACGCGAGTTTCCCGGTGCGGCGGTGGCCACCAACCTGGACGAGGCGCTGGCGTTCCTGGCCGAAGCCGCGCGCGCCGAGGAGAACGGCGGATTCGAGCGCGGCTGACGCGCGCGCCGGCGCCACGCCGGCGCGATCAGCCTTCCAGCGCGCGCACCCAGGCGAGCAGCGTGTCGCGCTGCTCCAGGCTGTCGAGCAGCAGATCGGGCGCGGAGCGCGCCAGCCGCTCGCGCGGCACGCCGCCGCTCGCCACCGCCACCACGCGCGCGCCCGCGGCGCGTGCGCACGCCACGTCGTGCTCGGTGTCGCCCACCACCACGCAGCGCGCGGCCGGCACGCCGAGCGTGCGCTCGATGCGCGCCACGGCCCCGCACGCCAGCGCATCGCGATCGGGCGCCTGCTCGCCGAATGCGCCGAACGCGAAGTAGCCGGCCAGCGAATAGTGCCCGAGCTTGATGCGCGCCATCTCGCTCATGTTGCCGGTCAGCAGCCCGGCCGCCCAGCGTGGCTCGGCGGCCACCGTCCGCAGCAGCTCGGTCACGCCCGGCAGCAGCCCGCCGCGCCCGGGCACGAGCAGCCGGCGCATGTGGGCGAACACCGCCTGCCAGAAGCGCGCCTCCTCCTCGGCGTCGAACACGAGCCCGTGGCGCGCGAGCACGTCGGCCAGGATCAGGGGCTCGGTGCGGCCGGCGAACGCGATCGTGGCGAGATCGTCCGCGATGCCGCAGCGCTCGGCGAGCGCGGCCGCGAATGCCTCGCGCGAGGCGCCGCCCGTCAGCAGCAGCGTGCCGTCCACGTCGAACAGCCACGCCACCGAGGCGGCGGGCGCAGGCGGACCGGCCGCAGCCGCGGGACCGGCGGCGCGCGGGAGCGCGGATGCGGGGGGCTGGTTCATGCCGGCTCCATGCTAGCGCATGCTAGAATTCTCGGTCCGCACGCTCCCGTCCCCCCAATGTTCGAGGCTCCCGTGACCGATCGGCTGCCCTGGCTCCTGCCCCTCGCCCTCGCCGCCGCCCTGCTGCACCCCGCCCGCGTCGCGGCCGCTGAAACCGCGGACCAGGCGCCGACGTTCTACGGCGACGACAAGACGACGCACGCCACGGACGACCTGCAGTGGTCGGTGCCGATGCACATCCAGAACCCCACCGGGCGTGGGCTCTACCTGGACAGCCTGTTCCTCGACGTCGCCGATCACGACGCCGCGCGCATCCACGGCCCCGCCACCACGCGCACGAACCTGACGTTCCTGCTGCAGCTGCATCCGTCGTTGAGCGGAGGCGAGGATGGCTACTTCCAGTACAGCGGTCCGGCGGCCACCGAGCACGCCACGCTGACCTTCACGTTGCTGATGCACGACCAGCAGGGCCACCACTGGACGCGCACGATCACCGAGGAAGTGCTGCCCGGCGCCTATTCGGATTCGCATCCGTCGGAGTTCGTGCGCGCGGGCGGCCGCAAGGTCGAGCTGGTGCGGGTGGCGCCCGACTCCTCCCACGGCGGCGGCATGGTGCTGATCCACGGCGAGGGCTCGGACGCACGGCGGCTGATGTCGGTCGCGCGCGCGCTGGCGGCGCATGGCTTCCACGTCGTGCTCGTCAGCCTGCCCGGCTACGGCGGCTCGGACGGGCCGGCCGACTTCGCGGGGCCGGCGTCGGTGGCGGCGGCCTCCGCCGCGCTGGACGCGCTGGCCGCGACACCGGGCGTCGATCGCGCCCGGCTCATCGTATGGGGCATCTCGCGCGGCGCGACGGTCGCAATGCTGCTCGCCGCGCAGCGCCACGACGTCGCGGGCGTGATCGCGCAATCGGGGATCTACGATCCGTGGGCGACGTGGCGCGCGGACGCGCGTGGCGCGATCGGCCAGGCGATCGCGGCCGAGGCCGGCAGCGACAGCGCGGCGTGGCGCGCGCGCGCCCCGCTGCTCGCCGCGGCGAAGGTGAAGGCGGCGGTGTTCATCGCGCACGGCGACAAGGACGCCGACGTTCCGGTGGCGCAGGCGCACGGTCTCGCCGCCGCGCTGCGCGCGCAGGGCGTTGCCGTCGAGGACAAGTACGTGCCGAACGGCACGCACGCGCTCAACCCGGCCATGGTGCAGCGCCCGGCGCTCGAGTTCCTCGCGCGCACGCTGAACCGTTAGATGACGCTCCCCCGCCCGGCCCCGGCGCCGCGGCCCGCCTGCCGGGCGGGCGCGGCGTTCGCGCTGGCGCTCGCCCTGGGTCCGGCCCCGGGCGCAGGCGCCGTGGTTCCGGCGTCCGCGATCGCGTGGCGCAACGCGGCGATCGCGGTCTCGGAGCCGCAGCTCGTGCGCGTCCGGCTGACGGCGGCGCTCACGCTCGATCGCGTGCTCGCGGCCGGGCTCGACGTGGTGGGCGTGCGCGGCGGCGCGTGGGCGGACGTGCTGGAGTGGCCGGGCGACGCGGCGAAGCTGGCCGCGCTCGGCGCCGCGACCGAGGTGCTCGATCCCGACCCGGCGCGCTCCGCGGCCGCGCGCGCCGCGCGCGAGCTGGCCGCCCGACCGCGTGCCATGCCCGCGCGCGTGATCAGCGCGACCGCTCCGGACGGCGCGTTCCGCGCGCAGAGCCTGCCGCCGTTCGGCTCCGGCAGCATGGGCGGCTACTGGACGCTCGACGAAGTGAAGATGGAGCTCGATTCGCTGGTGGCCGCCGACACGCACGACATCGTCGCCGACCAGCTCGACACGCTGGGCTACACGCTGCAGGGCCGGCCGATCTGGGGGCTCGCGCTGGGGCGGCGCGTGACCGGCCCCGATCCGCGGCCGGTCGTGTTCTACAGCGCCTTGACCCACGCGCGCGAGCCGGAGGGGATGCAGGCGCTGCTCTACTTCGTGCACGACATCCTGTCGAAGTACGGCAGCGATCCGTTCGCCACCTCGCTGCTCGACACGCGCCGGCTGTACATCGTGCCGGTGGTGAACCCGGATGGCTACGAGCTGAACCGCATCACGCATCCGGCGGGCGGCGGATTCCACCGCAAGAACGTGCGCGACGTCAACGGCAACGGCATCGTGGACTACGGTTTCGACGGCGTGGACATCAACCGCAACTTCAGCTTCATGTGGGGGCTCGACGACATCGGCTCGGAGCCGGACAGCTCGACCGAAGACTATCGCGGCCCGGCCCCGGTGTCGGAGCCGGAGACACAGGCGCAACGCGACGTCGTCGTCCGGCTGCAGCCCAGGACCGGGCTCGCGTACCACACCTACAGCGATCTGTTCCTGCACCCATGGGGCTACCAGGCGGCGGCCGCGCCCGATTCGCAGGCGTTCTACGAATGGAACGACGCGGCCACGATCGGCAGCGGCTACTCCAGCGGCAACTCCTCGCGCGTGCTGTACCGCGTGAACGGCGAGTTCAACGACTGGGTGTACGGCGACACGCTCGCCAAGCCGCGCGGGTTCACGTGGACGCCCGAGATCGGCACCGCGGACGACGGGTTCTGGCCCGCGCCCTCGCGCATCGTGCCGCTGGCCGAGGACAACCTGCGCAAGGCGTGGTTCGTGGCCGCGATCGCCGGCCCCTACCCGCGGGTCGAGCGCTCGGCGATCGTGGAGGGCGCGCTCGACGCCGGCTTCCGCGCGCACCTGTCGGTGCGCGCGCGCAACCTGGGCCTGGCCGCCACGCCCGCGCCGCTCACCGCCACGCTGTCCCCGCTGGATGCGGGCGTGTTCGTGGACACGGCCACGGTCAGCTATCCCGCGATGGCGAGCCGCACCAGCGCCGACGCCATCGGCGGCGCCACGTTCGCGGTGTCGTGCTCCGACACGGTGACGCCGGGCCGGCTGGTGCGGTTCGCGCTGGAGTTCTCGGGGGCCGGCGAATGCTTCGCGCGCGACACGGTCGAAGTGCTGCTCGGCACGCCCACCACGCTGCGGATCGAGCCGTTCAACACGCTCGGCGCGTGGAGCGCCTCCGGCGGCTACGGAATCGTGCAGAACGATCCGCGCCACCCGAGCCGCTACGCCTCGGACAGCCCGGCGGGCATCTATCCCACCAACATGAGCGCCGCGCTGATCGCGAGCGCCCCGCTCGATCTGTCGCACGGCGTGCACGCCTGGGCGCTGCTCGACGACCGCTTCAACCTGGAGCAGTTCTACGATGGCGCGGTGTTCGAGGCCAGCCCCGATTCGGTGACGTGGACGCCGCTTCCGGCGCGCGCGAGCGCGGTGGGCACGCAGTCCGGGAACTCGATCCCGAACGGCGTGCCCGAATGGACCGGCGGCCGCTGGCTGTGGAGCGCGGACCGGGTGGACCTGTCGCCGTTCGCGGGCCCGGGCCGCACGAAGATCCGCATCCGGCTGCGCTCGCGCTCCGATTCCGGCCTCGACCTGGACGGCATGAACCTGGACTCGCTGCGCGTGCTGGTGTTCGATCCCGCCGTGCAGCCGGTGCCGACCGCCGTGCCGGGCGCGCCGCCCGCGGCGCGCCTGGCGTTCGATCGCCCCTCGCCCAACCCGGCGCGGGGGCTGGCGCGGCTGGCGTTCGATCTGCCGCGCGCCGCGCGCGTGGCGCTCGACGTGCTCGACGTGCAGGGCCGCCGCGTGCGCACGCTGGCGGCCGCGCCGTACGCCGCCGGCCGCTACGCGCTGGCGTGGGATCTGGCCGACGATCTCGGCCGGCCGGTCGCGCCCGGCGTCTACCTGGCGCGGCTCGCGGCGGGAGCGCAAGCGATCACGCGGCCGATCGTGGTGCTGCGGTGAGCGGCTCGCCGCGCGTCGCGATGCGCGTGGATCGCGGGCGGTTCGCGATGCGCGTGGATCGTGGGCGGTGGCGGCGCTGAAACCGCGGCTGCTCGTGGTGGGGCCGCTCCCTCCGCCCGTCGGCGGCGTGGAGACGATGACGCAGGCGGTGCTGGAGTCGCACGCCTTCGACGCGTTCGAGCTGGCGCACGCCGACATCACCAAGCACCGCCCCAAGGAGACGCAGGGTCGGTTCGACGCCGCCAACTTCGCGTGGGCGGCGCGCCACATCTCCCGCACCGCGACGCGGGCGGCGCGGTTCCGGCCGGACGTCGCGTACGTGCCGGTGGCGGGCAACTTCTCGGCCGTGCTGCGCGACCTCGCGCTGGCGGGCGTGGTGCGCCGCGCCGGCGCGCGCGTGATCGGGCACCAGCACGCCGGCGACATCGCGCGCACGCTCGCGCGCCGCGGACCCGAGCGCGCGTGGATGCGCGCCATGTTCGGCGCGTTCGACCGCATGCTGCTGCTGGGCGAGCCGTGGCGCCCGCTGCTGGCCGCGTTCTGCCGCTGTCCCACGTTCGTCGTGCCGTCCACGTTCCGCCGCGAGGTGCTGGCCGCGGCCGCGGCGCCGCGCCCGGAGCGGGCGCGCGAGTTGCGCGCGCTCGTGGTCGGGCAGTTCGGCGCCGGCAAGGGCACGGGGGAGCTGCTGGAGTCGCTGGCGCGGCTGCGCGAGCGCGGGCTCGTCGTGCCGCTCACGATCGTGGGGCCGCCGCAGCGCCCCGGCGACGAGGCGGCGGTGCTGGCCCGGCGCGCGGCGCTGAACCTGGAGCAGCAGGTGGAGATGGCCGGGCTCAAGATGGGCGAGGCGCTGTGGCGCGAGTACCGGCGCGCGACGCTGTTCGTGCTGCCGAGCCACGCCGAGGGCGTGCCCGTGGTGCTGCACGAGGCCGGCGCGTTCGGGCTGGCGGTGGTCACGACGCCGGTCGGCGCGATCCCCGATCTGGTGCGCGACGGCGCGAACGGCCTGCTCGTGCCTTCGGGCGACGTGGCCGCGCTGGCGGACGCGATCGAGCGGCTGGTGGGCGACCCCGCGCTGCGCCAGCGACTGGCGGACGCGCTCACCCACGACATCGCCCTGTTCCATCCCGACCGCATCTGCGCGCGGCTCGCGGGCCACGTGCGCGCCGTGCTCGCCGGCAGCCCGCTCGAGTTCCTGCCCGGCGATCCCGCGACCGCCGTGCCGCCCCTGGCGCCGCTGCCGGCGCGCGCGATCGCGGAGCGCGCGTGAGCGGCGCGCGCTGGAAGCTCGATCGCCTGCGCGCGATGAGCCCGGGCGAGGTGCTGCACCGCGCCGGCATCGCGCTGCGCGATCGCGCCGGAGCCGCGTGGTACCTGGGTCCGGCCGGAGCGCTCGCCGACAAGATGCTGCCGCGCGCCTCCGCGCCCGACCGGCTCGACCGGTTCGCGCACCGGCCGGGGCGCGGCGCGGCCGGATTCGAGGCGGCGATCGAGCAGGCGAGCGCGCTCGGCCGCGGCGAGTGGAGCGCGTTCGGGCGCCCGGTGCGGCTCGCCGATCCGCCGGCGTGGGACGCCGATCCGCGCTCCGGCGCGCGCTGGCCCGCCCAGCCCGCGCGCACGCTCGACTACCACGCCGCCGCCGCGGGCGATCCCAAGTGGACGTGGGAGCTGGGCCGGCTCACCACGCTGCCGGTGCTCGCGCTCGCCGGCCACGTGACCGGCGATCCCGCCCCGATCGCGCGCGCCGCGCGCTGGGCGCACGACTTCGTGCAGCGCCAGCCGGTCGGGTTCGGGATCCATCACACGAGCGGGATCGAGATGGCGGTGCGGACGATCGCGCTGACCTGGACGCTGGCGCTGCTGGACCCGGGCGAGCGCCGCGCGTTCGACGCGCGCGAGCTGGCGAGCTTCGCGGGCCAGCAGGCACTGTGGTGCCGCGATCACTTGAGCCTGGGCTCGAGCGCCAACAACCACCTGCTGGCGGAGTACGCCGCGCTCGCCGTGGCGGGCGGCGCGTTCCCGGCGCTGGTGGCGGCCGAGCCGCTGCTGGAGCGCGGACTCGCCGGCATCGCGCACGAGCTGCCGCGCCAGATCCTGGACGACGGCGTGCCCGCCGAGCAGGCGTTCGGCTACCTGCCGTTCGTGTGGGAGCTGGCGCTGGCGGCGCTGATCGCGGGCGAAGCCGCCGGGCGCAAGGCGCCGGACGCGCTGCGGGCGCGGCTCGCGCGCTCGCTGGAATTCGCGCGCGCGATCCGGCTGCCGGGTGGCGGCATGCCGCACGTCGGCGACGAGGACGACGGCCGCATCCTGCTGGCCGGCGACGACGCCACCCGTCTCGACCGCGTGGGCGATGCCCTGGCCGCCTGGCTCGGCCAGCCGGCGCTGGCGGACGATGCCGCGCTCGCGCGCGTGCTCGCCGGCCGCACGACCGCGCCGCGCGCGGCCGGGGACGGTCGCCACGCGTTCCCCGCCGGCGGCTACACCGTGTGGCGGCAGGGACCCTGGCTCGTCACGTTCGACCACGGACCGCTCGGCCTGGGCTCGCTGGCCGCGCACGGCCACGCCGATGCGCTGTCGGTCACGCTCCACCACGGCGATCGCGCGGTGATCGCCGATCCCGGCACGTTCGCGTACCACGGCGATCCGGCCGCCCGCGAGCGCTGCCGTTCGACGCCGGCGCACGCCACCGTGACGTTCGGCGGGCGCAGCCAGAGCCGCGCGCTGGGGCCGTTCCTGTGGGGCGCGCGTGCGCAGGTGGCGGCGGCGGAGGACGGCTGGCGGTGCGAATGGTGGAGCGGCGAATGGCACTGGCGCGCGGTGGAGGTGACGCCGCAGGCGATGACGGTGCGCGACCGCGTGCGCGGCGCCGACGCCATGCTCGCGTTCCCGCTCGGCGCCGGCGCCGAACCGCGCCTGTCCGGGGCGCGCGCCGACGTGCGCGTGGGCGCAGTGTGCGCCGTGTTCGAGGCCGAGGGCGCCGGTCCGTGGCGGATCGAGCCCGGCGAGGTGGCGTCGCGGTTCGCGCTGCGCGCCCCGGCCCCGCGCCTGGTGGCGCCGATCCCGGGCGAACGCTGCACCACCCGCATCACGCTCGCCGGCTGAACGCCGCGCGCAGGGACGCCAGAGCCGGCAGCAAGACGGGCCCCAGCGGATGCCGGGGCCCGGATCGCGGGCGGGTCGGAAGCAGGCCGCATGGCGAGATGCAGGATCCGATGCCGCCCGGCCGTCGAATGGCGCTCGTGCGCCGCCACGTCACCTCACGATGACCACGCGCCGGTTGAAGCTCTGGTTCCCGAGCGTCGCGCGCACCAGGTAGATGCCGGCCGGCAGCGCGGCCCCCGCCTCGTCGCTCAAGTCCCACGACACCTGGCCGTGGCCCGCCGGCCTGGTGCCGGAGAGCAGCGTGCGCACGTGCCGGCCCATGATGTCGAAGGCGTCGGCCTGCACGCGGTCCTCGTGCGGAAGCGCGAACTGGAAGCTGGTGCTCGAACGCGCCGGATTGGGGCTGGGCGCGGCGAAATCGAGCTCGCCCATCGCGATCCCCGGCGTGGACGCGGTGCCGCCGGTCTTGACCACGACGTTCGAGATCCCGGACCAGTTGCCGCGCTCGTCGGCGGTCTTGATGGCGAAGTAGTAGGTGGTGCCGGACAGCAGGTTCGACACCGCCACCGACTGCAGCGTGCCGGGCGCGCCCGGCACCGGCATGCCGATCACCTTCGTGCCGCTGCCGAAGTTCCAGTCGTAGATCGGCGCGCTGGAGTAGCGCATGTCGTACGCGGTCGCGATCCCGCTCAAGCTGTCGTCACCGGGCGCCGTCCAGGCCAGCGTGACGGTGATGGCGTTGCCGGTGGGACTCTGCGCGATCGTGGGCGAAGGGCTGCCTGGGGCGGGGGGCGGAGTCGAAGGATCGGAGTCGATTTCGGAACCTTGCGCGAGCAGCGGCCATGCTGCGCATGCAACGACGAGGAGCATCGGCAAGGGTCGAAAACGCAATATTCCTCCATGCGGAGGGCGAGCAAGTCCCTCGGGGGCGGACCGAAACAGCAACGGCGTGGCTTCGGAGTGTGGAGGAACGTTCGCAGGGGTTGACCAGGCGTGCGCCCGGTCGCGAATCGCGCTCCGGTCGAAATGACGCCCGCGCGCGGCGTCGGCGAGGCCGTCACTTCCGCCTCATCGCGCAGCAAGCACGGGGCCAACGAGCCGCAATTCTCGCAGCCGGTGAAATCTCCTGGGGTGGAACGACTTGCGCGATGCCGCGCGGCCTCGCGGCACATCGCCATCGCACGCGTTCCGTAGCGAATCGGGACAGCCTGTCACGGCCCGCGTGCGAATCGATCGTGGAGCGTCGCGGCCGCCTTGGCGTTGCGGCGACACGCGACACTCTGTCTCCCGGCGGGGCAGTTTGTCGCCCATTTTCTGCCGCAATGCAAGGCCAAAACCCGGAGTGTCAGCGCAGGACGACGATTTTCCCTTCCGATCTCGCCCCTTCGCCGTCGGCCTGGACGACATACACCCCAGCCGCCACCGCGTTCCCGGACCGATCCTTCAGGTCCCAGTCGAGCGCGAGGGTTCCGGCTCGCGCGATGCCGTCGAACAGCGTGGCGACACGACGTCCGGCGGCGTCGAACACCTGAACGCGCACGCGCGTGTCGCGCGGCGTCGCGAGCGCGAGATGCGCGACACGCAGCGCCGGGTTTGGGGTCGGCCGCGCGAGCGCGAACGCGGGCGGCGTCGGGCCTGGAACGCCGGCCGGAACGTCCTCCAGCTCGTCGAAGGTGACGCCGACGGGCGGCAGGCCGGCATCGAGCGGGCCGGCGAGCAGGCTGTCGGCGCCCGCGCGGAACACGCGCACGCCGGGCGCGGCGAGGCCGTTGTCGCACACCCACAGCTCGCGGCGGTCGTTCACCGCGGCATCGGCGATCGAGAATCCGCCCGGATCGTAGACGGTGCCGACCACGCCGCCGGTGCGCGGATCCCATGCCACGAGCCGGGTGTTGAACGACGCGTCGCTGACGACGGCGTACGAGTGATCCGGCAGATAGTAGGCGACGCCCACCACGTCGCCGCCGAGTGCGGCCTCGGTCGCGATCAGCCCCGCGCTCGCCATCGCCGGGTGCGGGTTCTCGGCCAGCCCGGTGACGACGATGTCCGCGATCCCGCCGTCGGCCGCGCCGTAGGCCCCGGCGCAGCCGATCAGCAGATGGAGATCGGGATACGGCGCCCCGTCGGGCAGCACGGTGAACGTGGTGACCGGGTTCTTCGCCGGCAGCGTGATCGCCTGCACGCCGGGGGTCGCGAGGTCGGTGTCGTACAGCGTGTCGGCGCGCGTGTCCACCACCGCCACCATCGCCGCCTGCTGCGGCTGGAAGTTCGTGAGCCGCTGCAGCGCCACGAACAGGAACGGCGGCACCAGCGTCATGCGCGCCGCCTCGGGATTGCCGTCGGCGTCCGCGAACGCCGCCAGTGACACGCTGCCGAGCGTGGCGCCGGTCGTGGGGTTCACGATCAGCAGATCGGGCGAACCCAGGCGCGACACGTATGCGCGCGTCGGCGACACCAGCGCGATGTCCTGCGGATTGCTGCCGCTGCCGACCGAGAACTGCTTGACGGTGGCGTAGCCGGCGGCCGGATCGATCACCTGCACGTTGTCGGCGCCGTAGCGGTTCACGACGTACAGCCTGCCCTGATACCAGCGCTCGACCGCGTCCTCGTACACGGTGGCGACGTCGCGTGTCATCGTGCGCGTGGCGAGGTCGGCCACGCTCACGCCGCCATTCGAGTAGTCGCTGGTGAGCACGTAGGCATGCGTCGAGGCATGGGCGGAAACGGCGGTGGCGGCCAGCAGCAGCAGCGCGAGGGTGTGGCGCGGATACGGCATCATGGTCTCCTCGTTCGGCATCACGGGCGCCATGGTCATGGCGCGGAATCCTGGGAACGCGAATGGCGGGCTTCGAGCGCGACGAACACGCTGCGACCGGGCAGCGGAAAGCCGCCGAGATCGGAGGCGCGCACGTCGCCGAGATTGCGGACTTCGAACATCACGGTCAGGCTGCGCGCCGCGGGCGCGTCGGCCGCGGGCGCGTCGGCCGCGTCCGCGCCCCACGCCCACGCCAGCGTGGCGCCGGTGAGCGTGCGGGCGGGCACGCGCTGGCGGTTGGCGGGGTCGAGCGCGTCGGCGCCGAGGTGCTGGAGGTCGGCGGAGAGCGCGAGCGGCCCGTGGCGCCACGCCAGCGCGGCCGAGACCAGCGCGCGCGGGCGCAGCGGCAGCGCCTTGCCGGCGGCGTACGCCGGCACGGCGGCGGTGTTGCGCGCGTCCTGCCAGGTGCCGGAGGCGGACAGCTCGAACCCGCCCGGCGTCGCCGCCGCCCATGCCAGCTCGTCGCCCGTGATGCGCGCCGAGAGCACGTTCAGCGCCTGCACGGTGTTGGGCGAGTTCTTCCACCACAGCACGAGATCGCGGGCGCGCGAGCCGAAGTGCGCCCACGAGCCGCTCGCCCGCCACGCGCCGCGCGCGCCGTGCCACGCGAGCCCGGCGTCGGCCGAGCGGACGCGCTCGGGGCGCAGCCGGGGGTTGGCCGACACCGTGCCCTGATTGCCGAACAGCTCGGTGAAATCGGGCACGCGCTCGGCGTCGGTGGCGTTGCCGCGCAGCTCGCATCCCGCCGGCAGCGCCACGCGCGCGCCGAGCTGCGGCGTGGCGACCTCGCGCGCCACCACGATCGCGGGCACGCCCAGGCCGGCCGGGTGCAGGCGATCCGTCACGCGCTCCCAGCGGCGCGCGCCCTGCAGCGTGATGCGGCCGCGCCACGGCGACCATCGCAGCGTGCCCGAGGCGCCGTGCGCGTGGCGCCAGCTCGGCGCGGGATCGGGCAGCCCGTCCGCGGCGTCGGCGAGCCGCGCGTGCTCGGCGCGCACGTCGGCCTCGCCCTCCAGCCGCCACGCGCGCCAGCTCTCCACCGCCGCGACGCGCCCGCGCTCGGCGCCGATCATGTCGTCCGTGTCGTGGCGCGTGCCGCCCAGCTCGCCGCGATCCGGCAGGCCCAGGTCCTGGAACCGGGATCGCTGGCGGTCCATGCCCGCTTCCAGCTCCACGCCCGGCCAGTCCGCGGAGGGGTCGCGACCGGCGTCGAGCACGGTGAGCGACTGCAGCATCGAGAGCCGCGCATGCAGCGCCGGCACCGCGCCCAGCCCGGGCAGGCCCTGCGCGTGGCGCAGCAGGTCCTCGTGCGCGCGCGCGAACCACGCGCCGCGTCGCGCGCGCAGCGAGGCGAGGCCCGCGAACGCGTCGAAGCGATCGTTGGCGCGCGTGCGCTCCGCGTCGTCGCCGGGCTCGAACGGCGTGCCGTGGGTGTCGAGGTAGCGGAAGTCGCCGCGCGAACCCTGGTAGCCGGCATGCACCACGGCGCTCGCCATGGGACCGCCCCAGCCTGCGCCACCCGCGGTCTCCCACGTGCCGAACGAGCCGCGCGCGACGCGCAACGCCCGCAGCCCCGCGTCCGCGGCGGTCACGAAGTTGACCGCTCCCGCCGGCAGCGCCGCGCCCCACGCCAGCGGCGCGGCGTAGGGATACACCTCGACCCGTTCGATCGCGGTGGCGGGCAGATCGGCCAGGTTGACGACGCCGCGGGCGGCGCCCGTCAGCGGCACGCCGTCGAGCAGCACCGCCACCTGGTCGGGCGCGCTGCCGCGCAGCGAGATCGTGCTGAACGCCCCGAGCCCGCCGTAGTCCAGCACCCTGACGCCCGGCGCCCGCGCCAGCAGCTCGGGCAGCGAGCGCACCGCCTGCAGCTGATGGGCGGCGTCCAGCTCGCGCACGAACACCGTCGGCATGCGGCGCAGGGCGGCCGGCACGCGCGGCGCGCGCACGCGCACCTCGGGCAACAGCAGCACCGAGTCGCGGGCGCCGGCGAAAGGCGCGGCGGAACGCGCGCCGACGGAATCGGGCGCGGCCGGCGAGGGCCCAGGCGTGAGCGAATCGCGCGCCGCAACGGCGAGCACGGCCAGCAGCAGGAGTCCGATCACGGCGTCGCGCGCGCCCAATCGAAAGGCCCCGCTCGCGGCCGCGAACGGGACCTCGGGAGCCACGGGAACGTGGGCTCGATCGGGCGCCGCTCTTCACCGGAGCAGACAGGCTCGTACAGCCCGGGCAGGTTTCCTGACTGAGAGCGTCACCCGGGCTCGCCTTCCCATTCTTGCGAACAGTGGCGTCGTGAACCCGGGAAGCCCATCACAGTGGCGGGACCGCGGGGGATTCGCACCCCCTTCCCTTTTCACCCGCGAATGCGGGCACCCGAACGATGCGCGCACCTTGCGCCCGCCCGGCGGCGGCCGTCAAGCGCGATCGCGCGGGCCGCCGGGTTCGAGGCGCGCGCGCGCGCGGCGGAACACCTCGTGCCACATCGCGCGCGTGAGCCGGCCCGTTTGGGTGTTCTGGCGGCTCGGGTGGTACGAGGCGATCAGCCAGGTGCCGTCCTCGATCCGGCACTCGGCGCCGTGCGCGAACTTCGGTCGCGCCGCGGCCGGGCGCCGCCAGTGCCCCGCCGCGCGCAGCCAGCGCTCGTGCGCGATGCGGCCCAGGGTGACGACCACGCGCACGCGCTCGAGCAGCGCCAGCTCGGCTTGGAGCCACCGGCCGCACGTCTCGAGCTCGGCTGGCGTCGGACGGTTGTCGGGCGGCGCGCAGCGCGCGGCGGCGGTGATCCACGCGTCATTCAGCGTCAGCCCGTCGTCGCGGCTCACCGACTGCGGCTGGCTCGCGAACCCGAACCGGTGCAGCGCCTCGTACAACCAGTCGCCGCTGGAGTCGCCCGTGAACACGCGGCCCGTGCGATTGCCACCGTGCGCCGCGGGCGCGAGCCCCACGACCAGCAGCCGGGCGTGCGGATCGCCGAACCCGGGGACCGGGCGGCCCCAGTAGGTCTCGTCACGGTACGCGCGGCGTTTGACGCTCGCCACCTCGCCGCACCACGCGCGCAGCCGGGGACAGCGCTCGCAGCGCACGATGGCGCGCGACAGCGAAGCGAGCGATGCGCGGGCGCGGGTCACGGCGGAAGCATGCCCCAGGCGGCGTGCAATTGGCACGCGGCGATCGGCCCCCCAACACGAAGGCGGCCGCCCCTGCGGGCGGCCGCCTCGCGCCTGATGCGAATGACTACCGGTACAGCGACTTGATCTGGCCCCAGCTCCTGTTGTGCACCGGCACCGCGGCGCACGAGATGCTGCTGGTCTGCCAGGTCACGCACTGGCTGCTGATGGCGTTGTTCAGGATCTCGAAGGCACCCGAGGTCTCGCCCGAGCGGATCTGGTTCAGCACGATCGTCACGCCGGTCGCGCAGCCCGCGCACGAACCCGTGCCGGTGCTCTTGGCGTTGCTGATCGACATCTTGTCGGCGTAGTACTCGGTGCCGGCCGTGAGCGGAGCCTCGGTCGCCACCGCGAATGCCGCCTTGATGCGCCCGCCGTAAGGCGTGAACACCTCGGGCACGCCGACGAAGTTGGCCATGGTCTTGTACGCGGTGATGCCGCCGCCCGCGAGGCCCGCGAACACGTCAACGCACGACACCTGCGAGGCGGTCGTGAAGTCCGCGCTGGCCGACAGCGCCGTCGAACGGCAGCCGCCCGAGAAGAACTCCCACCACGCGGGCACGGTCGCGGCGTCCGCCTGCAGATCGACGATGCTCTCGATGCCCACGAACGTGGGCTCGTCGTTGGCGGGCGCGAACGAGCAGGTGAGCACGTTGCTGCCGGTGTTCGAGTTGCACGCGAACGCCTTGTTCGCATGCGGATCTTCGGTCCAGCAACCGGTGGACGACCACGTCAGGTTCACCCCGCTCGCGAACGCGGCGGCGGCGAACAGCATCATGGCGCCGGTGAGGAGTAGAGACTTCTTCATGATTCCTCCTTGGGTGTTTGGAAGACGACGAGGCGAAGATGCAGGCCAGCTGGAGACATCCGTTTCTTCATCTGAGCCGCTACCCAATTCGACCCCGCGCGATCTGCGGAGCCCGGCGCCGTCCCGAGGTGGGGGGTCCGGCCGTGCCCGCCCGCGCGAATGCGGACAAGCGAACCCGATCCATGGGACGACCGCACCG
This sequence comes from Candidatus Eiseniibacteriota bacterium, assembly GCA_035691845.1. GTDB lineage: Bacteria > Eisenbacteria > RBG-16-71-46 > RBG-16-71-46 > RBG-16-71-46 > DASSIN01. Next base: position 7,391 of record DASSIN010000161.1, on the reverse strand, counting down.
GAACCTGCGCATTTCCTTCCTTGAAATTCTCGCCTGGGCAGCGGGTTCGTCAAGAGAAATATCGGCAGTCGCAAGGTCCAAGATCAGTGTTTCCCGAGCCAAACGAAGCGCGTCGTCGCAACGCCCTGCCGGGTCGTCAGTCGGGCGAAATAGCCCCCCGGGGCCGCGAAGCCCGCCCCGTCGCGTTGTCCCTCCCATGCCAACGTGACGTCTCCGGCACGCGTTCGGGTCGACCATACCTTGCGCCCCGCGGCGTCCAGCACCTCCAATTGGCCGGCTTCGAGCGCCCCGGACACTGCCAGGGAGACGCGGCCGCGCGCGGGTGACGGGATGGCAGTCAACCGGGCCATCCCGGTGGGTGAAACCGCCGAAAGTCCGCGGAACCGCAGCACCGCGAACCCGCCAGCCGGCAGGTCGAGCGGCACGGTGCCGTCGCCGGGCACCGCGATCGGACCCCAGCTCCCCTGGGCACCACCCAGGCGTTCGAGATCGAACACGGGCGCGAACGCCAGCGTCACGCGCTGCGGCGCCAGCGAATCGGCGTTCACCACCATCACCGTGCGCCGGCCCGAGGCGTCCGCGAACTCGCCGATCGCGGCGCGGCCCTGGACGCCGGCGAGGTCCGCGTCGGGCACGAACGGCTGCGCGCCGGGCGGCGTTCCGCCAGCGTGCAGCGTGGCCCGCCATGCGAGCGGCGCCAGCGTCTCCCCCGCCGCGCGCAGGGCGGGATCGAACCACTCGAGGAACGGATACCACGCGGTCTGCCGCCCGTCGGTGTCGATCACGGCGGGCGCGAACGTGTAGAACGACACCGGCTGCGGCGTCCACCACGTGAAGTAGCCAACGCCCCGCGCGCCGTACGCCACCGCCATCGCCGCCTGCCACGACAGCATCGCGGGCGTCGGCTGCCGGAACCCGGTGTGCTGGACGAGCAGCACCGTGACCCAGAACGGCAGGCCGTCGCCGCGCGCCTCGGCCGCCAGGCCGGAGAGATTCTCGAAGAACTCGTGCACGTCGCCGTCGACCGCGAAATCGTAGTGGTCGTCGGACAGCACCGCCGGATGCACGGCCGCGACGTAGTCGTGCAGTTCGGCGTGGAAGCTGGCCGTGTCGGGATAGACGATCCGACCGAGCAGGTTGTTCCACGCCGGATGGACCGGGTCGCGCGCGTGCAGTTCGGCGAACAGCCGCCCGAGCAGCGGCCACAGGTCGCGCGTCGGCTCGTCGCCCAGGTAGTAGCCGAACATCGCCGGATGGTCGCGATAGTCGGCCACGATGGAATCGAGCAGCGCTCCGCCGGCCGCCGTGGTGTCGCCCAGGCTCGCCACGCGCTCGAAGCGGTTGTCCCACACGATGCACTTCAGCCCGTGCGCGGCCGCCAGGTCGAGGCGCACGCGGTTGTCCTCGACCCGCCCGGAGTCGTCCTGGGCGGGCAGCATCAGCGTGAGCCCGGCCGCCGCCATCTCGGCCACGTGGGCGTCCGTGGTGTAGGCGGGCGGCGGACTCACCCAGCCGAACAGCGTGAACGCCGGCGGCGCGGCGTGCGCCCGGCCGGCGCCGAGCGCCAGCGTCAGCGCCAGCGCGGCCGCCGCGCGGCCCGGGTGTTCGCGAGTGGGTGTCATCGTGCGCTCCAGCCATCGAGGGTAACGCACGCGGCCGCGACGGGCGGGCCGTGGAATCCGCGCCCGGCGCACGCGGCCGCGGCGGGCGGGCCGTTGCCGAAATCCCGCCGCCCCCGTAGATTGCGCGCCGTGCCCGGACGCTGGCGCTCGATTCTGCTCGGTGGCCCCCGAAATCTGCTCGACCCGGGCATCCATCACACCCTCGCGCTGGTCGCGTTCTTCGCGTGGGTGGGGCTGGGCTCGGACGGCCTGTCGTCCTCCTCCTACGGCCCCGAGGAGGCCTACCTCCACCTCGGCGGCCACGTCCACCTGGCGCTCTACCTCGCCGTCGCGATGATGGTGACCGTGTTCCTGATCTCGGCCTCGTACAGCCAGATCATCGAGCTGTTCCCGAGCGGCGGCGGCGGCTACCTGGTGGGCACCAAGCTGCTCGGGCCCGTGCCCGGGCTGGTGTCGGGGTGCGCGCTGGTCGTGGACTACGTGCTCACGATCGCGATCTCGATCGCCTCCGGCGTGGACGCGATCTTCTCGTTCCTGCCGCACGGCTGGCTGCCGTGGCGGGTGCCGGTCGAGTTCGCGGTGGTGGCGATGCTCACCGGCTTGAACCTGCGCGGCGTCAAGGAATCGGTGAAGGTGCTGACGCCGATCTTCGTCGCGTTCATGCTCACGCACGTGGCGCTGATCCTGTACGGCGTGGTCGTGCACGGCGCGCAGGTGCCGAGCGTCGTGCCCGACACGCTGGCCGACACGCGCCGCGCGATCGGCGAGATCGGCCTGTGGGGCGTGATCGTGGTGTTCCTGCGCGCCTACTCGCTCGGCGGCGGCACGTTCACCGGCATCGAGGCGGTCAGCAACAGCACCGACATCCTGCGCGAGCCGCGCGTGGCCACCGGCCGGCGCACGATGCTGTACATGGCGTGCTCGCTGGCGTTCATGGCCGGCGGCATCCTGCTGTGCTACCTGCTCGCCAACGTCCGGTTCGAGGAGGGCCGCACGCTGAACGCGTCGCTGTGGTCGGCGCTCACCGCCGGCTGGCGCGTGGGCGGATTCCAGATCGGGCCCGCGGTGGTGACGCTGACGCTGCTGGCCGAGGGCGCGCTGCTGTTCGTGGCCGCGCAGACCGGGTTCGTGGCCGGCCCGCGCACGCTGGCGGCGATGGCGGTGGATCTGTGGGTGCCGAAGCGGTTCGCGCACCTGTCCGAGCGGCTCGTCACCCAGAACGGCGTCATCGGCATGGGGCTGGCCGCGCTGCTGGTGCTGGCCTACACGCGCGGCCAGGTGCACATCCTGATCGTGATGTACTCGATCAACGTGTTCATGACGTTCACGCTGTCGCAGCTCGGCATGGTGCGGCACTGGTGGCTCACGCGCCGCGAGCAGCACCATTGGCGCCGGCGCATCTTCGTGGCCGCGCTCGGCACGTGCGTGACGGGCGTGATCCTGCTCGTCACGTCGGTGATCAAGTTCGGGCAGGGCGGCTGGGTGACGCTGGTCGCGACCGGGTTCCTGATCGCCTACTGCAGCGTGGTGCGCCGGCACTACGTGCGCGTGCGCGCGATGCTGCGCTCGCTGGACGAGGAGCTGTCCAACCTGCCGCTGCACGAGCCCGCGCACACCGCCGAGCTGTCGGTGGACGGCCCGACCGCGATCGTGCTGGTCGAATCCTACGGCGGGCTCGGGCTGCACACGCTGCTCACCATCCAGCGCATGTTCCCACGCTACTACAAGAACTTCGTGTTCTGCGCCGTGGGCGTGGTGGACTCCGGCCAGTTCAAGGGCGTGCAGGACCTGGAGGCGCTGGAGGGCAAGGTGCGCGGCGATCTCGAGCAGTACGTGCAGTTCGCGCAGCGGCTCGGGGTGTACGCCGAGTACCGCTACGTGATCGGCACCGATCTGATCGCCGAGCTGGAGAACATGGTGCTCGACCTGGTGAAGGAGTTCCGGCGCTCGGTGGTGTTCGCGGGCCAGCTCGTGTTCCAGCGCGAGAACCTGTTCTCGCGCTCGCTGCACCACGAAACCGCGTTCTCGATCCAGCGCCGGCTGCAGTTCGCGGGCGTGCAGGTGATCATCCTGCCGATCCGCGTGTGGGAGTCGCGCAGGGCGGCGTGACCCAGCCGCACATCCCGGGCGGAGGACGCATGGTGTCGATCGATCTCAATGGCCGCCACGCGCTGGTGCTGGGCGTGGCCAATCATCGCAGCCTGTCGTGGGCCATCGCCCAGCAACTCCACGCCGCCGGCGCGGCGCTGTGCCTCACCTACGCCGGCGAGCGGCTGAAGGCGGGCGTCGAGGAGCTGGCGGCGACGCTGCCGGGCACGCGCGTGCTCGAGTGCGACGTCACGCGCGAGGACCAGGTGGCGGCGGTGGCGCACGCGCTGGAAGCGGCGTGGGGGTCGATCGAGATGCTGGTGCACGGGGTCGCGTTCGCGCGCAAGGAGGATCTCGAAGGCCGGTTCGTGGACACGCCGGTCGAGGGGTTCCAGCTCGCGCTCGACGTCAGCGCCTATTCGCTGCTGCGCGTCACCCGCCACGTGCTGCCGCTGATGAAGCAGGGCGGCAGCATCGTGACGCTGTCCTACCTCGCCGCCGAGCGCGCGGTGCCGAGCTACAACGTGATGGGCAGCGCCAAGGCGGTGCTGGAGCAGAGCGTGCGCCAGCTGGCGTTCGAGCTCGGGCCCATGAACGTGCGCGTCAACGCGATCTCGGCCGGCCCGGTCAGCACGCTGGCCGCGCGCGGCATCCACGGCTTCACCGACATGCTGAAGAAGCACGCCGACAAGGCCCCGCTCAAGCGCAACATCACCAAGGAGGAGGTCGGCCGCGCGGGCTTGTTCCTGCTGTCCGACCTGTCGAGCGGCGTCACCGGTGAAGTGCTGATGGTCGACGCCGGCTACAGCATCATGGCGTGGTGATGGCCGCCTGAGCCGGGACGGGCGCGCCGGCCTGACTCGGGATGGCACGCGACTCTTCGCGCGGCCCAGCAGGTGTGGCGGATTCACGACCTGCGTGGCGCGGGCGATTCGCGGGTGCTGAACGGAACGGGACACCGGCGGCCACGCCGCTTCCCCTGCTGCGCGTGCAACCCCACGGAAACGTGGCGATTGCGGGGCCCGGGAATGCGCGGCCCGGACGCGGCGTAGTTCGTGCAATCACCGTCAACGAGGCCGGCGACCTGACCGCCGGCGCACCCGCGAGGAGGTTGCCATGAACGCCGTCGTCCACCCCACGAACATCCGGCTCGCGCGCGGTTGGTCGCAGCCGCCGCGCGCTCCCGAGCCCGTCCCCGTGCCGATCCGCCGCCCGCAGCCGCGCATCGCGGCGCTGGCATTGCTCGCCGCGCTGGCGTGCGCCGTTCCGGCTCACGCGCAGGACTGGCGCGAGCGCGATGCCGTGTCCCCCAGCGACGATGCCGTCACCGGCCGGCTGGTGTCGGTGCAGGTGCTGGTCGGCGGCGAGAGCGCGCCGCTCTACCCCAAAGCGGACGCCGGCCGGTTCTGGAGCCCGGGCGTGCGCTGGTACTTCGAGGCGGAGCAGGGTCGTCCGTACGCGCTCCAGCTCACCAACCGCACCGGCCGCCGCGTGGGCGTGGTGCTGGCGGTGGACGGGCTCAACGTGGTGAACGGCGAGCGCTCGTCGGGCTCGCGCAACGAGCCGATGTACGTGCTCGGGCCGTGGGAGACGGCGACCATCCGCGGCTGGCGCACGTCGCTGGACGAGGTGCGGCAGTTCCGGTTCGTGGACGAGAGCCGCTCGTACGCCGAGCGCAGCGGGCAGGCGAACGGCGACATGGGCTGGATCCGCGTGACGACGTTCGCCGAGGTGACGCCGGTGTGGCAGCCGTTGCTGCGCGACGGCTATCGCTCGAACGAGGCGCCCGAGGCCGCGCCGCGCGCGCAGGCCGACGGCATGCGCAAGGCGGCGCCGGACGCGCAGGGCCTGGCGCCCGAGGCGCAGAACTACCCCGGCACCGGCTGGGGCGAGGCGAAGCACGATCCCGTGGCGGAGACGCACTTCGACGCCCAGCGCAACGCCACCGACCGGCTGGTGCTGCGCTACGAGTACGAGTCCGGCCTGCGCGCGCTCGGCATCGTCCCCGACCACGGCGACGACCGGCTGTGGGAGCGCGAGCACGGCCAGGTGGGGTTCGCGCGGCCGCCGCGCTGGTAGCCGCCGCACGCGCCGGAAACGGAACGGCCCGGGCCAACGCCCGGGCCGTTCGCGCGTGCGCGCGCGATCAGGGTCGCGGGCCGGTGGCCACCGCGTGCGTGGGCACGCTGCACCAGTCGCTCCACGAGCCCTCGTACAGCAGCGCGTCCTCGAATCCCGCCAGCGCCAGCGCGAACACGTTCTGGCACGCGTTCACGCCGCTGCCGCAATAGCACACGATGCGCCGCGCGCGGCCGGCGCCGAGCGACTCGAACCGCGCGCGCAGCGCCGCGGGCGGCAGGAAGCGCGGGTCCTCGGGCGAGCGCACGTTGGCGGCGTAGGGATGGCTGTTCGCGCCCGGGATGTGGCCCGCGGCCGGGTCCACCGGCTCCAACCGGCCCTCGTAGCGCTCCCTGGCGCGCGTGTCGAGCAGCAGCGTGCGCGGATCGTGGCGCGCGCGCTCCACGAATTCGGCGTCCACCACCAGCTCCGGGCGGGGCCGCGCGCCGAACGATCCCGGCGCGGGTTCGGGCACGCGCGATTCGAGCGGCCGGCCCTCGGCCTGCCAGCGCGCGATCCCGCCGTCCAGCAGCGACACGCGCTCGTGCCCGAAATGGCGCAACAGCCACCACAGCCGCGCGGCGGTCGAGCCGTCGCCGAAGTCGTACGCGATCACGTGCGTGTCGGGACCTACGCCGGCGCGCGACATCGCCGCCGCGAACCCGGCCGCGCCCGGCAGCGGGTGCCGTCCCGGCCCCTGCCCCGGCGCCGCCGCCAGCTCGGTGTCCAGGTCCACGAACACCGCGCCCGGGATGTGCGCGCCGGCGTACGCGTTCCGGCCCTTGTCGCGCTCGAGCAGCGACCAGCGCACGTCGGCGATGCGCAGCCCAGGGTCGTTCAGGTGGCCGGCCAGCCACTCGCTCGAGACGAGCAACGGAACCTGGGGCCTGGCCACGCTGGGGGCCAAAGCCGCTAGACGGGATCGGCCACGCCGCCGCCGTGCGCGATGCCGGCGCCGCTCGCGCGCGACGCGCGTGCGTGCCGGCGCTGGCGGTCGTGCAGCAGCGCGGCGATGCGCTCGCCCACCGCGAGCCCGGACAGGTAGGCGGCTTCCAGTCCCGCCTCGGGCCCGAACGCGTCGCCCGCGAACGCGAGCGCGGCGCCGCCCGGGGCGCGCAGCACGATCGGCTCCGCCAGCTGATGGCGCGCGCGCACGCGCGCGAACGGCCACACGTGCGTCCTGATCCACGCCGGCTTCGCCGCCCAGCGGCCGAGCAGCTCGGACGCCTCCCACAGCAGCTCGGCGCTCCAGACCGCGGGATCGGCGTCGAGGTGGGCGGCCGAGTAGTTGGGCCGCGCCTGCAGCACCAGCACACGGCGGCCGGCCGGCGCGCGCTTGCCGGATTCGTTGGAGATCGCGTGCAGCATGGTGGTCTCGAGCGGGAACCACAGATCGAACTCGAGCGGCTCGCCGCGCTCGGGGTAGGCCGCGATCAGCGTGAGCGTCGGCACGCCCGGGATCGCCTCGAGCCGCGCGATCGCGGCGCGGCCGCCCGGCCAGTCGCGCACGAGCGGCGCGGCCAGCGCGGCGGCGTCCGGCGCCGCGGTCGCGAGCACGACCGC